>NZ_SAUN01000001.1:4047205-4358529 GCF_004011505.1 Nonomuraea polychroma
GGGGCCGGCCTGGGAGCGGGCCATCCACCTCGACAAGCTGAGCGCGGCGCTGGATGACCAGGCCGACGCGCTGCTGGCCGCGGGCCGCCCGCACACCGTCCTGCCGCTGTCGGGCGTCTCGCACATGGCCGCCCAAGAGGAGGTCGCCGAGAACCTGCTCCTGCTGGAGCTGGACTTCCTGCGCCGCAATCTTTCTCCAGCAACCCCCCTATGACCACGCCCTCTAGCGCAACGCATGCCCTCCGTCGTGCCCGGATCGGGCGTCCGGGCCTTTCGGCGCTCAGAGCTCGACGACGATGACGAGGCGAGACGGGCATAGCCGTCTTCGAAGTCCTCGAGAGCGAACCCGCTGTCGATCACCGGTCGTAGCCGGCCTCCGGCGGCCGGCTCGCCGACCTCCTTCAGGGCGGGGGTGATGCTCTCGTCGCTGTCGGCGTGCAGCCCGTAGCCGGCGAAATCCGAACACCTGCTTCCACGCCCCGACGCTCTTGGCCCGCAGAACATGGGCCGGACTTACCCCACCACCACGGAGATGGAGCCGCTTGTGGTACGTTCGGCGTCGCCGTGTACTGCTGCGAACTGAGGAGGTGAGACCGATCAACGCTGTGACAGGTCGGGCCTCCCTCCCCCGTATTGCCTAGGGAGCGCCCGCACAAGGCATCCCGAAAGGCTTGAAACGCGCATGCGCTTCACCTCGCAAACGTCGACCGACGGCGTCACCGAACGATCCTTCACCCTCGGCGAGATCCCCGGCGTGCTGTGGACGCCGGAAGACGCTGAACCCCGTGCCCTGATCCTCATCGGACACGGCGGTGGCCAGCACAAGCAGGCTCCTGGCGTCGTGGGCCGCGCCCTCCGGCTGGCGGCCGAGTGCGGTTTCGCGGCGGCGGCCATCGACGCCCCGGCTCACGGCGACCGGCCCAAGACCGCCGAACACGACCGGATCATCACCGAGATGCGGGCCTGCATGGCCGACGCGGGCGACCCGGTCCCGCTGCTGGCCGAGCTCCACACGCTGCTCGCCGCCCAGACCGTCCCGGAGTGGCGCTCAGTCCTGGACGCGGTCGGGGATCTGGGCCCAGTGGGTTACTGGGGTACGTCACTGGGCTGCGCTCTCGGCATTCCGTTGGTCGCCGCCGAGCCACGGATCCGCGCGGCGGTGCTGGGACTGAACGGGACGTCGTTGGCCTCGGCCGAGGCCGCCGCCGGGGTCACCGTCCCCGTGCAGTTCCTGGTGCAGTGGGACGACGAGCGGGTGCCGCGCGAGGAGGCCCTGGCGCTGTTCGACGCTCTGGCCTCGGCTGAGAAGACGCTGCACGCCAACCCCGGCAAGCACGGGGACGTGCCGGCCTTTGAGGCGGACAGCGCGTTGCAGTTCTTCGCCCGGCATCTGGGCTGATACCGCCGCCTGTGGCCTGCGACGCGCCGATCGGGATCCGTTCCCGATCGGCGCGTTCATTCCTGGAGTTCTTCCGTGAGCCGCGTTCCCTGCACCCCGCCGGGAAGCGCATCGCGATCCCGTACGACAACGACTCGCCGCTTCGGACCAGCCAAGCGGTGCCGCCGGGCCGCGGACTGGGCCGAGGCCGGCAATGTCGAGATCGCTCACACCCCGACGATGGCTGCCGCTCCGCCCGGTTCGATGGTGTCGCCGCCGAAGTCACGGCGAAGGGTTTTCGAGCGCTGAGCTCATGACGTTCCTTCCCCACAGGGGAATTCTCGTTATCCGAACTGGCCGGGCTGGTAGTCGCCGGCGGGCTGCTGGACGATGACGTTCAGGCGGTTGGCGGCGTTGATGAGGGCGATGAGCGACACCAGGGCGGCGAGTTGCTCCTCGTCGTAGTGCTTGGCGGCAGTCGCCCAGGCCTCGTCTGTGACGCCGCCGGCGGCATCAGCGATGCGGGTGCCCTGCTCCGTCAGCTCCAGGGCGGCGCGCTCGGCGTCGGTGAACACCGTGGCCTCCCGCCAGGCCGCGACCAGGTTGATGCGCACCGAGGTCTCCCCGGCATGCGCGAGGTCCTTGGTGTGCATGTCGGTGCAGAAGCCGCAACCGTTGATCTGGCTGGCGCGGAGCATCACCAGGTCCTGGGTCGCGGGCGGCAGCGTCGACTCCTTGATGATCACCCTGCTGGCCGAGGCGATGTACTTCATCGACTTGGCTGCGAGCGGGCTGCCTGCGAGGTTCAAGCGAGGTTCCATGATGCATTCCCTTGTGTTGTCGCGTGTGGCGCTGAACGAGCACAAGATGCCGGCGACCCGATCCTTGTGACAGCGCGGTTACGTGACGTGCGTCACAAGCAGATGGCTCCACCGGTGGAACCTGGCACCCCGGGCAGCTCACGACATTGCCTCGGCGTCACGTCATCCGGCAGCGGACGACAAGGATCGGCTACCGTCTCGCTGTCACAAAACGGCGGGACCCGGTGTCTGGTGGGTGTGACAGCCTCGAGAAGTGAACAGGAGCCAGCCATGGCCGGCACGCCGCAGCCCGCGCCCGAAGATCGTGGCGACGACATGAGCCAGGACCACCGCCCGGACTCCGCCACCGAGGCGTTCCTCGCCCACCGCAACCTGCTGTTCACCGTCGCCTACGAGATGCTGGGCTCGGCCGCCGACGCCGAGGACGTCCTGCAGGAGTCCTGGTTGCGGTGGGTGGGCGTCGACCTCGGCACCGTGCGGGATCAGCGCGCGTACCTGGTCCGGATCACCACCCGCCAGGCGCTCGTCCGGCTGCGCACGCTCGGCCGGCGCAAGGAGTCCTACGTCGGCCCCTGGTTGCCCGAGCCGCTGCTGACCGCTCCGGACGTGGCCGAGGATGTCGAGTTGGCCGAGAGCGTCTCGATGGCGATGCTGCTGGTGTTGGAGACGCTCACGCCGACCGAGCGGGCGGTGTTCGTGCTGCGCGAGGTGTTCGATCTGGGCTACGACGAGATCGCGGAAGCCGTCGACAAGAGCCCGGCCGCGGTGCGTCAGATCGCCCACCGGTCACGGGCACATGTCGCGGCGCGCCGACCGCGCGGGGCCGTTTCTCCGGCCGAGGCCCGCGGCGCGTTCGAGGCGTTCCAGCGGGCGGTCGAAACGGGCGATCTGCAACGCCTGCTCGACATCCTCGCGCCCGATGTCGTCCTCCTGACCGACGGTGGCGGCATCAAGCTGGCCGCGCTGGCGCCCGTCGTGGGGGCCGGCAGGGTGGCCGACGTGCTCGGCAAGATCGCCGGCACGGCGTCGCTGCGGTCGGCGCAGGTCAATGGCTACCCGGCGCTGATCATCCAGCTCAACGGCGAGGTCGACACCGTCCTGGCGGTACGCATCGACGACGGCGTCATCACCGGGCTCTACGCCGTGCGCAACCCCGAGAAGCTGTCACATATGGAGCGGGAGACCACGGTGAGCCGCTGAGCCCGGCGACGTACCCGACACGCATCCGCCAGCGGGGGTGCGCATCACGCCAGGTCCCTCTCCCGGCCGCGGGATGCTTGCGGCCGATCGTCCTTCCGCGCTGCCACGATGATGAGTGCCCCGGAGATGATCCCGGCGAAGAACGGGGACGGCACAAGAAGGACACCGCCTAACGCACACCACGTCGCGAGGCCCCAGCCGATTCCGGCGGGCAGGGCCACCCCGTGTCCGGCAAGGTGCCATGTCAGGCAGCCCAGGAGAATGAGGGGGACGGCGAAGCTTCCCGGACCGGCCCAGAAGGTGACCTTGTTCTGAAGGGACTCCACGGTCTGAGCGGCGTCCCCGTCCGTGAGGGCGAGCGGGACGGCTGCCCACATCCCCCGATCCGCCCAGCCGGTGATGTGCTCGCGGGCGACGAGCGCCAGCAAGGACAGGTGCCCTGTCCCCAGCACGAGCATGATCCCGCTTGCCCAGCGGAGCAGCCGCTTTCTGGAGTTCATCGCGACGTCCCTTCTCCGCACTCCACCCCCGCATGGTTGCGGTCGGCCCGCGGTCTCTTCCCGATCACTCCGACGCGGTCTCCGGTGTCCGTCGCGTAGGTCATCCAACGCATGGAGAACCTCCCTTTCTATGTTGGTCAACACAGGCTATATCAGCCAACATTTGCTCTGTCGTCCGGCATACCTGGTTAGATGGACCGCATGGCCACGCGACGTATCGAGAGGACTCAAGAGAGCCGCCGGCTGCTGGTGGCGGCCGCCGCCGGGCTCTTCGCCGAGAAGGGATACCGGCAGACGAGCTTCATCGACATCGCCGACAAGGCCGGCATCAGCCGCGGCTCCATCCCCTGGCACTTCGGCAACAAACTCGGCCTGCTGGAAGCAGTGGTCGACGACCAGCTCCGGGCCGTGCTGACCGGTTTCGCCCCGGCCGACCGGCAGCGCGGCGGTGATCCGCTCGACGAGGTCATGGGCTTCATTCGCCTGCCTGTCACGCGCTTGTTCATCACCCTGCTCGCCGAGGCCGTGGAGGTCGACTCGCCGATCCGCGAGCACTACGCGCGGCTTCACGCGGCGCTCCGGCAGGCGGTGCAGGCGCGGATACCGGCACACGCGCTGCCCTCGGGCACGACCCCGGAGGCGTTCACGGTCCTGCTGGTGGGGACCGTGATCGGCGTTCATGCTCAGTGGCGGGTCGCTCCCGAGGCGGTGGACCTCGAGGCCGTCCGCTCCGCGATCCGCGCCCTGCTGCCGGCGAGCCTCGGATAGAACTTCCGGCAGGCCGGCCTGCCGTCCGGCGTCAGCTCTCCCGTCAGCGAGTGCATCATCCGCATGGTGCCGTTCCTGCGGGGCACGCGCCGCCCAGTCGCCGAAGAGTGCGCCGGCAGTGCGGTTCCGCTCGCTGGTCCGCTGGCGGCCGCCGCCCGCCGACCGACCCCTTACCTCTATTCACCGACGTCCGCGACCAGCAGGGCCACGGTGCACTTACGGGCGGCCGGGGCGAACTTGCGGCAGCTCAGCTGCGTGCTCGGGTGGCGATTCGTGCGTGTGGAAGGTGCGCCGATAGGCCATCGGCGAGACGCCGATCGCCGCGTGCAGGTGGTGGCGGAGCGAGGATGTCGTGCCGAAACCGGTCTGGTGGGCGATGAGGTCCACGGGCAGGTCGCTGGCTTCCAGCAAATGACGGGCCCTGTCCACGCGCTGCCGGATCAGCCACTGTCCCGGCGGCATGCCGACCTCCTCGCGGAAGCGGCGGATGAACGTGCGTACGCTCATCCGCGCATGCGCGGCCAACTCCGGCAGCGGCAGCGACTCGTGCAGGCGTTCCAGGGCCCAGGCGCGGGTGGGCGCGGTACTGGCCGTCGACGGCGCCGGGACGGGCCGTTCGATGTACTGGGCCTGGCCACCCTCGCGCCATGGCGGAACGACACAGCCACGAGCCACCTTGTTCGTCACCTCGCTGCCGTGGTCGCGGCGGACGAGGTGCAGGCACAAGTCCACCCCGGCCGCCGCACCCGCCGAGGTCAGCACATCGCCATCGTCGACGAACAGCACGTCTGGATCCACCCGTACACGGGGGAAGAGCCGCTGGAAGTGTTCGGCATGGCCCCAGTGCGTAGTCGCCGGACGGCCGTCGAGCAGACCCATGGCCGCCAGCACGTACGATCCGACGCAGATCGACACCATGCGGGTGCCGGGCCGCACGGTCGCGAGCGCGGCGCGGAGCGGGTCCGTCAGCCTTCCCAGTTCGTGGATCATCCCGGCACCGTAGGCGGCGGGGATGATCAGGGTGTCCGCCGTGGCGAGGGCTTCGGCTCCATGCTCGACGGCGACGCTGAAGTCCGCCGTGGTCCGTACGGGGCGACCGTCGACGGTGCAGGTGATGACTTCGTACAGCGGTTCGCCGTCCGGGCCCTCGGCGATGCCGAAGACCCGGGACGGGATGCTCAGCTCGAACGGGATCACGCCGTCGAGGGCGAGTACGACGACGCGATGCATGGCGTGATCCTTGCGCACAATGGCAATCATGCCACTTCTTCCACGCCTGTTCATCGCGGAGGCTGGTCACCGGCGCTGCAATCGGCGGCGCACTCATCCCGGCATCGACGGAGCGTTCTCTCATGAGCGAAGACACAACGACGGCGGCACGGATGCGCGCGATCATCCAGGAGTCTGCGGGCGGCCCCGAGGTGTTGACCCTGGCCGAGGTGGACCGTCCTGAGCCGATGCCGACGGAGGTCCTGGTCCGGGTGCGCGCGGCCGGCGTCAATCCCACGGACTGGAAGTCACGGACGCACGGCAGGCTGCTGAACGATCCGCCCGCCATCCTCGGCTGGGACGTGTCCGGGGTGGTCGAGGCGGTGGGCCTTGGGGTCACCCGCTTCCGGCCGGGTGACGAGGTCTTCGGTATGCCGCGCTTCCCGCACAAAGCGGGCGGCTACGCGGAGTACGTGACCGCCCCGTCGCGGCACTTCACTCGTAAGCCGGCCGGCCTCGACCACGTGCACGCCGCGGCGCTGCCATTGGCGGCGCTCACCGCGTGGCAGGTCCTGTACGACACCGCGAACGTGCAGCCGGGCCAGCGCGTGTTGATCCATGCCGCGGCCGGCGGGGTCGGCCATCTGGCCGTCCAGCTCGCCAAGCATCTCGGCGCGTACGTGATCGGTACCGCTCGTACGCCCAAGCACGCCTTCGTGCGTGAGCTGGGCGCCGACGACGTGATCGACTACACCGAGAGGGACTTCGCCGAGACGGTCCGCGACGTCGACCTGGTCATCGACAGCATCGGTGGCGACTATGGGATGCGTTCCCTGCGGACGCTGCGCGACGGTGGCACCCTTGTCCAACTCGCATCGGAGCCCGACGAGGACCTCCTTCGGCAGGCCGGGGAGCGCGGCATCTGGGCGGGCTCCCTCCTCGTCGAACCCGACAACGCCGCGATGGCAAGGATCGCCGAGCTCATTGAGACGGGGCGGCTGCGCGTCGAGGTCGACACCGTCCTGCCGTTCGAGCAGGCGGCCAAGGCTCACGAGCTCGGCGAGACCGGCCGTACCACCGGAAAGATCGTGCTCACGGTCGCAGGATGACCTGCACCGGCGGCAGGTCCCCGGGTTGGAAGTCCAGAATCCCTTTTGTCGTGACGAAGTGATGCGACCGGCCGATCAAGTAGGGCCAGCAAGCTCGGGAGGCTCAAGGAGCGAGCAGCCGCCCGGCACCTGACAAGGGGCTGGTTCTCATAAATGCTCGATCGATCATCATCCCGCACAGCATCAACAGATGTGACACCAAACCCGGTTCGCCGTTCCGTTCCTACTGGCAGGCCGCATTTTGACACCTCGCATGGTTAACCGCTATCTATTGGCTAACCGTTAGGGGGTGGAGTGCAGGACGCAGTGCTGGCGATGCTCGCCAAAGAGCCGTCGCATGGGTACGACCTTCGCGCCCGGCTGCGGCAGAGTCTTGGCCCGCTGGGCGAGTCGATGAACCACGGTCAGATCTATGTGACCTTGGCCCGGCTGGAAAGAGCGGGGCTCGTGGTCTGCGAGCGGGCGGTCGGCCTTCCCGAGCGGCCGGAGCGCAAGGTCTACGCGCTGACGCCGGCCGGGCAGCAGCGGGTGGCCGCCTGGCTGGCCGAGGTGGGCTGGCCGAAACCGGACCTGGCGGAGTTCCATCTCAAGCTCGCCGCGGCCGCCGCGGCCCGGCTGGCCGACCCGGTGGAGCTGGTGGCGGCGCAGCGCCGTGAGTTGCTGCGCCGCTTGCGTGACGTGCAGCAGGCGGCGCTGGCCGAGCCGGCGGGGTCGGCCGCCGGCCTGCTGCTGGAAGGGGTCGTCCTGCGACTGCAGGCGGACCTGCGCTGGCTGGCGGCGTGCGTGCGAGTCTGGTCCAAGGGCGATGACAGAGCTGAGGGTGGATGAACGTGTTGAGTGGCGTGGTGCAGGCCCGAGTCCTGGTGAAGGATCATGGCCAGGGACAGAGCCGGGTCCGCGCGGTTGACGCCGTCGACCTCGAGGTGCCGCAGGGGCAGATCCTGGCGGTGATGGGGCCCAGCGGCTGCGGGAAATCTACCCTGCTGCACCTGCTGGGTGGCCTGGAGCGGCCCACCGGTGGGCAGGTGTGGCTGGCCGGTCGGCGCATCGACACCCTGAGCGAGCGGGCCTTGGCGCGGCTGCGGCGCCGGTCGGTGGGGTTTGTCTTCCAGGCCTTCCATCTGGTGGAGGAGCTGTCGGCGGCCGAGAACGTGGAGCTGCCCGTGCTGCTGGCCGGGCGCTCGCGGCGCGAGGCCAGGCGGCGCGCGAGCCTGCTGCTGGAACGGGTCGGGCTCGCCGACCGTGCCCGGCATCTGCCGTCGCAACTGTCCGGTGGACAGCGTCAGCGGGTCGCCATCGCCCGCGCGCTGGCCAACGACCCGCTGGTCGTCCTGGCCGACGAGCCGACCGGCAACCTCGACACCGCGGCAACACTCGACGTGCTCAGAATCTTCGAGGACCTGCGTTCCGCGGGGCAGACCCTCGTGATCGTCACGCACGACGAAAGGGTCGCGGCCACCGCCGACCGGCTGATCTCGATGCGCGACGGGATGTTCGTCGACGACACCCGGCTGGCCGGCTCCCACACGCGCGGGCTCGGCGGGCTGATCGGGCTGGAGGGCTGAACGTCATGGGCTCCATCGTGCTCGTCGTGCGCCTGGTGCTGGCTGACGTGCGGCGGCACAAGAACCAGGCCGCGATGCTCCTGCTCGCGGTGACCGTGGCCACCGCCACGATGGCGCTGGGACTGTCCCTGCGCGACGTGAGCGACGCGCTGTACGAGCAGACCCGCGCGGCCACCGCCGGGCCGGACGTGGTGGCACTCTCCGGCGACACGGGCCCCGCCGTGACCTCGGCCCTGGCCTCGCTGGCGGACGCTCCCGAAGTAGTCGCCCACCATGGCCCCTATCGCATCGTCTACGCCGGCCTCACCACGCGCGATTCCACGTCGTCCCCAGTGGTCGTGCACGGCTTCGCCGAGACGCCCGGCGCGGTCAACCGGCCGCTGGTGACCTCGGGTCAGTGGGTACGCTCCGGCGGCACGGTCCTCGAACGCGGCTTCGCCACCGCGCTGGGCGTCGGCGTCGGCGACCACGTCACCATCGCCGGCCGGCCGTACCCCGTCGTCGGGATCGCCGTCACCGCGGCCACCTCCATCTACCCCTGGGCGGCGCAGATCGGCCCGGGCGGCGGCCCCAGCGACTACAGCGGCCTGGCGTGGATGACCCGATCAGATGCCCGGACACTGGCGTCGTCCCACGATCTCCCGGTGACCTTGGCCCTGGACCTCAAGCTGCGCGATCCCGCCGCGACCGAGGCCTTTCTCGACGCTCACAGCGACCCCACCATCAGGATCACCTTCCACTCCTGGCAGTTCAAAGCCGAACAGGACATGGTCATCCTCAGGAACAGCCAGCCGATCCTGGTCGTCGGCAGCTGGCTGCTCAGCTTCCTGGCCATCACCGGAGTGGCGGCGCTGGCCGCGGGACGCGCCGTCGAGCAGACGCGCCGGGCCGGGCTGCTCAAGGCCGTCGGCGCCACCCCGGGTCTGATCGCCGCCGTCCTGCTCACCGAGTACCTGGCGCTGGCGCTCGTCGGCGACGCGCTGGGGATGATGATCGCCCGCCTGACCGTGCCCGCCATCGCCAGCCCCACCGCCAGCCGGATCGGCGACGCCGCCGAGCTGACCGGCGCCACCGTTGCCGCGGCGACCGTCCTCGCCGTGGCGGTGGCGGTGCTGTCCACGCTGCGTCCCACGCTGCGGGCCATGCGTACGGCGACCGTCACGGCGCTGTCCGCCACCGCGCACCAGCCCCGTCACCGACCCTTGCTCACCGCGCTGTCCGCGCTGCTGCCCACGCCGCTGCTGCTCGGGCTGCGGCTGACCGCCCGCCGGCCGGGCCGCGCCGTGCTGCAGGCGTGCTCCACCGCCACCACGGTGATCGCGATCGTCGCCCTGCTGACCCTCTACGCCCAGCCGGAGAGGGGCTACGGCCTGGATGGCTCCTCCGCCCTGCCCAACCTGCGGGGCGAGCACGACCGCCAGCTGATGCTCGCCGTCACCATCCTGCTGATCGCACTCGCCGTCGTGAACACCATCACGTTCACCTGGACCACTGCCATAGAGGCCCGGGCGAACATGGCCATCGCCCGTACGCTCGGCGCCACCCCCGGACAGATCGCCGCGGGACTGTCCACCGCCCAGCTCCTGCCCAGCCTGCCCGGCGCCATCATCGGCCTCCCTCTGGGCATCGGCCTGCTCTCGCTCTTCGCCGCCAGGAATGCGGCGGAACCCCCCTCCTCCTGGCTGCTCGGCACCGCACTCGCGACTCTCGCGGCGACGGCGGCACTCACCGCCCTGCCCGCACGCCTGGCGGCGCGCCGACCCGTGGCACAGACCCTCAGCGCCGAAACAGCGTGACCGGTCCCGCTCAGCAGGAGCCGGCGGCAGCGGCGCTCAGCGGACCGAGGCCCGCACAACCCCGCAGAGACCTCATCCGCCTCACCAGCGTTCGCCGACGGGCGCCCGGCCCACCGGCGTCTGGATGAATCGATGTGATCGACGGAAACGCTCCCCGAAGTGAGACCTTCCGGGCTAGGACGCGCGGGGCTTGTGGGCGAGGAAGAAGGCTTGTCGGCCTGAGCGGGGCCTTTCGCTCTCATCGGGCTCGCGGATCAGCTGAGCGTCCAGGACCAGCCCGGCTGTGCTCACCAGTTCGGCGATGTGCTCGGGGGGCATCCAGTAGACATCGAGCGACAGCTCGTGGCCGTAGCCTTTGTCCAGGTGGCGACGCTCATTGCCGACCTTGAACGCAATCAGCAGATGGCCGCCGGGGGCCAGCACCCGATGAATTTCGGCGAACACGGTCGGCAACAGCTCCGGCGGTGTGTGGACGGTCGAGTACCAGGCGACGACGCCACCGACAGCCTCGTCCGCCAGGTCCAAAGCGGTCATCGATCCCACTTCGAAGCGCAGATCCGGATGGCTTCGGCGCGCGACGGCGACCATCTGCGGAGACAGGTCGATGCCGAAGGCGTTCACCCCGAGAGACTGCAGGTGGGCGGTGATGCGGCCCGGGCCGCAGCCGAGGTCGGCGACTTCCCCGGCATCGGGGGTCTGCACGAGTTCGGCGAACGCCGCCAGCATGGCCCGATCGAACGGTTTGGTGTCCAGTTCGTCGCGGAGGAGCTCGGCGTAGTCGGCAGCGACGGTGTCGTAGGCCACTCGGGTGGCATGCAGGTAGGTCGATTCGGTCACGGCAAAGAACGATAGCCACATCGATGACCTCCTTGGTGGCCGCGGTGTAGCGGACGCGGTGGCCCTTCATCGCGGCTTCGGCCAGCTTGGACAGGGCCACCGTGGGTGGGAAGTTGACCAGCGGGTGGACGTGGTTGTCTTCGCCGTTGAACTGGCGCAGCTCGGTTTTCGAAGTCGGCGCACACGGATCTCGTGATCTCTTGCAGCCGGGTCAGGTGTTCGCCGGTGAAAGGCCGATGCCGGAACTTCGTCACGAAAACCACATGTGTGTGCAGCACGAAAACGCCATGTCTGCCGGTCCTGATATCGCCGTACTCGGCCATGACCCGAACCGTAGGATGATCGTGTGCAGTTGCGGTACGCCTTCCGCATTGACCCGACCCCCGGCCAGCGCATCGCGCTCGCGCGGGCGTTCGGGTGCGCCCGGGTGGTGTTCAACGACGCGGTCGCACTGCGTAACCACGCCCGCCAGCAGGGCTTGCCGTTCATCACCGACGCGGAACTGTCCTGTCTGGTGATCACCCAGGCGAAGCAGACACCGGAACGCTGCTGGCTGGGCGAGGTGTCGGCGGTGGTGCTCCAGCAGGCGCCGGCCGACGCGTGCGTGGCGTTCCGGAACTTCTTCGCCTCCCTGGCCGGGACCCGCAAGGGGCCCAAGCTGGGGCCGCCGCGTTTGCGGTCCCGCAAGGACAACCGGCAGGCGATCCGCTTCACGCGCAACGCCCGTTTCGCCATCACCGCGGTCGGCAAGTTGCGGCTGCCGAAGATCGGCGATGTGGCGGTGCGCTGGTCACGGCGCTTGCCGTCCGAGCCCTCTTCCGTCACCGTGGTCAAGGATGCCGCCGGGAGGTATTTCGCCTCGTTCGTGGTCGAAGCCGCGGAAGCCCCCTTGCCTGCGACGGAGGCCGAGACCGGGATCGACCTCGGCCTGACGCATTTCGCGGTGCTGTCGGGCGGACGGAAGATCGACAGCCCGCGGTTCCTGCGCCGAGCGGAGAAGAATCTCAAGCGGGCACACAAAGCCCTGTCACGTAAGGAGAGAGGCAGCAAGAATCGGGCCAAGGCCCGGGTGAGGGTCGCCGGCCGGCATGCCAAGGTCGCCGACGCGCGCCGCGAGTTCCACCACCAGTTGTCCACGAAGCTGATCCGCGAAAACCCAGCGATCTATGTGGAGGATCTGGCGGTCAAGGGACTGGCACGCACCGGGCTGGCCAAGAGTGTGCACGATTCGGGCTGGGCGTCGTTCATCGGCATGGTGGAGTACAAGGCGAAGCTGTACGGCCGGACGTTCGTGAAGATCGGCAGGTTCTTCCCCTCCTCCAAGCTCTGTTCGGCCTGCGGGGCGCTGGCCGAACAGATGCCGCTGGCCGTACGCCGGTGGACCTGCCCGTGTGGGGTCACCCACGACCGGGATGTCAACGCCGAGATCAACATCCGGGCCGAAGGGCGCCGGATCGTCGCCGCTGGACGGAAACCCGTGCCTGAGATGGGCGGGAAGCGGAGACGGAAAACGCCTGCGGAGACCGGTAAGACCCCTGCGCCCGCTCCTCGGGGCGAGCGCGAAGGCACGGTCGATGAAACAGGAAGCCACAGAAGTGCCGCGTGACACCACGCAGCACAGGCTGAATCCCCGGCGTTCACGCCGGGGCGCGCGTCAAAGCATCGTCTGGCGCAAGCCGCAGGACTGAGCTGGGCCGGCCGGCCGGCTCCATCACTCCGGAGCCGGTGCCAGCGAGGCCGCGGCACCCGGCCGCCTGCCGAGGGATCTCCCCCGGTCAGCGCGACACGACGGCCTCCGTGCCGTACGCGCGGGCGAACGGGTCGTCGTAGGCGCGCCAGGCCGCCGAACCCGCCAGCGCCTCCGGCGGTGTGAGCAGGCAGGCGTCCAGCAGGGCGTGAATGCGGTCGCGATCCAGGTCAGGGCCGGTGAAGACGAGGTGCTGGACGCGGTCGCCGATGATCGGATTCCAGTCGAGGGCTGCGCCCGCGCGGCGGGCCGGGTCGAGCGCGTCCCAGGCGGCCTCGGGCAACACCGCCATCCACAGGCCGGCGTCACGTACCGTCACCTGGCCCGCGACGGCGTCCCACGCCAGCATCCGCTCGTGCCGGCTGGCCAGCCAGAAACGGCCCCGGCCGCGTACCGTGCAGGCGGCCAGCTCCCCGGCGGCGGCGTACAGGCGCGCCGGGTGCAGGGGGCGCAGCCGCCGCCACACGACCGTGGTGACCGCGCCGGTCTGGGCGTCGCAGGGCAGCAAGGCGGTGCCGGGATCGACCCGGGCGGCCAGCTCCCGCGGGCACAGCGCCGGCCCGGTCAGGCGGGGAAGGCCGTCACGCAGGTGATGGACAGGGGTGCAGGGGGCCAGGTGGGCGAGCACCGCCGCCGCCAGCTCCACGTCCTCGGCATCGCCGCCCGCCAGCGCGAGGCAGGTGGCGTACTCGATCTGCCGTGCCAGCACCTCGGCCACGTGAGGCCCGAGCCCTTGCCCGGCTTGCACCGGGTCGAGGCGGTCGCCCCGGATGATGTCGATGGGCATGTGCCGGGCGTCCAGCGCGGCGAGCACGCCGGTCAGCCGCAGCCCGCCCCCGATGACCGCCTCGGCGACCACCCGCGGCTCGCCGGCGTCCCCCACCTCCACCACCAGCAGCGCCGCCGCCGGAGCCAGGCGCCGCAGCCCGGCCACCAGCTCATCGAGGCCGGCCCGCGGCTCGTGGCGGATCACCACCGCTCCGGGGTGGTCGGCCAGCAGCCGGTCGACGACGGCCGCGCGGGCGGTCCCATGCAGGCCGGCGACCAGGACGACAGGAACGGACACGGGCTTCCCCTTCCCAATGTCAGAATGAAAACCATTGTCGCCATCTTGGCATAGGGAGGAGTGGATTGGCCGTCGGGGAGGCTGCGCTGCCGGAGTCGATGGACACTGCTGTGGGGATGTTGAGCATCGTTCGATTCAGCACACCGGTTCGACCCGCCGGGCCGATCATGGGGCGACCGAGTCGGCGCCTCGGGGGCGAAGGGCCTCGGTGGACGGGCTGCGGTTCGTCGTCCCCAAGCGGACCATCAACGCCGGGGCCCAAAAGGCAAAGGCAAGGAGATTGCTCACTCCTTGCCACTCTCAACGTATAGCGGACCGGGGGGCTTGCGGCAAGACCCGGGTCGTGCTGCAGAATCGTCGGCCGAGGCCAGAACCTGGGGAATTCAGGGATCGCGACGTACGTGCGCTGTCGGATCCATGGGTCTCGGGAGACGTCGAACCGCCGCTGTGGCTGGCGGTGCGGTAGCGGGGACTCCGCACGGAGGTGGGGGTGTGTGAGCCGCCGGACTGAGCGGAGCAGGTGGCCCAAAGTCACTCGTTGAATGGGGTTCCATGATTGACGTGATCATTGCCGGCGGCGGACCGACCGGCATGATGCTGGCCGGCGAGTTGCGGCTGCACGGCGTGCACGCGCTCGTGCTGGAGAAGGACGCGGAGCCGAGCAGGATCGTCCGCGGGCTCGGCCTGCACGCGCGCAGCATCGAGGTGATGGACCAGCGGGGTCTGCTGGACCGGTTCCTCGCGCTCGGCCAGCAGTACCCGGTCGGTGGTTTCTTCGCCGGCATCAGCAAGCCGGCGCCGGACCGGCTGGACACCGCGCATCCGTACGTCCTCGCCATCCCGCAGACCACCACCGAGCGGCTGCTGACCGAGCATGCCGCCGAGCTCGGCGCCGAGATCCGGCGCGGCTGTGAACTGGTCGGGCTGAGCCAGGACGAGGACGGGGTGAGCGCCGAGCTGGCCGACGGCACGCAGTTGCGCTCGCGCTACCTCGTCGGCTGCGACGGCGGCCGCAGCACGGTGCGCAAGCTGGTCGGCGTCGGCTTCCCCGGTGAGTCCGCCCGGGTCGAGTGGCTGCTGGGCGAGGTGGAGGTGGCCGTGCTGCCGGAGGAGTTGGCGGCCGTGGTGGCCGAACTCCGCAAGACCCATAAAGGGTTCGGCGCCGGGCCCCTCGGGGACGGGGCGTACCGCGTTGTCGTGCCCGCCGAGGGGGTGGCCGAGGACCGCACGGTCCCGCCGACCCTGGACGAGCTGAAGCAGCAGATTCGGGTGATCGCCGGCACCGACTTCGGCGTGCACTCACCGCGCTGGCTCTCCCGCTTCGGCGACGCCACCCGGCTGGCCGAGCGCTACCGGGTCGGCCGGGTGCTCCTGGCCGGCGACGCGGCGCACATCCACCCGCCGATGGGCGGGCAGGGGCTCAACCTCGGCATCCAGGACGCGTTCAACCTCGGCTGGAAACTGGCCGCCGCGGTCGGCGGCTGGGCACCGGAGGGGCTGCTGGACAGCTACCACACCGAACGGCACCCGGTGGCCGCCGACGTGCTGAACAACACCCGCGCGCAGGCCGAGCTGATGTCCCTCGATCCGGGGCCGCAGGCGGTGCGCCGGCTGGTGTCGGAACTGATGGACTTCGAGGACGTGAAGCGGTACCTGATCGAGAAGATCACTGCGATCGGGGTCCGCTACGACTTCGGTGAGGGGCATGACCTGCTCGGCCGGCGGCTGCGGGACGTCAGGCTGAAGCGAGGGCGCCTCTACGAGCTGATGCACGGCGGCCGCGGACTGCTGCTCGACCAGACCGGCCGGCTTTCGGTGGAGGGCTGGGCGGATCGGGTCGACCATGTCGTCGACGGCAGCGAGGAGCTGGACGTCCCCGCGGCGCTGCTGCGGCCGGACGGCCATGTGGCGTGGATCGGTGACGACCAGCGGGATCTGCTCAGCCGGCTGCCCCAGTGGTTCGGCGCTGCCGTCAGCTCCGGATGAGACAGGCCAGAACAGCCGATCCCCGCCGCGCGCTCGGCCTTGCCCGCTCTCCAGCGTGTCCTCGCCCCAGTCGCCCTGGTCGGGATCATGATGCCGGCGGATGCCGGTGAGGCCGAGGTCGGCCCGGCTGAAGGAGTAGGCGCCGGTGTGGTCCTGCGGCTGAAGAACGACTCTCATCGAGACCCACTGGACGGACCTGCTCCGTACCGCGATCTCGATCCGGGAGAACCGGCTGTCCTCAGTGACTCTGCTGCGCCGCCTGGGCAACCACTCTCGCAAGAACCGGCTCTTCCGAGCCTTTCGCGAGCTCGGCCGCGCGGTCAGGACGATCACGCTCTTGCGGTATTCGTCGGATCCAGACCTTCGCGAGCAGATCACCCAGGTCACCAACCGCAACGAGTCCTTCCACAACTTCGCCGGCTGGCTGATGTCCGCCGGCAAGCTCATCGGCCACAACGACCCCGACTACCAAGAGGAGATCATCAAGTTCAACGAGCTGCTGGCCGACTGCGTCATTTACTCGACCGCCCAGGACATCACGGACGCGGCCAACGCCATCGCCGCCGACGGCCACCCCGTCGACCTCGATGACCTGGCCACCATCTCGCCCTACATCACCCACGTCTGTGACTTGGATCGCATGATGACGTGATTTTGGGATCGCTATTCGTCATGGTCGAACCGGGCGGACTGACCGGCGGGCGCCGTGAACGCGGCTGATCACGGGGACGTGCCCAGGGCACCGAACTCGGCGCGGGCGGCCTCGACGGCCTCGGAGTATGCCTGGCGTTTGTCGTGTTCGGCGAGGGCGCGGTAGATGCTGGCCAGGCTGGGGTTGTGGCCCTTGCGCTTGCCGGTGGGGATGATCAGATTGGGCTGGATCGACTCCACGGACTCACCGGCGGCGCGGCGGCGGAGCACGGTGTGCAGCATGTCGTCGGTGATGACGGGTGGGCGGCCGCCGTGCCTGCCGTTGCGGGCGGCGTGTTCAGGGTTGGGGCGCGAACCCACGGCGTTACGCCTCGGCCTTCTCTGCGGGGGAGGGAGTCGGCTGGGGTGCTGCGGGCGCACGGTGGCGTGCGGTTGTCAGGTGGTAGAGCAGCGCCAGGGTCGTGACACCGGCGGCCGGCAGCCCCAGCGCGGCCGGCACGATGGCAAACCATTCTTGGGCCAGTCCGCCCAGTCCGCCGCCGAGGGCAATCCCGACGTAGATGGCCGAGGAGTTGAGGCCGAGCAGAATCGGTGCCGCGGCCGGGCTGAGGGCGATGAGCCGGTGCTGTTGGGGCACGACGATGACACCCAGAGTCGCGCCCCAGATCGCGGCCCATGCCAGGGTGGACACGAGCGTGGCGGTCGCCACCGAAGTGAGGGCAAGGGCGACGGCGGCGATGGTGAGGGGCCCGGTCAACACGTGCGCGGGGTCGTGCCGGTCGACCAGCCGTCCAGCGATCATGTTTCCGGCCAGGACGCCGATTCCCCAGGCCAGCAGTATGACGGCGAGCAGCGATTCGGAGCCGCCGGTCGCATCCTGCAGGGCCGGGCCGATGTAGGTGTAGAGGGTGTAGGCGCCGAGGAAGACCAGCGTGGTGACGGCCAGTAGCGCGAGGACCCGGCCCTGCTCGAGCGGGCGCAGCCGGTCGCCCAGTGAGGCGGCGGGGAGCGTCACCTTGGGCAGGCCGGCGGCGATTCCGAGGGCCGCGGCGAGGCCGATCCCGGCGACGGCCCACAGGGTGATGTGCCAGTCGGTCCGGCCGATCAGCGTGCCGAGAGGAAGGCCCAACGCCGTCGCCAACGTGAGGCCGCCCATCACGAAGGCCAGGGCCCTGCCTCGGCGTTCCGGGGGTGCGATGGCCCCCGCAGTGCTGGAGGCGGCGGAGTTGATCATCCCGGCCCCGACCGCGGTGACGATGCGGGCGATCATCACCACCTCGTAGCTGGTGCCCAGGGCGGTGACAGCGTTGCCGACCACGAAGATACTCAACGCGATCAGCAGCGCGGTCCGCCTGTCCAGTCCACTGGTGAGCGCGCCCATGACGGGCGCCGAAAGGGCCATCACCAGGGCGAACACCGTCACCAGCTGCCCGGCGGCGGGCGTGGAGACCTGCAGGTCGGTGGCGATGGCCGGGAGCAAGCCCGCGATGACGTAGCTGTCGGTGCCGACAGCGAAGGTCGCCAGGGCCAGCGGAAGAAGTCGTTTCAACACCGGGTGGTGCCGCCTTTCCAGAGGAACCTGAGAAGTACAGAGGGGAACCCTAGGCAATATATGGATGCTTGTCCATATATCCATAGGTTGGTAGCGTGGCGGGTGTGCGGAACACAGGGGGCGGCGATGCGTGAGGTGTCACAGCCGGCGACCGAGGCCATCCGGCTGGTGGAGGTGCTGCGCGCTCTGGCCGATCCGGTGCGGCTGGACCTCGTCCTGCGGCTCGACCGGATGGGCGAGGACTTCTGCAACGCGATCGGCGCCGAAATCGACGTGCATCAGACGACGCTGTCGCACCACTACCGGGTGTTGCGCGAGGCCGGCGTGACGTGGACGAAGGTGCAGGGCCGATCCCGGCTGGTACGGCTGCGCCGAGAGGACCTCGACGCACTGTTCCCCGGCCTGCTCGACTCTGTACTGAGCGCACAGCGCCGAACACGCGATACCGCGACCACCAGCACTGTCGAGGCGTCGTAGGCGCGGGCTCCTGACCGCGGCCATGAAGAAGCGGTTCCAATCCGATTATTGTGAGGCGGTCACGCCGTGTGATGGCTGGTCAGTCGGCGTGGAGGCTGACCCCGGCCGCCTTGAGGGAGT
Source organism: Nonomuraea polychroma (assembly GCF_004011505.1). Classification (NCBI taxonomy): domain Bacteria; kingdom Bacillati; phylum Actinomycetota; class Actinomycetes; order Streptosporangiales; family Streptosporangiaceae; genus Nonomuraea; species Nonomuraea polychroma. The sequence continues at coordinate 4,065,988 of NZ_SAUN01000001.1, forward strand.
CGAGCTGGGTATCCAGCGATTGGCGGAGTGTCGAGGCCCGGGCGTAGCCGATCTTGGCGTGCCCGGAGGTGGTGCCGGATGCGGCGAGGCGGGGCAGCTCGATCCAGGCCGAGCCTGGTTTGCGCAGCGCGGGCGTCGGCACGTTGAGCGCCCTGGCCAGGGAGGGCACCAGCCGGAAGCGCGCGGTGTGGTACTGGGCGGCCACCTTGCCCCGGCCGGTGCGGCACGGCGAGCCAGCCGGGGCGGCACAGGAGGACATCGGGCAGTCGGAGGCTTCCACGCGCTGGAAGTCGCCGTCGCTCACCCCCCGATCGTTTCATGGGAGTGTCCCGAGGCGGTTTCGTGTGCGCACTGGGGTCGCGTCGACCGAACCGACGTGCGCCTCCAACGTCGCCCGCGGGGTGCCGTCGCGGTTCCAGAGCCGCACCGGGCCGTCCATGCCCGCGGTGGCCAGCCATGTGCCGTCCGGGCTGATCGCGACGCTGGACGCCTCGTCCTCGTGCGCCGTCCACGTACGCCGCAACGACGGATGCGGCAGGTCGGGCGGCGTCCACATGCACTCCAGCCACGGCACCCCCAAGGCGTTGAGGAAGTCGCGCAGCTCCTCCCCCAGCCTCGGCAGGTGGTGCAGCCGGCCGGCGAGCGTGGCCAGCACGGAAAGGTCGGAGCAGGGCGGCTCGCCCAGCAGGTGCAGGCTCTGCGACAGGGTGCGGTGCAGTTGCTCCGCCTCCTCCGTGCCGGCTCTCTCCAGCTCCCGCTGGACCAGGGCCGGGCCATTCTCCAGGAGCTTCGCGGCCAGCCACGACGCCTGGCACACCAGCTCTCCGAGCCTGCGGCCGACCGCCTTGAGGTGGTCGGCGAAGTGCTCGAAGTAGTACGTCACGGCCTCGTCGGAGAAGGCGTCGCCCGGCGGGCCGATCTCCACCATGGCGCGGTTCGCGCGGCGGGCGAGGTCCGGCACCATGGCCGCCCGGAGGTGGGCGCGTACGGCGTCGGGGATCAGGACCGCGTCCCGATCAGGGGCGCGGGCGAGCAGGCCGCGCTCGCCCAGCTCGGTCAGCGCGTGCTCGGCCTCCGCGCGCGACAGGCCGGCCGTCTCCCACCACAGGGGCGGCCAGCAGGTCCAGCGGGGATGGGCCGGACGCCGCCGAACACCCCCAGTTCGAGCAGGCGCTCCCGGAGGGCGGGAACGAGCGCCCCCGGCAGGCCGCGATCAAGCACCTGGTGCACGGCTCGCGCCCGGGAGGACGGGGTCATGAGAGGTTGCTCTCGTGGCTTCAGCCGGTCATTTCCTGAGCTCGCGCAGATAGGCGGCGAAGCCTTCCAGGCCGTCGATGTTGCGTGGACTGCTGATGCCCTCGTTGTAGTCGAGGATGTGGAAGCGGTTGTTGACGACGGCGGGCAGCTTGCTGGTGGTGGGGAATTCCTTCAGGAACTTGATCTTTTCCCGGGCGGGCTTGTCGCCGTAGTCGAGGATGATGATGACCTCCGGCTTGGCTTGGACGACGGCCTCCCAGGTGACCTCGCTCCAGCGGGCGTCCAGGTCGCCGAAGATGTTCCTGCCGCCGGACAAGCGGACGATGTCGTTGGGCGGCACCTGGCTGCCGGCGGTGAAGGGTTTGTCGGTGCCAGAGTCGTAGAGGAAGACGGGGGTCGGATCTCCCTTGGGCGCCCGGGCCTGCACCGCCTCGACGCGCTTGCGGTAATCGGCGATCAGGGAACGGGCTCTGTCCTCGACCCCGAAGATCTTCCCGAGCCGTTCGAGGTCGGTGTAGAGGCCTTCGAAAGGGGGGACCCGTTCTGGGTAGCCGGGGTAGTTGAAGCACGATTCGGTGTGCATGAAGCTCTGGATCTTGAGGCCGTCAAGGATGGCCGGGGTGATGCCGCGCTGGTCGCTGAAGCCCGAGCGCCATCCGGCGAGCACGAAGTCGGCCTTGGCCTCGACGACCAGCTCGCGGTTGAGCAGGTCGTCGCTGAGGAACTTGACCTTGGCGTACTCGGCCGCCCAGGGCGATTCCTGGACCGGCGGATTGGCAGGCGGCATCACGTAGCCGTGGACGTGCTGGGTGAGCCCGAGGGCGAACATCTTGTCCGCGCTGCCGCCCTCGTAGACGACGGCTCGGCGTGGCGTGATGTATTCGACCTCCTGCCCGCACCTCTTGACCGTCACCTTTCGCACGGCGGCGGCGCCCTCCTCCACCTGCGCGCCGCAACCGGCGAGCAGCAGCATCCCCACCACGACAGAGGCGACCAGCGGGCGGGAGAAGGACGGAGAACGCGTGATCACGCAGGGGTTCCTTCCCTAGGGGTGGCCGAGCCCAGGTCGTAGAGGATCTGAGGGACTGCGGTGAGCGGATGCGGAACGATGCTTGCCTCGACGCCGAAGACATCGCGCAGGAGTGCTTCGGTGAGGACCTCCTGAGGCGGTCCGGAGGCCACAAGGCTCCCCTGGGACAGCACCGCCAGCCGGTCGCAGGCGGAGGCGGCGAGGTTGAGATCGTGCAGGGTGACCAGCACGCTCAACCCGGAGTCCTTGAGCATCGACAGCAGCCGGATCTGGTGGTGGAGATCGAGATGGTTGGTCGGCTCGTCCAGGACCAGCACCTGCGGCTCCTGGACGAGAGCCCGGGCCACCAGCACCCGCTGGCGTTCCCCGCCGGACAGCGACAGCACGCCACGGTGTGCCAGGTGCAGGACCTGCATCTGCGCCATGGCCTGGCGGCACAGCTCCAGCTCACGCGCGCTGAGCGCCTGATTGCCGCGCAAGTGCGGAGCGCGGCCCAGGGCGACGATCTCCTCGACCGTGAAGTCGAGATCTGCCCGCCCGTCCTGGGTGAGCGCGGCGATCACGCGTGCGCTGTCACGCAGGGGAATCCGCGTCAGCTCCTTGCCGTCGATCCAGACGGCGCCGCCCGTGGGCCGCAACGCCCGGTACACGCATCGCAAGGCCGTCGTCTTGCCCGAGCCGTTGGGACCGATCAGACCCACGACTTGACGGGGCTCGACAGCAAGTGCCAAGTCCTGGACGATCGTAGCGCCGTCGATGGAGAGCGAGATGTCATCCAGCAGCAGGCTCATCGTCATCGGCCTCCGAACAGGTAGCTGCGGCGTCGCAGCAGCGTGACGAACACCGGGACGCCCACCAGCGCGGTGATCACACCCAGCGGGAGCTCCCGCGGTGCCACCAGGGTCCTGGCCACAAGATCGGCCCATACCATGAAGATGGCGCCGACCAGCGGGGCGACCGTGAGCACGCGCACATGCGCCGCTCCCACCCACAGACGCACCAGATGCGGCATTACCAGCCCGACGAATCCGATCGCGCCGCTGACCGCCACCATCGCGCCCGTCGCGAGCGACGTCAGCACGAACAGGCCCCGGCGTAGCCTGACCGTGTCCACACCCAGGCTCACCGACGCCTCATCGCCCAGAGCGAGCACGTCCAAGCTCCGGCCGAGCCGGCGCAGCACCACGACGGTGACGGTCGTGACGGCCGCTACAACCGGCAGGGCTCCCCACGTCGCCGCGCCGAAGCCGCCCATCGACCAGAACAGCACCGTGCTGGTCGACTCTCCGTCCGGGACGAAGTACACGATCAGGCTCATCACCGCCTGGAAGCCGAACGCCATCGCCACCCCTGTGAGCACCAGCCGCAGTGGCATCAGACCTCCGGCACCGCGCGAGGCCAGATAGACCAGGGCGGAGACCAGCAGCGCCCCGAGAAAGGCGCCGGCCGAGACCGCATAGATCCCCATCACGGTGAGCGCGCCGGAGACACTGACCAGCACCGCCCCAGCCGATGCCCCCGACGACACGCCCAAGACGAACGGATCGGCCAGCGCATTGCGCACCATCGCCTGAATCGCCACACCGACCACGCTGAGCCCGGCCCCCACCAGCACCGCCAGGAGCACGCGCGGGGTACGGACCTGCCAGATGATCTGGTACGCGGTCACCTCCTCAGCTGTGATCGGCCCGCCGCTGACAGCCGCCCACAGAAAGCGAAGCGTCTCACCCGGAGGCACGGCCGCGGCGCCTGAACCGATCGCCAGCAGCACCGACACCGCAAGGACACCGACCAGCAAAGACACGATCAAAACCATGGGCAACGTCTTTGACGATCGCAAGCCTTCGGTCGCGGGGACAGCCGCTGGGGCATGCACGTCAGGGGCCGGAGGCCCTGACTCGGACAACGATCTCAAGGACTCCACTCCAGAAAACGAGAATCATTTCCGCGCGACCATATCACCACAAAAGCCCTGCACCACGGCAAACGCAACACGGCCGCTCGAACCTGTCCTGAGGGCTCCTGACACGATCACGCCTTGCGCCTGTTTCGCCTGAGAGCCCGCAGGATTAGCGGGTTCAGAGCAGTCACATGTCAGCGGCAGGCATGGGAGCCGGTCGCCTGTCCGCGTACCGGACGTACACTTCGACTGCCGCGAGCACGCGCCCGGCGCCACGACCGGGCCGGCTGACGGGCTGCCGGTCTCCGGTCAGGAGGCCGGGTCCTCGCGAGGGCGGGGCTTGGCGCGCACGTGTATGCGTTCGCCCTGGCGGCCGAACAGGTTGAGGACCTCCACCGGAGAGTCGCCGACAGGGCCGAACCAGTGCGGCAGGCGGGTGTCGAATTCGGCTGCCTCTCCCGGTCCCAAGGTCAGATCGTGGTCGGCCACGATGAGCCGCACGCGTCCGGACAGGACGTACATCCACTCGTAGCCTTCGTGCGTGCACGGCTGCGGCTGGTTCTGCTCGGCAGGGATGATCGACTTCCACGCCTGCAGGGGCCCCGGCTGGGTGGTCAAGGGAATCACGGTCCGCCCGTTGCGGACCAGGGGTTTGCAGCGGATGCGCGGGTCGCCGATCTCCGGTGCGCCGACCAGCTCGTCGAGCGGCACCTGGTGCGCCTGCGCGATCGGCAGGAGGAGATCCAGGCTGGGGCGGCGCTGGCCCGACTCCAGCCGCGAGAGCGTGCTCTTGGAAATGCCGGTGGCCTCGGCCAGTGCCGACAGGCTCACATCACGCCCGGTACGGATGCGTCTGAGCCGGGGGCCGATCTGCGCCAGCGTCTCGGCTATTGAGGATTGCTGCTCCATGGTTCCCATCCCGTCGTCAATGTTCGAAAGACTGCTCACCTCCACTGTTCCAGAAATGGCAACAGAAGTTGTCAGCCGGCACCCGGCAGGCGCACCATCGGGCCCGGAGGTGATCGTCATGATGAAGGCGATGAACAGGGATGACGCCGGCGCGCGGCACATGGCCGATGACCAGGGTCACGACGTTGTGGTAGTCGGTGCCGGAGCGGCCGGTCTGAACGCCGCCCTGCTCTTGGGGCGGGCGCGGCGCAAGGTGGTCGTGATCGATGCCGGCGAGCCGCGCAACGCCCCGGCCCAGCACATGCACGGCTTCCTGTCCCGCGACGGCCTGCCCCCTGCGACGCTGCTCGAACTCGGACGGGCCGAGATCGCCCGGTACGGCGTGCGGTTCCTCCGGCGCCGGGTGGAAGAGATCGATCACGGCTTCTCCGTGCGTCTCGAGGGCGGCGAGGTGATCGACGCCCGCCGCGTCCTGGTCACGACCGGCCTGCGCGACGAGTTGCCGGACCTCCCCGGGATACGCGAGCGGTGGGGCAAGGACGTGCTGCACTGTCCCTACTGCCATGGCTACGAGGTCCGCGACCAGCCCCTCGCCGTCCTCGGCACGCATCCCGGGGCGGTGCACCAGGCCCTGCTGCTGCGCCAGTGGAGCGACGACGTGATCTTCCTCCAGCACACGCTGAGCCTGACGGCGGAAGATCGGGAACGCCTTGAGGGCCGCGGTGTGCGCATCGTCGAGGGGGCGATCGGCCACATCGTCGTAGAGGGCGATCGGGTCCGTGGCATCGAGCTTGCCGACGGCCGTGCCGTCCCCCGCGCCGCCGTCTTCCTCTTCCCGCGTATGGTGCCGCGAGACGAGTTGCTGACCCGCCTGGGCTGCGCCAAGAACGACACCGGCTGGATCGTCGCCGACCGCACGGGCCGTACCGGCGTGCCGGGTGTCTGGGCCGCCGGCAACGTCATCGACCCACGCGCCCAGGTCGTCACCGCGGCGGGCATGGGGTCGGCCGCCGCCTTCGCCATCAACGCCGACCTGGTGGACGAGGACGTCCAGCACGCCATCGAGCAACGCCGCGCTACGGGTGCCGCGGACAGGTAGCCATCCGGAACCCGCACAAACGCCAGCACACCCTCTCATCCCCACCAAGGAGACTCACCCATGCCCGCGCATGCTCCGGGCTCGGTGGACAGTGTCACCGAGCAGACCTTCGCCGAACGCGTCCTGCAGGCGAAACGGCCCGTCCTGATCCAGTTCTGGGCCACATGGTGCCCTCCGTGCCGGATGGTCACCCCGATCGTCGAGAGCCTGGCCGCACAACGCTCCGGTGAGGTGGACGTCGTCAAGATCGACCTCGACGAGGAGCCCGAGCTGGCGGCCCGCCACGGCATCACCGCCGTTCCCGCCTTCGTCGTCTACGCCGGTGGCCGGTCCATCGGCTCCTGGACCGGCGCGGCCCCTCAGCACGTTCTGGACCACCAGCTGACCACGACCCTGCGGGACGGGCGTGAGAGCCGATGAGCGTCAACACCGCCCGGCAGCAGGAGCGGGCCACTCGCGGCAGACTGCCCCTGGCGGTCTACCTGCTGTCATTGAGCCTGTTCGCGATGGGAAGCGCGGAGTTCCTGCTCGCCGGCGTCCTTCCGGCCATCGCCGATGACCTGGAGATCACGCTGTCCTCCGCCGGAGCGCTGATCTCGGCGTTCGCCGTCGCCGTCGTCGTCGGCGGCCCGCCGCTGGCCATCGTGACCCTCCGCTGGCCACGGCGGACGACGCTGGTGATCACGCAGGCGATCTTCGCCGCCTGCGTGGTGATCGGCGTCCTCACGGACAGCTACGCGGTGCTCCTGGTCACTCGCTTCCTCAGCGGCCTCGCCTACGCCGGGTTCTGGGCGGTCGCCGCGGTCACCGCGATCAGCCTGGTCCCGCCCGAACGCGCCGCGCGCGCCTCCGGCGTCGTCGTCAGCGGCCTCAGCCTCGCGATGGTGGCTGGTGGCCCAGCCGGTACGCTGATCGGCTACTTCACCGGGTGGCGGGGCGGCTTCTGGGCCGTGGCCGGCCTCACCGTCGCGGGGGCGGTCCTGACGTTCGTGGCGCTGCCCGCCACGAGCGCGCGCGGCGAGACCAGCGTGAGAAGTGAGCTTCGCACCATGAGGCGACCCCAGCTGTGGGTCGTCTACGCCGCCACCCTCCTGAGCACGGCCGCCTACATGATCACGTTCAACTATCTCGCCGCGTTCCTGACCGACGTCACCCGAATCCCCGGGATCTGGATTCCCGCGATCCTGACCTTGTTCGGCGCCGGCGCCTTCATCGGCCTGTCCATCGGGGGCAGGATCGCCGACCGGCTGCCCACCCACGCGCTCCTGGCCGGCGCTCTCGGGATCCTGGCGAGCTCCGTCCTGCTCGGAGTCTTCGCCCGGCACGCGCTGGCCGTCGTCCCCCTGGTGTTGCTTCTGGGGATCGCTGGATTCGTGTTGAATCCGGCCATCTACGGGCGGGTGTTCGCCATCGCGGCCCACGCGCCCACCCTCGCCGGGGCCACCACCGTCTCCGCATTCCAGCTCGGCATCAGCCTCGTCCCCGGGCTGGCCGCCGTCGTGCTCGACGCCGACGCCGGGATCACCGCCATTCCGTGGCTCGGTGCGGGCCTGGCAGTGCTCACAACGGTGCCCATCCTGCTCGACCGGACTATGTCGCGTCACCGGCTGAGGGCCTGAGAGGGGCTTGTGGCTCTCACCAAGGTGAGAGCGCTGCGGTACGGCCGGCGCCGGTCGTACCGCAGTGTCGAACGACATGCCGGCTCATTCACTCGCTGCCGGTGTCAGGGACATGTTTCAGAAATCGGCGTAGCGGCCGTCGTGGCGCAGCGGCTCGTCGTGGCTGCCTTCCTCCACGATCCGGCCCTCGTCCACGAAGACGATGCGGTCGGCGCGTTGGACGGTCCGCATCCGTTGCGCCACCATCACCACCGTCCGGCCCGCCATCAGGCGCTCGATACCGTCGTGGACGGCCGCCTCGTTCGCCGGGTCCAGTGCGGAGGTCACCTCGTCCAGCCGCGCCGCGGTCGCTGCCGCCCGCACCTCGGCAACGCCTGCGCCGGGACGGCCGAGACGCACGTGCTCCTCGATCGTGCCGTCGAAGAGATAGACGCCGCCGCCCGGGGTAGTGGTGTCGATCCGTTCGTGCAGGGAGGCGAAGCCGATCTCGCGACCCACCCATATCATCGCTGAGTGATCGAGCTTCAGGAGGACGGGGAGATCGCCTGCCCGGCCGCGCGTGTGTGGGCGGTCGTCGCCGACTACGGCCAGGACCCACGCTGGCGCAAGGGCGTCGAGACGATGGCGCCGCGCCCTGAAGGCATCGTCCAAGTGGGCACCACCACCGCCGAGGTGATGCGGTTCGCGGGCCGGACCTACCGCAACGGCGGCGAGGTCATCCAGGTGGAGCCGGGGCGCTCGTTCGCCTGGCGCACCACCTCGGGGATCGACGCCGAGGGCGGCAGGCTCGTCGAGCCGCTCGGCGAGGACCGGTGCCGCTTCACCTTCCACGTGCGCGTCACCCCACGCGCGACCTCCGAGAGGTTGCTGGAGCCGGCGCTGAGGTGGTTGCTGCGGCGGTCTATCCGCGCCGACGTCCGCCGCTTGGCTTGCCTCTGCGTTTCTTGACCCCGCGCCCCCGTCGCTGGGCCGCCCATCAGCAAACGCATGATCATCAGATTCGGCGAACCTCGGTGGTCACCGCACTAGTGTCCTGCGCTTGAAATTCGTCAGCTAAGTCTAGAGCGGCCTCTATGGGGGTCCCGGTAGCAATGAAGAAATTTTCAACGAAGTAGCGTCTGACCTGCAATAACGCAGGAGCCTCCGACTGGCGTCTCGGTTTGATCACGGTGTTGGATCATGACGCCACGGACAGTTCGCGGCTCGGGTACCGGCCAGGGACTACGGCCGTTGCTTCGCATCGTCGGCTCCGGCGCCCAGCTCGGCGATGCTGGTGTCGTGGTCGCGGAGGACGCGGCGGAGCAAGCCATGGCAAGGGGGCGAGTTCCGAGGCAGCGAGGACTCCTCCGGCTACCGGCTGCTGGGATCACTATGGTCTCGGTGACCTGGGGCGGTGAAGCGGATCTCGTGTGACGCTTTGGCAGCGAGGAAGTCCAGCAGGCCGCCGCCCTCGACGGTCAACGCGTCGCGGTCGCGCGCGGACAGCGGTGCGAACGGGTGCACGGTCAGTGTCGCCGTGTCGTGTGCGGTGCCGAACGTCCAAGTCGCTGCCGTGAAGCCGTCGAGGAGCACCAGGCGAGGGACGGGGCCGTGCGGTTTGAAGTTCTGCCGGCGGAGGCCGTCTGTGATCACCCTGGAGCGGTCGTGGTGTGACAGCAGCAGGTTGTCGAAGTCGTACAGGAACCGGGCGGGCGCACTGACCTGCGGATCGGGCCGGGGCGCGTCGGGCAGGTCGAACAGTTCCGCGCCGTTCTCGTCGCGGAACGTGGCCAGGCGGGGCCGGAGCCGGTCGAGCACCTCCGCCAGCCGGGTCAGGCCGCACCAGGTCTGCACGTCGCGTACGGTCGCCGGGCCGAACGCGGCCAGGTAGCGCAGGACCATCTGGTCGATCGTGTGGTCGGCGCGCAGCGGCGCGCCTGCCCACGACTCGAGAGGCGCGTGGACGGTCCGGCCGCCGGCGCCCCACACCCCGCGTGGCGGGGTCTGTACGACCGGCAGGAGGTTGCGCACCGCGTAGGCCAGGCTCGCCGGGTTGCGGTCCGGCCACCGCTGAGCCAGCAGCCGACCGAGCTCGCCCGGCGTGCGGGGCCGCTCGTCGAGCAGCTCCCGGCCCGCGGCCACTACCTGGCCGGTGTCCAGCCCGCGCATCGCCCGGCCGTGCGTGTGGTTGGCGAACAGGTCGCGGTCCAGCACCGGCTGCACAAGCGGACGCAGCGCGAGCGCGTCGGCCGTGCCGACGAGGTGGATCGTCGAGCGCATGAGGGCGATCCGCACGGCCCGGCGCTGGGTGAGCAGCGCCGCGACATCCTCGGGCCGGCACGCGGCGAGCCGGCTCCACAGTCCCACGTACCAGGTGTGCGGGGTCTGCGCCTGCAGGCCCACCAGGTGATCAATGGCCTGCAGCGGGGTGAGGTCGGCGCGGCGCAGGAGCAGTTGCCGATCGAGGGTGGCGCGGTTGAGGGCTCGGCGGGTCAGGATCTGCATGACGGTACTCCTGGAAGTTCAATTCAGGGGTGCGCGCGGCAGGGTGCCCGCCGCGCGTACCACCCGGTCGGCACGGTTCAGCGCAGCTGGCGGAAGAAGCCGCGGATGTCGTCGACCAGCAGGCCGGGCACGTCGTGCGCGGCGAAGTGGCTGCCCGTGTCGTAGGCGTTCCAGGACAGGATGTTCTTGTGGTCGCGTTCGGCGAACGGGCGGATCGACTGGAAGTCCCAGGCGAAGTTCGCCAGCCCGAGCGGCACGGTGGTGGGTTCGGCCGGCTTGTCGGTGGCGTGGAAGTCCTCGTAGTACAGGCGCGCGGCCGACGCGGCGGTGTTGGTGAGCCAGTAGATCATGGTGTTGGTCAGCACATAGTCCGGGTCGAGGTTCGGGCCGAGCAGCTGCACGTTCCAGCCCAGCTGCCCCACCGGCGAGTCGGCCAGCGCATGGGCCAGCGTCTGCGGCGCGGTGGACTGCAGCTTGTCGTAGGCACCGCTGTTGTCCGTCCACCACTGCAGGAACTGGACCTTCTTCCGGTCCTCCTCCGACAGGCCGGCCAGCTCGGCCGGGTCGCCGGACGGGAACGAGAAGACCTGGGTGACGTGCACGCCGATCACGTGCCCGGGATCGCAACGGCCCACCTCCGGTGAGATCTCCGAGCCGCAATCGTTGCCATGCGCGCCGTACCGCTCGTACCCGAGGCGGCGCATCAGCTCGGCCCACGCCCTGGCGATCCGGTACCGGTTCCAGCCCCGCTCGGCGGTGGGACCGGAGAAGCCGAAACCGGGGATGGACGGGATTATCAGGTGGAAGGCGTCGGCCGGGTCGCCGTCATGGGCGCGCGGATCGCTCAGCGGGCCGATCACATCCAGGAACTCCACGACGGTGGTCGGCCAGCCGTGCGTGAGCAGCAGCGGCGTGGCGTCCGGCTCGGGCGAGCGCACGTGCAGGAAGTGCACGTTCTGCCCGTCGATGCCCGTGGTGAACTGCGGGTACGAGTTAAGCTTCGCCTCCCACGCGCGCCAGTCGTAGCCGTCGCGCCACCGCTGCACCAGACTCTGCACGTAGTGCAGCGGCACGCCGTAGTCGTTGCCGGCGCCGGGCAGTTCGTCGGTCCAGCGGACCCGGGCCAGGCGCTCGGCCAGGTCGTCCAGGTCGGCCTGCGGGATATCGATACGGAAATCACGGATCTCGGCCGTGTCGATCTCGGTCATGGCGTCGACCCTGCCGGACCATTAGGACGATACCGCTCCTAATGGTCCGGCATGCTTGACGAATGCTGGACACCTCGGCCCGCCTCCTGCGGCTGCTCTCTCTCCTGCAAACCCCGCGCGAGTGGACCGGCGCCGAGCTCGCCGAGCGCCTCGGGGTGAGCGGGCGGACCGTGCGTACCGACGTGGAGCGCCTGCGCACCCTCGGCTACCCGGTGCTGGCCACCCGCGGTTCTGCCGGCGGCTATCGGCTCGGCGCCGGTGCCGTGCTGCCGCCGTTGCTGCTCGACGACGAGGAGGCGGTTGCCGTCACCGTCGGCCTGCGGACCGCGACCGGTGGCGCCATCGCGGGGATCGAGGAGGCGTCGTTGCGGGCGCTGGCGAAGCTGGAGCAGGTGCTGCCGTCCCGGTTGCGGCGTCGGGTCAACACCCTGCAGGCCTACACGGTGCCGGTGCCCCGCGACGACGCCGGCCCCAGCGTCGACCCGGCGGTCCTGGCCGCCTTGAGCGCGGTCTGCCGCGACCGGGAACGGCTCCGCTTCGACTACCACGACCACGCCGGCGCGGCCACCGTGCGCGCCGTCGAGCCGTACCGGCTCGTCATCTGGGGCCGCCGCTGGTACCTGCTGGCATGGGACGTCGAGCGGAGCGACTGGCGTACCTTCCGCGTCGACCGGATACGACCCCGCACCCCGACCGGCCCCCGCTTCACACCGCGCGACCTGCCCGACGACGTCGCCGCGTACGTGTCACGCCGGGTGTCCGCCGCCGCCTGGCGCTACCGGGCGCAGGTCACCGTGCACGCGCCGGCCGAGATCATCGCCGATCGCATCGGCCCGGCCGCCGGCACGGTCGAACGCCTCGACGAACGCACCTGCGTCCTGCACACCGGCGCGGACACCGTCGAGACCCTCGCCGTCCATCTGGGCCTGCTCGGCGCAGACTTCGACGTCACCGGGCCGCCGGAACTTCTCACGCACCTGCACCGTCTCGCCCACCGATACATCCGCACGATCACCTCGTCTGCACCAGGTGATCGGACCGGGTGAGCGCCCGCCGCCGCATGACCACAACACCGCCGGCTCCCCGCCGGGCTCCGGAAGCCATCGGGCAACCGGCCACGAGTTGGCGGGGGCGGCTGGCCGCCGGAGCAGGCAAGAGCCGCCTGCCGCCGAATGGCGGGGCAGCCCCGTCCGGTCACGCAGCTGGTCACAGTCCTCACGGGGAGGACCGCGACCAGCAATGACGCGGCTGACCTAGCCGAGGTGCTCGCTGGAGGACTCCACCGTCTGCTTGAAGATGCTCAGGCCGTGGTCCATTCCGGCGCCCATCGGGATGGCGAGGTCGTCCGGTCGCACGTCGTGGATCCAGACGAACCGGCTGCCGCCGTCACCATGCGGGACGACCTGCATCGAGGCGTTGTCGTGTTCCGGCTGCATGGTGCCGCCGATGACCGAGAAGACGAGCCGGCGCGGCTCATCGTCGAGCGCGATGAGCCGCTCCCGCAGCACCATTCCGTCAGCGAACGTGACGACCCTGACGTCCGGTTCGTCTTCGTCGAGCCGGCTGTCGGTGACGAAGCCCGGCGCCATCCGGACGGGCCCGTCGGTGAAGTCACTGATGATCGCCCACACGGCCGTGGGGTCGGCATCGATGATGATCTCTTTGTGCACGGAGGCCATATCTGTCTCTTCTGTAGTGGTGGGAACTGGTGTCGCGCGGTGGCGGGTGCGTCTATGCGGCGACGACGCAGAACTGGTTACCCTCGGGGTCGGCCAGCACGACCCAGCCGTCGAAGCGCCGCACTTCACTCGCGCCAAGGGCCCGAATCCGGCCGACCTCGCCTGCCAGGTCATCAGTGGACAAGTCCAGGTGCAGCCGGTTCTTGCCCTCCCGGCCCTCGGGCACGGCCTGCAGGGACAGGCCCACGCCCCTCTTGTTCGCGTCCTCCAGGTAGGTGGCGCCTTCGTCCGAGGACGCGACCTGGTATCCGGTGACCGCCTGCCAGAAGGCGGTGCTGCCGGCCAGGTCGTTCGTGTCGATGCAGATGTTGCCAATGCTGATGCTCACCAGCGACCCCTTTTGATCTAACTGACGTACCAATTACGTCGGTTAAGTACCCTACCATCGCTGATAGCCGGGTAGGCTTCGAGGCGTGATGGATGAGCGTGCTGCCGAGCCTGTGCCGGACAACCTCGCAGCCGGGACGGCGCCGATGCCGCTGCGCGTGATCGAGGAGTTCATCAACACCCGCCGCCGGGACGGCGATGAGATCGCAACCCCGCAACAGCTGGCGACGTGGTTGCACGCCCGCGGCCTCATGTCAGCCGACACGGTGGTGAACGACGAGCAGCGCGACCGTGCCGAACGGATCCGCGAGGGACTACGCGCGCTGATCGCCGAGAACAACACCGAGCCGGTCTCCAGCCCGCGCCCGGACGGCCTCAACCCCGCCGCTCGCGCCGAACTCGCCGATCTCACCCGCGACTTCCCGCTGATGCTCGACGTGACCGTTTCCCCGCCCCGGTTGGTCGCCCGCGCCCGGGTGCCGGTGGAGGCGGCGCTGGCCAGGCTGCTCGCCGTCGTGGCCGAGGCCGTGGCGGAAGGCACGTGGACGCGGCTGAAGGCCTGCCGGGAGCCGAGCTGCCGATGGGCCTACTATGACCACTCCCGCAATCGGCGCCGGACCTGGTGCTCCATGGACATCTGCGGCAACCGCGCCAAAGCCCGCGCCTCTCACCACCGCAAGTCCACCGCGCCCTTGACCGCGGGCCAACCGACAAACCGATAACCCCGCGCCGTTGGCCCGCCGGCCTCGCTCCGTCCGGGCAGGTGCGGGGCTTTTGCCCCTCTTCGAGGGACTCAGGTCACGGGGTCAGCCCCAGCTGGCGCAGTTGGACGGGCCGAAGCGGTCGCCATCCGCTGGTGTCGAGCTTGGCCAGTTCCGCCTCGACGTCCACGTTGATGACGCCGAAGAAGTTGATGTTGTCGCTGTGGCCGGGCGAGATGTGCGACAGGATCTCGTCGCTCACCTCCCGGCCCTGGGAACGCAGCTCCAGCACCGCCCTAGAATAATATTCGGTCGTCCATGCGACCACCGAGTTGGTCAGCAGCGTCAGGCACCACGCCTGCTCGGTCTGCTGTTCCAGATGCGGGCGGGTGATGGTGCCCTGCTGGGCGTAGTGCAGGTCGCGGCGCAGTGCGTGCAGGCTTTCCCCCTTGTTCAGTTGCCGCGAGATCTTCCTTCTGAAGGCCGGGTCCGACAGGTATTTGGCCAGGTGGACGGTCCTGCGCAGCACGCCCCATTCCTTCAAGGCGGCCGCCAGGGTGTTCTGCCGGGAGGCGGCCGACCACTTGCCGACGATCAGCGAGGCGGTGGGCTGGCCGTATTTCAGCGATCCGGCCATGCGCAGCAGGTCCGGCCAGCAGTCGGCGATGAGGTTCTCATTCCAGCGCGCGCCTAGCAGCGGCCCGGCGTGCGGGTAGCGCTTGGCGATCTCGGTCGGGGTGTCGTCCCGTACCAGGGTGACCCGGGTCAGGTCCCGCAATCGCGGAGTCAACGCCTTGCCGACCAGGTCGAACAACGCAAAGTTGATGAGTGTGGCTCCGTGACTGTCGGTCGCGTGCTCGGCGATCGGGAGGTCGGTTGCGTTGCCGAGGAAGTCGTCCAGGACGAAGTGCGCCTCCCGCGCCGTCGGCACGATGACCTTCGTGCCGTACGTCGACCACTGATCGGAGACATGGGTGTACGTGGAGAGCACCTGACCGCCGTGAATGACCATGGTCCGGCCGGTCAGGGTCTTGCCGCGGACGGGGAGCCGCTGGCCATCCGATGAGCTCATGGTGCCACCGCCGAACACCTTGGCCGGTTCCAGGCCGTAGTGGTGGTCGACGATGACCGTGTTGGCCTCGCGCAGCGTCTCCTCCCGCACGTACCACTCCATGGGCCAGGCCAGTACGTCGTAGGACACCCCGCAGGCCTCCGACATGCGGGCCAGGCCCAGGTTGGTGGACATCGCGATGAGCACGGCCAGGATGTTGCATTTGGTCTCCACGGACGTGGTGAGCTTGCGGCCGCCGGCGTGGGTGAAGCAGTCCAGGAAGTGCGTGCGGGCGTCCAGTTCGATCAGCAGCGAGGCGATCGGCGCGAACGGCAGCATCGCGGCCAGCTCGTCCCTCAGCGCCTTGGCCTCGGCCGGTACGTCCTCGGCCGACAGCGGCGGCACCACCAGATGCTCGTCCTCATCCAGCCGGACCATGCCGGTGTCGTCGGGAGCGGCGCCGGCCAGGGTCGTCTCCAGCTCCTGCAGGGCGGCGTGCAGTTCCTCCTTGCCCTGCTCCAGCGCCTCGGCCGCGTTCGGCGGCTTGCCCACCAGGCGGCAGTACTCTCCTCGCCGGGGCGCCCACTGCTCGGGCGTGTACAGGTAGGTGGCCGGGTCGGCGTAGCGGCGCGAGCCCGGCACGAAGACATCCCCGCTGCGCAGCCTGTCCCGCAGGCACAAGATCACGCACAGCTCCCAGTAGTGGCGGTAGGCGGTGTCCTCCCCGGACCTGCGAGCCGTGGCCAGATAGTCGGCGTACTTGGCGGGCATGAAGCCGCTCGGCGCCCCCGCGGGCACCTTCCGGCCACCGAGCCGGTTCATCTCCTTCAAGACGGCCACCGCCTCCATCAGCTCGGCTGTGCCCGGCCCGCCCTGGAAGTCGATCGCGGCCAGTACGTTCGGCGTGAACTGGCGCAGGTAGGTGTAGGAGGATTCCAGCTCCGATAGCCGGCCGTGATCTCGGGGCAGCGGCTTCCACGCATCGGATGTGATCTCCCGCAGGCGCTGCATGCCGATCCGCTCGCGCAGCATCCCGCCCACTTCATCGTCGGGGATCGACGGGTCGGCCAGCACCGGCAGGATCATCTCCATCACCAGCTGCCGGGCCTCGCCCTTCTTGGCCCGCTCGACCAGCGCCTCATCCGTTTTGGACTTCGCCCGCGACTCCCGCGCCGACACCGCTTGGTCGAACAGGGCCACCACCTCATCCAATTGGTCGACCGCGGCCTGGGCCACGAACGCCAGCAGGATCGGGAACTTACGCTCCTTGCGCCGCTCCAGCCCTTGGTTGGTCGAGCGGCGCGCAACCTGGGCCAGGAACCGGCGGCGTTCGTTCGGCAGCACCGACACATCCATCTGGTGGGCGTCGATCGCGCGCAGCCACGTCAGCTTGTCGATCGCGGTCTTCACCGAGGTCGCCGAGGCATCCCGTGCCGGGCTGACCAGCCACTCCAGCCGGGTCATCCCCAGCCCCGCATCCACCAGCAGCATCCGCTCCAGATCGGTGCGGACCTCCGCCGTGAGCAGGTGCCCCACCAGCTGCGAGGTCAGATCGGAGGCCGCCTTGCGGGCCGTGCCGACCATCTTGGCCAAGATGAGCGCGCCGGGCCGGATCACCTTGGCCGCCATCAGATACTCGCGCGCCAGGTTAAACAGCAACGTGGGCGAGTCGTGCTCCATCGCCCGGTCCAGTAGGAACTGCTCCAGCTCCTTCATCGCCTGGCTGCCCGCCGGAGCGGTCTGCCACTCCAGATACTTGGCGATCAGGCCCAGATGGTCCGAGCGGGTCTGATCGCGCTTGCCGTACAGCCGCAGCGCCGCCGGCGCCACGCCCAGCCGCTCCGCGACCCGGGCCACGGCCGCCGGCGGTGCCGAGGCCACATCGTCGGGCACGAACCCGAGCCACGGCAGCGTGCAGAGCTGGACCAGCATGCCCAGCCGATCGACAGGGCCCCGCCCACCGGGACTCACGAACGCCGCGTCAGCCGCCGTCGGCGTGAAATACCGGATCAACTCATCTGCGCTGATCTCCGGGAACGAGCGCAGCTGCTCCAACTGCTCCTCGGAGAACATCTTCTCTGACAACGCATCACTCCACGTGCCGTACCGGACAAAACCGGAACGAACGTAGCGGCAGTGATCATCAACCCGCCACAGGCGGTCAAACTCCTCCGTTACCGCAGCTCAGACGCTACTTCGTTGAAAATTTCTTCATTGCTACCGGGACCCCCTATGGCGCGGACGGGACGACCGAAGACTCCGGTGACGCTCACTGACGAGGAGCGAGCAACGCTGCAACGCTGCAACGCTGGGCGCGCTGGAACCTGGCCCCGGCGTCCTGCTTGCCACGCACGGCGCGCAGGGTATGGCCGGCGGGGGTCGTTGAGGAGCGATGGGCCCTGGTCAACCTGCCACCGGCTCGGCGAGCGGCGCGCTGACCAGCCGTGAAACTCAGATCATGCGTCGTAGAGCGGTCTCCACGGCATCGATCAGCGGATCGCCTTCGGTCCGTGGGTGTCGTGCGAGACCGAGCTCGACGTCCGGCAGGGTGGGCAGGGCGTCCGTGTCGTGGCAGGCCATGGCCGGTTCGAGGTTGGCGGGCATGAGCGCCGCGACGCCGAGCCCGGCCCGTATTGCGGCGAGCACACCGACCAGGCTGTTGCTTTCGAACGCCACCTGCCAGCGCCGATCGGTACGTTCCAGGGTTTCCAGCACTGACGTACGCCACGAGCACGGGTTCGAGAACAGCACCACCGGCAGCGGATCGGCAGCCACGTCCACACCCTGGCCGATCGCCCAGACCAGCGAGCGGCGTACCGTCCAGCGCGGCGGCCCGGGAACGTCTGGCACCGCGTCGAGCACGAGGTGGACGCGGCCCGCGTCGTAGGCCTCCTGCATCGCGGCGTTGGAGAGGCTGAGCACCTCCAGTGTCGCGCCGGGGTGCAGCCGGGCGAGGTCGGCGAGGGCCTGCGGGAGCCGGGACGCGGCGAGGTCTTCGAGCAATCCGACGCCGCAGTGGCCGGTAAGCGCGCGCCCGGTTTCGGTCAGTGCCTGTGCGGAGAGCGAGAGAATGCGTTCGGCGTACGGCAGGAGCTCCTCACCCGCCCGGGTCGGCGAGACGCCAGACGGCGAACGGTGAAGCAGCGGACGGCCGACAACGCTCTCGAGCTTGCGCAACTGCTGGCTGAGCGCAGGCTGGGTATGTCCGAGCGCGGTCGCGGCGCGGCTGATGCTGCCCGCCCGCACGGCGGTGACGAACGACCGCAGCAACGCGGTCTCAAGATCCCTGGCCATAACAATTCATTATGCTAGCTCCAACGAATTAACCACTTCCTATGGCGTGACGGATGATCTAGCGTCACGCAGGTGACCAGATACCGGCAGCTACTCGCCGTGCCAGGGATGGCATCGCTGCTGGGCGTTTCGCTGCTCGCCCGTGCCGCCATCACGGCTAGCGTGATGGCGCTGACGATGCATGTCGTGCTGGGCCTGGACATGAGCTACGCGGCAGCGGGTGGTGTCGCGGCGGCTCTGACCGCCGGGATGGCGCTGGGTGGGCCGCTGCTCGGCCGCATGATCGACCGGCGGGGCCTGCGCACCGTGCTGCTGGTGACTGTCGTGCTGCAGGCCGTGTTCTGGCTGAGCGTGCCGATCCTGCCGTACGGGATCCTGATGGGCGCCGCCTTCGCGGCGGGTCTGCTGATGGTGCCGGCCCAGCCGGTGACCAGGCAGGCGATCGCCGCGATGACGACGGCGGGACAGCGCCGGGCCGCGTTCGCGCTGGAATCGGTGCAGGGCGAGCTGTCGTACATCGTGGGCCCGCCCATCGTTATCCTGTACGCGGCAAAGGTGTCCCCTGGCATGGTGGCATGGAGCGTCGGCGCCGCGATCGTCGCGGGTGGAGCGGGCATCGCCTTGCTCAACCCGCCGCTGCGTGCCGAGAACGAGGCGGATGCCGACACGGTCGGCCACCCCCGTCGCCGGGAGTGGCTGGGCCCGGGCATGATCGCCGTGCTGGTGATGGCGTTCGGCACCACGATGCTGCTCAGCGGTACCGACCTGGCCATCGTCGCCACCCTCGAAGAAGCCGGCCAGGTGTCCTGGGCCGCCGTGGTCGTGGCAGTGTACGGCGTGGCCTCCATCGTCGGCGGGCTGGTGTACGGTGCGCTCCCCCGGCCGCTGCCCACGTGGCTGCTGCTCGGTCTGCTCGGGCTGTCGACCATTCCCGCTGGGCTGGCCCACGATTGGCCCTGGTTGTGCGTGGCCGGTGTCGGTGCAGGGCTGCTCGCCGCGCCGACTCTTTCCGCGGTGGCCGACGCGGTGAGCCGGCTGGCTCCGGCCAGTGTGCGGGGTGAGGCGACAGGTCTGCAATCCTCGGCGCAGAGCGCAGGTTTCGCGCTCGGATCCCCGATCGTCGGGGTGGCGATCGACGTCTCCGTGCCGGCGGGCGGGTTCGCGGCGGCCGGGCTGGCCGGCCTCGCCGCCGCGCTGGCTGGATGCCTGCTGTCCCGCCGATCGCCCACCCGGGCGCGCTCTCCGATCTCCTCATCCGTCAGCCGCTCATAGCCCCGGACCGCGACCCGGGACTTGATCGTGGGGCCATCACCGTCCGGTTCCGGCCGTCCCCACCGGCATCGAACCCCACAGGCAGGAATCACAGACCCTTCGACCGGCTCAGCGCGCCCGCCGCCGTCGGTGGCACCCGTCCCTGCAGGCAGCACCACGACAGGACTCCCCCGACCGTCCCCATGATCGCGTTCTCGGTGCCCTCGCTGCGGTAGTGCGCCCTCGCTCCCGGCCCGCGCGAGCGCGCCGGCATCGGCCCGGTTAGGACCGTACGAACGGTAGCGGAAGTGATCAACAACCGGAACCTCCCTGTCTCAGCGCAGGTCAGGCAGATCCGACCGACATTTCCCCGGGACCACAGGGACCCCTCCGACCGGTCATCACCGCGATGACCGGACTGGCCGCCCCGCTTGCAGGCGATGCCGCCCGCGGGCTGACGCCCATCCACGGGCACTCGCCGACGCCAGGCGATCCCAGTGTTCGCGGACCCCGGAGAAAGGCTCATCATCGCGTCGATGGCCTTCATGGCAGGCGACGACGAGACGTCCATGGACCTGTCCGTCCGGCTGGCCGACAACTGCCGGGCACAGGCGATGATCGGCTGGCTGCCGCACGCGCTGCAGAACCTCGCCACCAGCCGGCTCTACCTGGGCCGGTTCCAGGATGCGAAGGCATCGGCCACCGAAGCCGTGCGCATCGCCGGCGACACCGGGCAACATCACCGGGTCGATCACCCGCACCTCAGGGTGCCTACGGCTGGGCATGAAATGTCAGTCGGTAAGTCGGGCGAGCGTTTCCGACCATAGCCGCAGGCCCGGTGATGTTGCGGTGACGGCATAACGGCCCTCCGCTCCCGAACATGTACCCAGCCGCCAGGTAGCGGAGTGAAGGATCAAGCTTGAGTTCGGGCCGTGTGCGCGCCGGGCGCTTCGGTAGCTCTCACTGCGGCCGAACGGCGACCGAATCGGCGGAGAGCGTGACCTCGACGGTGATGTGCGGATTGTCCAGCTGCGGGAGCTGAAGCCCACGCTTGAACTCCTCGGCATCGTCCGGCATCACCTTCGGCTGAACTGTGACCTTGACTTGGCCAGTCTCCTCATCTGAGTGCGCCGTCATCGTGGCCACCTCAGGACGGGATCGGAGCCAGGAGACGACCCTGTCCTGGGCCCGCCGGAGCTCCGAGGCCGAGAATCCCTTGCCGCCGATCAGGGTGACCTCCATGGGGAGGGTCCTGGCCAGCTCGATCGCGCGAGTCGGGATGGGACCCTTGAAACCGACGCGCAGCCCCCGCTGGTCGTCGACGTATCTGACGCCGGAGATCTCGTCAGGGAACTCCGCATCAAGTTTGTCGATCACCCGGCTGTTGGACGACTGTGAGCCGAAGCAGTCGATGGCCTCCTCGTAGGAGATGCCCTCCGATTTGGCGATGGCCCCGAGGTCGACCAGCTCGGCGTAGGGAATGCCGTCGATCACCACGTCCGGGTCGGTCACCGCAGGGTCGTACCCCTCGAAGTCCGTCGGCTTGGGCGACGAGGTAGCAGCCACCCGGGTCGCGTACCGCTTGACGACCTCCTCCAGGGATCGGCCCGACGACGCCGCCTCTCGCTTGAGCCGCTCCAGGGTGGGCCGATGCGAACCGGTGATGAAGCTGCTCAGCGCGGAGGCGAGGAAGGTCACGGCGGCGGCGATTTCCTCCGGGCGCCCGAGCCGGCCCAGCGGCACCTGCGCAGCCACGTGCTGCCTGAGGCCGGCGGCCTGCTCCGGGTCGGGAGCGAGCCCCGACAAACCAGGGGTATCGGTCGGGCCGGGCGTGATGGTGTTGACCCGGATGCCGCGTCCCTTGAGTTCGTTGGCCCAGGTCCGGGAGAACGATCGGGTGGCGGCCTTGGCCGCCGCGTACACGCCGAACGCCTCCGCGCCGACGTCCACGTCGGTGGAACCGTTCAAAATCACCGAGGCGCCGTCGTTGAGCAGGGGCAGCGCCTTTTGAACAGTGAACAGCGTGCCCCGGACGTTGATGCCGAAGAGGGGGTCGAAGTGCTCCTCGGTGACCTGCTCAAGCGTCACGAACGCGGCGACGGAGGCATTCGCGAACAGTACGTCCAGGCCCCGTCCCCGGCTGCGGATCGTCTCGTAGAGCCGGTCCAGGTCGGCCAGGTCCGAGATGTCGCCGATCACCGCGGTAGCCGCTGAGCCGATCACTTCGACGGCCGCGTCGAGTTCGGTCTTGCGCCGGCCGGTGATGAACACGTGTGCGCCCTCGGCCGCCACACCGGAGCATTCGATGCACGAAGTCCAGGCTGCGCCGTCCCGCTGAGGCTCCCCCGGCGTGGCTACGAGTTCTCCTCCGCGAGGCTGCCGCAGGTAAAGCCCTTCTCCCGTTCCGGGTCGAGCTGGATGTCGCTGAGGTTGGTGGTCTCCATGGGCCGGCGGAAGGTTTCGAGCTTGTCGCAGTCGTAGAAGACGTACGTGCCGTCGCTCTCGCCGAGCAACATCATCCAGCGGCCGTCGTAGAGCGGCTTGTCGTCCTCGGCGTTCTTGATGACGGTCCACTGGTCCTGGAAGCCGACATAGCCGAGCAGCTCGTTGGCCTGCCCGGTCTCCTGGACCTCGACCGCGCCCCGGACCATCGCCAGAATCAGCAGGAAACCCAGGCCGACGCCGGTCAGGCCACCGACCAGGATCTTCGTCCCGGCGCGGCCGACCGGTCTGCGGCGCAACAGCCGGAACGGGACAAGGAACGTCAACACACCCAGCCCCACCGCAGTGACGACCATGATGGCGATGTCGAGGTCGCCGAGGATATCGAACAGCCCCCAGTAGGTCGCGCCGGACCACAGCGCGGCGATCAGGGCGGAGATCCAGGGCCGCCGCCGGATGGCCTGGACCAGCCTGCCGAGAGCGCCGCGGGTCAGCTTGTCGGCCACCCAGCAGCATCCGACGATGAGGCCGAGCGTCGGGATGCCGATCAGGAGCACCAGGATCAGGGTGCCCATGAGCCGGCCGAGAAGGACGGACTGGTCGATCCCCGCTTGTTGCGGACTGATGCCGAAGATGCCATACATCTCTTCGACGCCGAGATAGAGCACCGCGTAGAGCGCCACGCCGATCGGGATGATGACGGAGCCGATGCGCTCGAGCAGTCCGAGAACGCCGCTGTCGCTCTCTTCTTCCGGGGAGGCGGACGCGGCGCTTTCGGAACGCGAGGTGTCAGCCTCGGAGTGCCCGGGTATATACGTTCGTTCTACCGAGATCTCGTGTCTGGACATGGCGCACGAAGCTAGCACCGGCCCGCAAACAGATCATTGACGAAAGCTATACGCCGCCTTGTGGCCCTGCCTGCTCCACCGATCTCCAAGAACGCCACGCACGCCGGCAAGATCCATACGGTGTCGGCCAGTGAGGCGGCGGCCACGATCATGCACCAGATGACCGCAATCGCCTTCGCCACACACAGCTACACCAACAGGAACGGAATCCGCCAGGGCGGATGGGTGAAGACCAAGGAGGACCCGCTGAATCCGCTGAATCCGCACGAGGAGACGACAACGCGCACGCGGGCACTGCCGATCCACCCTCTCCCGCTCGACGAGGGCGGCACCGGCTACAGCTCGCGGGCGCACCTCCACGACGCGGCCAGCGCCACCCTCCTGACCACGCAACAGTCCACCATCGTCCGCGACGAACCGGCTGCTGTTCGCGATCGCCAACCGGATCCTTCGGCAGCGTGAGCGAGGCCGAGGACGCGGTCCAGGAAACCTGGCTGCGCAACGAGGTCTCCTCGACACAACCCACCTCACCCAAGGCCTTCCTCTCGGCCGTGGTCACCCGGATCTCGATCGACGTCCTGCGGTCGGCCCGCCGCCGGCGGGAGGAGTACGTCGGGCCGTGGTTTCCCGAGCCGCCGCTGCTGAGCGACCCCTACGAGGACCCCGAGCGGTCGGCGGAGCTGGCCGACTCGCTGTCGATGGCGGCACTGCTCTGCTCGAACGACTGACCCCGATCGAGCGCGCGGTCTTCGTCCTGCGGGAGGTGTTCGGGTTCGGCTTCCCGGAGATCGCGTCGACCGTGGGGCGGTCGGAAGCGGCGTGCCGCCAGCTCGCGGTGCGAGCCCGCCGCCACATGGACACCGGCCGGCCCCGGTTCGAGGCCGGCCGGAGAGAGCGCGAGGAGCTCGCCGGACGATTCTTCGACGCCTTCAGGGAAGGCGACGCCGACGGGCTGCGGGAACTGCTGGCCGGCGACGTTCACATGGTCGGCGACGGCGGCGGCAAGGCCCCCGCAGGGACCAAGCCCATCATCGGCGCCGACAAGGTGGCGCAAGTGCTCGCCGCGGTCGCCGCGCCGCTCGTCCGGATCGGCATCGTCGTGGAACCACACGAGGTGAACGGCCAGCCGGGCGCGATCTTCCGCGACCGGGACGGCAAGGTGCTCAACACCTTCGCACTCGACATCCTCGACGGACGGATCCAGACGATCCGCGCCGTCATCAACCCCGACAAACTCAGACACATCGGTCCGGTGGCGGACAGCTGGGCGGTCGCCCGCGAGTGGAACCAGGCCCGCCCCTCGCCGGAGAGGCGCCTCACGCCAACAGCATGATCACGCCCGCCCCCAGAAGCGCGGCCACGAGAACGACCACCACGACCAGAGGCGTCTTGCCGAATCGACGGCGGATGAGCTTCGCGTTGTGCACCATCACGGTCCCCTTTCATGTCACCCCGGCGTCGTATCGCCAGGAAGGTGATGCAGAACAGCAGAAGCGCGACGGCCCGGGCGGCCAACGCAACCGCGGCTTCACACCTCCTCCCGCCCGCCGGTCAGCTCACGCCTGCGACGCAGCAACGCCGCCCGGCGAGCATGAGCACGCACGGCCAGCACCAACGCCGCCGCGACGAACACGCCACCGACCGCCACCGCGAGACCCAAGCCCGTCCCACGCTGGACCGCAACGACACCCACGACCACCGCAGTGACCACCGAGGCCACCAGGGCGATCCAGGCGGCGACCACCTGCTCGCCGGCGAACAACGGCACCCGCCGCGTCAGCAGCCACCCGCCATACCCCGCCCAGGCCAGGCAGAACACCGTGAACAGCGCAAACGCCACATGCGTGCGGCCAGGCAGCGGACCCGGCTCCGACCACCACAACGCGGCCACGAACACCGCACCGGCAAGCCCCACCACCAACGCCGCCACCGCCCGCACCCGCAACCCCAGCGACAACACCGGCGACAGCCGCTCGATCATCTCCTGCGCCGACAGACGCGGCTCCTCCTCAGTCATGACCGGTACCCCTTCTCCTCCAGACGCTCACGCAGCAGCCGACGGGCACGATTGAGCCTCGACTTGACCGTGCCGACAGGCACCTGGCAGATCTGCGCGCAGTCCTCCACCGGCAGATCCTCCAGGTAGAACAGGACGAGAATCTCCCGCTCCAGCACCGGCAGCCCCGACAACGCATCCACCAACCCGGCGCGATCCACCATCGCCTCCACCGGATCGCCGACGACCACATCGCTCGCCACCAAGCCCTCCCGCTCCCGCACGTACTCACCGCGCAGGCGGTCGGCCACCGATCGCCGGGCGATCGTGAACAGCCAGGGCACGAACCGCCCCGGTTCCCGCAGCCGCGGCAGGCCCCGAACCACCGCCAGCCACACCTCCTGAGACACGTCGTCAGCCCGCTCGACATCCAGCATGCGCCGCACGTACGTCCACACAGGCATCCGCCAGCGGGCCACCAGCTCCGCCAGGGCCGCACGCTCACCCAGCTGCGCGCGAACCACCAGCAGCTCATCGGTCATCTCGTCCTCCCGTCACCCTGCACAGTCGGGCGAGAAGCCGATCAGGTTCACGGGATCCACGACATCATCGAGCGGAACCGGCCACACTCACCGCCGGGCCAGGACCGAGACGCCGGAAGGACGCAGACACGAACGCAAGCGGCCAGACGACCGCCTCCACGAGGTCGCCCTACGCGAGCACGGCAGCGATGGTGTGATGACCGATCTCCGCTATCAGCGGGTTGTCAGCCGAGTGGGCCAAAAACGCGAGCGACAGCGCGAGCGCCCAGCCTCTGGCCCGAACCCACAGCTCCTCACCCACCGCGTACCCGCACGCCCCCTGATACGCCCCCCGGAAGGCATCGTGCCACTCAGCCGGCAAGAGCATCCACGCCACCGACAAATCCGTGGCAGGATCCCCAGAGGTGATGTCACCAAAGTCGATCACGCCACTGATCCGGCCGCCATGAACCAAAAGGTTGGCCGGATGAAGATCGCCATGCACCCACACGGGAGGCTTCTCCCACCGCGGCGCCGCGACCGCAGCCTCCCAAACCCGCATCACGGCCCCATGATCGACGAGATCGCCCACGATCCGCAGATTCTGAGCGACCGCCACACGGCGCTCCGCGAGCGGGACACCACGGTAGGGATTCGCGGGCGCGTCCGGATCCGCAGGACCGTGCAACGCACCCAGAAACGCACCCAGAGTGACCGCGGCATCCCCCAGATCAGCAGGCGGATTCCGCGAGGCGACCTCTCCCGGCAAGAACGGGACGACACTCCAAGACCACGGATAACCAAGACCCGGCCGCCCCACCCGCACCGGCGCGGGAACCGGCAGCGGCAACCGGGGCCCAAGAACCGGAAGCCACCGCACCTCATTCACCAGCAACCCGGCCGCCACCTCACGCCTCGGCAGCCGAACGACCAGCGCATGACCGACCCGAAAGATGACGTTGTCCCACCCATTGGCCATCACCTCGATCGGCAGGTGCGCAAGATCGGGATGCTGCACGGCCAAGAGACGCCGAACCAGACCGGCGGAGACATCCACCTCGGCCGCCGGCATGCGATGAGGACCCACCCTGCGACCCTAACCGAGAGTCAATCAAGAACCGACCCGCGGCCGACCGCACCTCAAGGCTCCCGACAAGCAGAGCACCGCACCCGCACGCCGACACCTTCACGCGACAACTAAGATCCGCCCATGTCCCGATCACCTGGCGGGCACGGCACTTCGGCCTCACCTGGCACCTGACCTCGACGACCAGCGCCAACACCCGGCCGTCCTACTTCGTCGACGAGCAACTAAGCGGCCCATTTCGGCATCGGCGACACACCCACACCTTTGAATCGACCCACGACGCCGACAGCCGCACCGAGGCAACCCTCTGCCCAACACATCCCAGCCGACTCCCACGGCGAGATCGGCAACCGCTGACCATCACTCCCCCGCCGACAACCACCCCGCGCAATGCGCTTGTCCACCCATGCGGCACCGCACTACCGTGCCGATGTGGATCTCTTCTCACACTCCTGGACGGCGTTGCGCACAACGGTCGCCGAACTCCCGGACGAAGACTTCGCACAACCGTCCGGCTGCACCGGCTGGCTCGTACGAGACCTGGTGTGCCATCTCGTCATCGACGCCCAAGACGTCCTGATCACCCTCGTAACCCCCGCCGAAACAGAACCCACCCGCGACGCGGTCACCTACTGGGACGTCACCCAAACACCGCCCACCGGCGACGACCCCCTCGACGCACTGACCGTCCGGCTCGCCGCCGCCTACGAAGAGCCCCGGCTCCTCAAATTCCACCTCGACGACGTCGGCTCCGCCGCCGGCCGCGCCGCCGCACTCGCCGACCCAGCCCAACGGGTCAGCACCCGCGACCAGGTCCTCACCGCGGGCGACTACCTCTCCGCGTACGTCCTGGAATGGACCCTGCACCACCTCGACCTCGTCGCGCACCTCCCAGACGCCGCGGAACCACCCGCGGAAGGACTCGCCCGGTCCCGCGAGCTGCTGGAGAAGATCGCCGGGACCGCATTCCCCGCATCCCTCTCCGACAAGGACGCACTGCTCATCGGCACCGGACGGCGCGCCCCGACCGACGCGGAGAAGACCGCACTGGGCGAGCTGGCCGCGAAACTCCCGCTCGTCCTTGGATGATTGTCAGGCTGAACGGGGCCTTCGAGACCACCTCGTCTCCTCTTCGGAGAGGTTCTGTTAAAAGGGTTAAAACACAATCCTTAAACCCGCCGCCTTTACAATGTAGATTCATAAGCGGACGAGCTGGATCAGTCGCCGCGCCTCCTGGATGAGCCTGCTCGACCCTTTACGCGCCGCGATCATCGCCACCTCCGGAAGCTTTGCACGCACCCCCGCGATCCTCGCCGCCCTCGCCCCCGCCGCCAGCAGGTCGGCCAACCCGGCGCGGGGCCGTTCGCCATCCTGCGGCAGCAACCCCGGCAGCAGCCGCACGACCACCTCCCACACCGCCTCGTGCGCACCGGCCTGAGTGGCATCGTCCAGCGCCGACACCACCCGATTGAGCTTGACGACATCACCCGTGACCAGCGTCGTGACCGCCTGCGCCAGCTCCTCCGCCGGGACTTCGCCGCGCGCGGCCAGCGTCAGCAGCGCGTCGGTCGCGCCCGCCCGATCGGCCGCCGCCGCGTGGCCCATGCCACAGGCGAGCGCGTACGCCATCCCGTCACCGAGCGGGCCATCCCCCTGCGCCAGACTCGCCAGCACCTGCGCGTGCCCGCCGCTCCCGTCCTTCTCGGACACCAGCGTGCCGAGCAGGTGCGCCGCCACGATCTCACGATGCGACGGCAGGGCCGGCGGCCACCACTCCGGCGTGTCGGAGTAGCCCGGCCGAGTCTCCAGCACCTCACGGAACAGCTCACCCACAACCGGCACCGCCATGTGCGCGCGCACCTCGTGCCAGCCATAGCCGCCGTAACTCTCGTGCCAGCCCACAGAGACCGTCACCGTAGGGTCGGCCGGCCGGTCACCCCGCATCCACGCAGCACTGGCCTGGCCCGCCGGCGAGCTCAGCCGCCCGGCCCGCGCCAGATCCGCCGCGGAGATCGTACGCGGGAGCCGCAGCAGGGCCTGGGCGAGGTCGCCGGGCAGTGCGTCCACTCCGGCGGCTTCGAGACGCTCGATCCGGTCGAGCAGCACACCGGGATCGACGTGGCCGGTCCCGGCCGTGGGCGTGGCCAGGATGACGGGGTAGCCGCCGCCGCTCAGCAAGCAAGCGGCGAGCTCGCGGGCGCGGCGCAGGTAGAGCTCGTCGAGCGCGCCGAGATCGCTCGGCCGGCTGCGGCGGGGCGCCTTGTCCCGCGACAGCGCCACGCTGTCCTGCGGGGAGGCGAAGGCCAGGAAAGCCAGGCGAAAGCCTTCGACCACACTCTCGTGGACCTCGTAGCCGTAGTGGCCGAACACGTGCGGATCGAACGGATGCCACCACGGCCGTAACGCCGTGCGCAGCGCCTCGGGGGCTCGGTGCGACCATTCTGCCAGCCCGGCCAGGAGGCGCTCGAAGTCGTACGGGTCCGGCGGCCAGCTGAAGACGGTCACCGCGTGCGCGAGCTCCTCCACAGAGCCGAAGGGCGGCTCGATCCGGCGACCGTCCTGGACCGCGGACAACGGCGTGACCGGGACCTCCCCCGCGGCGATGCCGCCTCCGTACGCGGCCGACACCTTCTCCCGCAGTTCGGCGGGCAGCCCGGCGGCCGCGTCGCGCACCGCCTCCCGCCCGTCCGCGCCGGACCGCGGCGCCAGCTTCACGGCCAGCCGCACGGCCCGCTCCTGCAGCGCCAGCGTGTCCTGCGCGAAGATCATGGCCATGGCGCGCAAGACCGTGTCCACCCGCGGCGCCCCGCCCGCGGGCGGCAGGCGCAGCACCGCGTCACCGGCCCACGAGATCGCGGCGCGCAACAGCTTCTTCTCCGGCCGGAACGCCAGCGCCTCCAGCGCCTCGCCGAACAACTCCTCCTCCAGCCGCCCGGCCTCCTCCAGCCGCCGCAGCTGAGCCAGCGCCAGGTCCGCCACCGCGACCGGCCCGGCCGGCAGCAGCCTGGCATAATCCCTGGCCCGCTCGGCCGCCTCATCCAAATCCAGGTCAAGCCGGTCGTGCAGGCCCACCAGCGGGGTCAGCGCCGCGGGCCCGTCGCGCAGCAGCCGCCCCAGGAGGCCGTCGATCACCGCCGCCCGATCCAGCAGCCCATGCTCGAGCAACCGCACGACGCCCTCCACCACGCGCCAGACATCCACCAGGCCCAGGCCGTCGATCTCGAACAGGCGCGGCCCGTACGCCGCCAGCAACGGATCCCCGGCCGCCATGGCCGGATCGAGCCCGCTCGTCCGGTCGCCGAGCTCGCGCAGCCAACCCGTCATGAAGGGGTCACTGTCCGGCGGCCGGACTCCGGTCTCCCGCACGAGCGCCGCGGCCACCGCCCACGGCCACACGTCCGCGTGGCGCAGCCGCCCGGCCAGACGCAACGCCACGTCCGCCTGCCAGTCCACGGGCCGCCGGCGCAGCAGCTCCAGCACCCGGCCGACGACCCGGTCCTGGACCTGCCACCGGAAGTCACGGCGCAGCAGCCAGCCGGTCACGGCCGAAGCGCCGCTCAGGCTGCCCGCGCCCGCCATCAGCAGGGGCCTCAGCTGCCGGTCCCACTCCCGCCAGTCCAGGACGCCACGGGACCGCGCCGTCAGGCATGTCGGCAGCTCAGCCGCCACCACCTTGCGTTCGGCCGGGCCCAGCTCGCCGACCAGGCGGATCGTGCCGACCACGTCGCCGGCCCGGATGTGTTTGAGCAGGTCGTCCCACGCGCTCACGCGGACACCTCCTGGCGGAGGCGGCGCGCCCCCTTGCGAGTATCGGCTCACCATGATCGGGACCCTAGCGGCCACCCACGACAATCCCGGCCCGCCGCGACCCACGGCCGCCCGACCCACTCGTGATATGATCATTTTGTCATGAACAGTCATGACACTTCGCAGCCGCACGTGATCCTCGCCGGCGACCCCGACACCCCCGCCGCCCGTTTCGTCGCGGCCATGAACTCCGGCGACCCTCAGGCACTCGACCACGTCTACGAGCCCGACGCCGTCCTCGTCCCGGTCCCCGGCCAGCCCGTCACCGGCCCCGCGCGCCTGGCCGCCAACCAGCACCTGCAAAGCCTCGGAATCCCCATCGAGGCCCGCCACGCCTACGTCGCCGGCGACATCGCGCTGCTCATCGTGGACTGGTCCATGCGCGGCACCGCACGCGACGGCAGCACCGTCGACCTCAGCGGCACCGCCACCGACGTCGCCCGCCGCGGCGCCGACGGCCAATGGCGCTACGTCATCGACAACCCGCACGGCACCGCCTGACCGCGGCAATCCTGAAGCCTGTTTAGAAAGGCCGGCCGGTCGGAGCCATGCGTCGCCATCGACGAGCGGCTCCGACCGGCTTTTCTGACCCAAGGCGGGCACGGCGGCAAGGCGTACCTGCTGACCGGCCCCGAGCCGTCGCCCGCCGTACGGCAGATCACCGGCCGGGAGCCGCGCACCTTCGAGCAGTGGGTACGGGAGCACGCCCACCACTTCACAACATGAAAACGATTGTCACCCGACATGCCATACTGAACCCTCCAAAAACCGGCCACGGAGGGCAACCACCAGATGACCGCGACAACGGACCGGCCGGCCCCGGAACGCTCAGGCCCGGCACTCGGACCGCCGTGGGCATTCCTCGGCCTGGTGGCACTGCTGGTCGCAGGCAGGTTCCTGCTCGCGCCCCACCTGACCGACCCGGCACTGCGGACCTGGGCCACCGTGTTCGTGGCCGTGTGCGTGCAGGCCATCCCCTTCCTGGTGTTCGGCGTGGCACTGTCAGCGGCGATCACCGCATTCGTACCCGCCTCGTTCTGGACGAGGGCATTGCCCCGGCAACCCTACGCGGCTGTGCCGGTGGCGGGGGTGGCCGGAGCGGTGCTGCCCGGCTGCGAATGCGCGTCGGTCCCGGTCGCCTCCGGACTCATGGCACGAGGCGTCGCCGCCCCGGCGGCCCTGGCGTTCCTGCTGGCCTCACCGGCCATCAACCCGGTCGTGCTCATCGCCACAGCCGTCGCCTTCCCCGGCAACCCATCCATGGTGGTGGCCCGGTTCACCGCCTCGCTGGCGGTGGCGGTGCTCGCGGGCTGGATCTGGGCGCGATTCGGGCGCGCCGCCTGGCTGCCCGCCCCGCGCCGCCAGGCCGAACCGGGCCAAAGCCGATGGGGCGCCTTCCTCGACGCCATGTGCCACGACCTCCTGCACGCCGGCGGATACCTCGTCGTCGGCGCCCTGGCCGCCGCGACGCTGAACGTCGTGATCCCCCGCGAATGGCTGACCGCCCTCGGCGGCATACCGGTCGTGTCGGTACTGGTACTGGCCTTTCTGGCGGTCCTGCTGTCGATCTGCTCCGAAGCCGACGCCTTCGTGGCGGCCTCGCTCACGACGTTCTCACCCACCGCCAAGCTCGCGTTCCTCGTGGTCGGGCCCATCGTGGACCTGAAACTGATCGCCCTGCACACCGGCACCTTCGGCCGGGCCTTCGCCTGGCGTTTCGTGCCGCTCACGCTGACACTGGCGATCGCCGTCAGCTTCGTCACAGGCTGGGCACTGCTGTGAACCGACAGGCCCAGGGATGGCTCCTGGTAGTGCTCGGCGCGACGCTGCTGAGCGTGTCGGCGTTCTCGGCGATGTACGCCAACTACGTCAGGACCGGGTTCCGCCCCGCACTGGTGACCACCGGCGCGATCCTGGTGGCGCTCGGCCTGGCAGCGGCCTTCCGGCGGCGACGGCCCGGCCAGCACGCACCCCGGGTGGCGTGGCTGCTGGCGGCACCCGTCTTCGCGATCGTGCTCATCGCGCCACCCGCGCTCGGCTCGTACGCCGCCCGCCGCCAAACCACCGCTCCCCCACCCGCCACCGCCTACACCGGGCCCCCGGCCGCCGACCTGACACTCGGCGAGTTCATCGGCCGTGCCTACGGCACCTCCACATCCCTCGCGGGCCGGCCGGTGCGGCTGACCGGCTTCGCCGTGACGTCCGGGCGCGGCTGGCACCTCACCAGGATGCGGATCAACTGCTGCGCCGCCGACGCGCTCGCCCTGGAGGTCACCGTCGAAGGCGCACCGGCCCCGCCCGAGGACTCCTGGGTACGGGTCACCGGCACCTGGGTGCCCTGGAAGAACGGCATCCCCCGCGACTACACGCCACCCGCCATCGCCGCAACAGAGATCGTCAGGATCGAGCCGCCCGCCGAGCCGTACGAGGAGCCCACGTGAGCCGGACGTCCCAAGCTCTGCTCCTGCTCCAGCTCGGCGCGGCACTACTGTGGATCTCCGCCTTCTCAGCCGACTTCACCAACTACGTCAAACCAGGCTTCCAGCCCCTGCTGATCACCGCCGGCGCCGTGCTGACCGTCCTCGGGGCGGCGGTCCCGGCCCTCGAACGGCGGCGCCGACGCCAGGCGGCCATCACCCCCGCCGCCCTCGAGGAAGAGCTGCACCTGGCCCGGTTACTGGGCCGCGAGCCCGTCGTCCCCACCCCGACGGCCGCCCACGAGGAACACCACGACCCGGTCCGGATCGCATGGCTGCTGGCCGCCCCGGCCGCCGCCATCTTCCTGGTCGCGCCGCCGGCACTCGGCTCGTACACCGTCCAACAAGCAGAGCACGCCCCCGCCCCTCCCCCGCCGTCCGTCGTGGACGCCGCCCTGCGACCGCTCAAGCACGGCCGGGTCAACGACCTGACCATGAGCGAGTTTGCCGGCCGCGCCTGGTCCGCGCCCGCCTCGCTGAAGGGCAAGAGGGTACGGCTGACCGGCTTCGCCGTCCCATCCCCCGGAGGATGGCATCTCGCGCGCCTGCGCATCGGCTGCTGCGCGGCCGATGCCCAGACGATGAAGGTGACCGTCAAGGGCCGCCCGCCCCCGCGGCCGACACCTGGGTACGCGTCACCGGCACCTGGATCCCCGCCCCGCGGACGGTCGTACCGGCGCTGGCTGTCGTTGAAATAGAGGAGGTCAACGCTCCTGACGTGCCATACGAGTAGAGGCCACCAGCGACCGCCTTTGCATTGT
The DNA here is from genome assembly GCF_004011505.1 of Nonomuraea polychroma. Classification (NCBI taxonomy): domain Bacteria; kingdom Bacillati; phylum Actinomycetota; class Actinomycetes; order Streptosporangiales; family Streptosporangiaceae; genus Nonomuraea; species Nonomuraea polychroma. The sequence continues at coordinate 4,099,796 of NZ_SAUN01000001.1, forward strand.
AGATTTCTTACGTCAGGAGTGCGGGATGAGCTTGAACCGGTCCACCTTGCCGGTCTGGTTACGCGGAACGGAGTCCACGAACGTGATGTCGCGCGGCGTTTTGAACCCGGCCAGCTCCGCCTTGACCGCCTGCCTGAGCTCGTCGGCCGACGGCGCCGCCCCTTCCTCGGGGACCACGAACGCCGCCAGGCGCTGGCCGTACTCGTCGTCCGGCACGCCGAGCACGGCCACGTCCGCCACTCCGGGCTGACGCGCCAGAAGATCCTCGACCTCCTGCGGGAACACGTTCTCGCCACCGGAGACGATCATGTCGTCGTCGCGGCCGTCGATGAACAGCAGCCCGGAGTCGTCGCGGTGCCCGAGGTCGCCGGTAGTCAGCAGGCCGTTCGCGGCGCCGGTGAACGTCAGGCCGCCGGCCACGAGCACCCGGCCCACTCCCCCAGGCGGCTGTTCGGCACCGTCCGGTCCCTCGATGCGTACGGTGGCGCCGCGGGGTGGCCTGCCGACGGTGCCGGGCGCGGCACGCAGGTCAGCAGGCGTGGCCAGGGAGGCCCAGCCGGCCTCGGTCGAGCCGTAGAGGTTGTAGAGCACGTCGCCGTAGGAGTCCATGAAGGCGGTGGCCACGGCGGGCGGGAGCGCCGAACCTCCGGAGACCACCACACGCAGGTGCGGCAGCGGCCGGGGCGGACAGGAAAGGATCCGCTTCAGCATGATCGGCACGGCCACCAGCGCCCCGGCCCGCTCGGCGGCGAGCGCGTCGAGCACGGCCCCGGCATCGAAGCGGCGCAGCAGGACGACCGGGCAGCCGAGCACCAGCGCGGCCGCGTACCAGAGCAGTCCGAGCCCGTGGAACAGCGGCGGCGCGATGAGTATGGGCTCGCCGCTGCGCAGCGGCACGGTGGCGAGCATGGACAGGAACGGCGCGGCCAGCCCGGTCAGCGACAACCGCCGCGGCGCGCCCTTGGGCGTGCCGGTGGTGCCGGAGGTGAGCAGCACCAGCCGCCCGGCCCGCCGCGCTGGCCCGTCCTCGTGTTCCGACCCGTCCCGGCCGGTGAGACCGCCCTCGGCGGCGAGCTCGTCCAGGTCAGTGACGCGCGGGCCAGGGAAGTGGACGGGCGGCAGGTCAGGAGCCGCGATGAGCGTGTGCACACCCTCGCGCCGCAACACCTCCCGCAGCCGCGGCCCCGCCAGCCCGGTGTTGAGCAGCAGCAGGTCCGCGCCCAGCCGCGACACCGCGGCGACCGCCGTCACGAAGCCTCGGTCGTTGGGCCACATGACCGCCACCGTCCGCCCGGGGCCCACGTCGCGCCTCCGGCGCAGGCCCACGGCCAGCGCCGCCGCCCGCGCGTTCAGCTCGGCGAACGTGAGCGACCCCGCCTCGTCCACCACGGCCCGCCGGTCCGGCCAGCGCGCCGCGGCCATCGCCACGCCCGCGGCGGGCGTCACGTGGTAGTGCCGGTACGCCTCCACCATGCGAGCCAGCGCCGCGGGCGGCACCGGGGCCAGCAGCCCGCTGCGGGTGAGCGTGACCACGGCCTCGATCCCGAAGCCACCCAGCTCGACCAGCCTTCCGATCATCGGCGCACCCGGCCTTTCTCACGCAGGCCGTACGTGTACCCGCCCGCGCTCCCCCGGAACCCCGCCCTACGGCGCAGGCACGAGACCACCACCGACCCGAGCCGAGGAGGATGTCACCCCGAAACGGCGGCGCGGAGGCCGAACCGTTCGGCGAACGCCGACAGCTCATCGCGTCGCGCCTCCGGCTCGGCGGCGGCCGGGCTCACCACGATCCGGGTCACACCCTGCTCCGCCATCCGCTCGACATCCTCCTCGGTCATGTCGATCGCGCCCCACCGGGTGTACTCCAGCGTGTCCGTATCCCGCCCCGCCTCGACGGCGGCCGACCGGGCGAGCTCCCACTGCGCGGCCCGTTCTCTGGCATCCAGCGCCCCACCGGGAAAGTAGCCGTCACCGCGGCGCCCGGCCCGCCGCGCAGCCGCCCGGCTCGACCCGCCGACGTGGATCGGCAAGCGCGTGCCCCCGTACGGCTTCGGAAAGCTGCACAGGCCGTCGAAAGCGAAGAACTCCCCCGCGAAGGCGACGCCGTCCTCCCCGCCACCCCACAGCAGCCGGAGCACATCGATCGCCTCGTCGGCGCGCCGCCCGCGCGTGGCGAAATCCACCCCCACCGCGCCGGCCTCGCCCGGCAGGGCGCCGAGCCCCACGGTCAGCAGCCGCATCCGCCCCCGGGACAGCACGTCGACGGTGGCCAGGCGCTTGGCGAGGATGACCGGATGGTGGTACGGCAGCAACAGCACCGCCGTCCCGAGCAGGATCCGCCGGGTGGCCGCGGCGACGAAGCTCAGGCAGTCGAGCGGATCCACGTACGGCAACGACGGCGGCAGCTCGAAGGCCCCGACCTTCGCGCCCCGGTACAGGACGACATGCTCGGGCAGGTACAGCGACTCGAAACCGCACTCCTCGGCATGCCGGGCGAACTCCGCGATCCCGTCGGGATCGACGCCGAAGTGGGCCGTGTTGTAACTCAGCCCGAACGTCACCCTCGTCATTCATGCCTCCAGTCGGTCGGGCGATCAGGTCCCGCCCACGCTAGAACCCTGACACCGGCGTCAAGGCAACCCGACCGCCCACGCGCCCTCACAACGGCTTGTGGGCCGGTGGCGAGACGGCTTGCGGGCCGAGGGTGAGACGGCTTTAATACGCCGAGCCCGGACTCCCCGCGCCCTCGCCGCCCGCCAGGAGACCAGATGCCCATCCGCCCAGGTGAAGCCACCCATCACCACCTCCGCACAGCGACGTTAACGCTAACACCCATCTCCCCGACCCCATGAAACTTTCTTCTTGACCATTGGGAAAGCGCTTACCACTACCACCCCGACAGAAAGGACCCCGCGATGCGGTTACGAATGGCCGGCGCCGCCGCCGTCCTCGCCCTAGCAGCGGCCACGACGACGACCGCCGCCCCCGCCCAGGCGGCCCCGCCGACCAAGCAGATGGAGGACCTGGATCGCGGGCTGATCAGCGTACGGTCCGGTACGGGCAACCTCGTGTCCTGGCGCCTGCTCGGCACCGACCCCGACGGTGTCTCGTTCAACGTGTACCGCGGCTCCACCAGGGTCGCCACCGGCCTCACCGCCTCCACCAACTACCTCGACAACGGCGCCGCGGCCGAGGCCTCCTACACAGTCAGGGCGGTGGTCGGCGGCGTCGAGCAGGCCGCCTCGCCGGCCTCGCTCCGCTTCACCGGCGGCTCGTACCTCGACGTGCCGATCCAGCCGCCGCCGGGCGGCACGACCCCGGACGGGGTCGCCTACACCTACAGCGCCAACGACGCCAGCGTGGGCGATCTCGATGGCGACGGCCAGTACGAGTTCGTGCTCAAGTGGGATCCGTCCAACGCCAAGGACAACTCCCAGTCCGGCTACACCGGCAACGTGTACGTGGACGCGTACCGGCTGAACGGCACCCGCCTGTGGCGCATCGACCTGGGCCGCAACATCCGCGCCGGCGCGCACTACACCCAGTTCCAGGTGTACGACTACGACGGCGACGGCCGGGCCGAGGTCGCGATGAAGACCGCCGACGGCACCAGGGACGGCGCCGGCACGGTGATCGGGAACGCGAGCGCCGACCACCGCAACTCCGGTGGCTACATCCTGTCCGGCCCCGAGTACCTGACGATGTTCAACGGCCTGACGGGCGCCGCGATGTCCACGGTCAACTATGACCCGCCGCGCGGCACGGTCTCGTCCTGGGGCGACAACTACGGCAACCGGGTGGACCGCTTCCTGGCCGGGACGGCGTACCTGGACGGTGAGCGCCCCAGCCTGATCATGGCCCGCGGCTACTACACGCGTTCGGTGATCGCCGCCTGGGACTTCCGCAACGGCACGCTCACCAAGCGATGGACGTTCGACAGCAACTCGGCCGGCTCACAGTACGCCGGTCAGGGCAGCCACAGCCTGTCCGTCGGCGACGTCGACGCCGACGGCCGCGACGAGATCGTGTACGGCGCGATGACCGTGAACGACAACGGCACCGGCATGTGGACCACGCGCACCGGCCACGGCGACGCGCAACACCTGGGTGACTTCGACCCGGCCCGGGCCGGCCTGGAGTACTTCAAGGTGAGTGAGTCCTCCTCCCAGCCGTCCTCCCTCTACATCGACCCGCGCAACGGCCAGATCCTGTGGTCCACCCCTGCCGGGAGCGACAACGGCCGCGGCGTGGCCGGCGACATCTCGACCGTCAGGATCGCCGCCGAGTTCTGGTCGGCCGCGGACGCGAACCTGCGCAGCGTCACCGGCAACACGGCCGGCCGCAAACCATCCTCGATCAACTTCCTCGCCTGGTGGGACGCCGACCCCGTCAGGGAGCTGCTCGACCAGACCAGGATCGACAAGTACGGCACCAGCGCCGACACCCGCCTGCTGACCGCCTCCGGCGTGCACTCCAACAACGGCACCAAGGCGACCCCGTCATTGTCGGGAGACCTGTTCGGCGACTGGCGTGAGGAGGTCGTCTGGCCCACCACCGACAACCGCGCGTTGCGCATCTACTCCACGCCCACGCCGACCGACCGCCGCATCTACACCCTGATGCACGACCCCCTCTACCGGGTCTCCATCGCCTGGCAGAACACCGCCTACAACCAGCCGCCGCACACCAGCTTCTTCATCGGCGACCGCATGCCCAGCCCCACCAGGCCAAACATTTACGTGAGGTGAACTCACCAAACCCGAAATGATCTCCTGGGCCGTCTGTGGGACGTAACACGCGCACGCTCATCCGCAGGGCAAGACGCGGCCACCGCCGGGGGCAATGCCATGGCGCTGCCCACCCCCGTTGAGCAGCGTGGCCAGCAGGCCCGGCAGGTGTGTGACGAGTGCCCGCCCAGTCCGGTGCCGGGGTGTGTCCAGTTAGTAACCGTACAGACCCCGTCCTCGACGCACAGGTCAAAGATCAAGCTTCGCCATGTCCTGGGTGATCAGTTCCCGGGCGGGTTGGTCCCTCTGCTCTCCAGTCGCTGCTTGGCCCCGTGAACCTCTTTGCGCACGTCAGCAGGCAGTCTGCGACGCAGGATCGGCTCCAGCAGCCAGCGCAGCAACGGCGCGAACTCGATCGAGATCATGCGCGTCACCTTCGAGACCCCGTCCGCGGTGGCCTTCGCTTCGAAGGAGGCGCTGAAGCGGGACAGTCGGTGGTTCAAGCGGTTGCGGGGCAGGGGCGCGTACCGGACGTCGACGCGTCGGCCAGGAGTCAGGCGCATTTGGGAGACCAGCTTGGGCGCCGGACCCGGGACACCCGGCAGAACGGGGCGAAACTTGAACTCCACGAGGTTGTCGATGCGGCGTACCCAGTCGATTGGGCCGATCTTGTCGTCGACCTCCGCGTAGCGGCCGGCGTCCATGACGAACTCCAGATACTCCTCCGGCGTGCAGCGAATGGTCTCTTCCACGATCACTTCCACCATAGAAAGAGATTACTCTCTCACTATGGCGAGAACCAATCCTGGCGTGACTCGGAGGCGCATTCTCGACGAGGCCATCCGGCTGTTCGCACTCCGGGGCTACGACGCGACCTCCGTGACCGACATCCAGCAGGCATGCGGGCTCGCAGGCGGCTCAGGAGCGCTCTACAAGCACTTCCCTTCCAAGCAGGCACTGCTCGAGACGGCGGTGCGACGCAACCTGGGCACGATGGCGCTCAGGAGGCAGGAGGTGGTGGAGCGGGTTCCGGACGATCCGCGCGAGGCGCTGCGCATGATGGCGCGAGCCGTGTGGGACGTGATCGACGGCGACAGGGACCTGGTGCGCATCATGCTGCGCGAGTTCACCACGTTCCCGGAGATCTTCGAGCCGATGTGGCAGGGTGTGCTGGCCACCCTCTACCGCGAGTGCGCCACGTGGATCGAGGCCCAGCGGGCGCTGGGCGTGGTGAAGGTGGCCGATCCGGAGGCCACGGCCGCTGTGCTCATCTCGTCCCTGACCTACTTCCCGCTGCTGGACCTCCTCATCGGTCACACGCCGGGTGATCTGGGGCGGGAGGCGTTCCTGGCTGCGTGGACCGAACACGCGGCCCGCACGCTCGCCCTTTCACCTCGCCCGGGGTTGCCGCGAGCGAGGTGAGCGCGGCGGCTGTGAGAAGCGCGGCGTTCGTTGCGTCCGAGCGGCGAGCTCTCTGTAGACGAGAAATGTCATCTGCTGGTCGGTGTCCGGCAATCTCAGGACGTGACAGCGCGACGCCGCTTCGGGATCCTGCCTTGGGTGACAGCGAGGACGGCTCCGACGGAGAGTACGGCCGCTCCCACCGCCTGCACGGCGCCAAAGGACTCGTCCAGGAGCAGGGCGGAGCATGCGGTCCCGACGACGGGTACGAGGAACATCATGATGGACGCCGACGCGGGGCCTACGGCCTGAACGCCCCGGTAGTAGAGCAGGTTCGCCACCGCGGTCGGGCCGAGCGCCACGAAGACGACGTTCAGCCAGACGTAGGCGGGCACGTCGTGCCAGGCGACCTCGACGGCCGCCGGCGCGCTGTAGATTGCCAGCAGCACGGCCCCGCTCACCGTGGCGTACGTCGTCGCCCGAAGCGGCTCGATACCGGCAAGAACACGGCGGCCCAGCAGCGTGAACCCGGCCCAGCAGCCGGCACTGAGCAGGAACAGCAGATCGCCCGCGAGTCGGACCTGGCCTCCGCCAGCCGCTCCGCCCGAGCCCACGAAGAAGATCGCCGCCCCGGCCGCCCCGCACGCCAACCCCGCCACCCGCGCCGCCGACGCCTTGTCCTGCCGCGTGACCAGCAGAAAGGCCGTGGTCAGCACGGGACTCATGACCGGGACGATGGTGCTCCCGTCGATCGCCGGCGCGAGCGACAGTCCCCAGAAGAACAGCAGGTTGTACACGAAGACGCCCAGCACACCGGCGCCGGCTGCCCTCGCCCAGTCCTGCGGCGACGACCGCCGGCGGCCACCGCCCTCACCGTCCCGCCGGGACAACCGCAGGGCGACCAGCAGCGTCAGAGCACCGCCGCCGAAACGCAACACCGCGACCACGGAGTGAGGCAGGTGATCGACGATCACCTTGGAACTGCTGAAGCCACTTCCCCACAGCAGCATCGTCGTGACCAGCAGCAGGTACGGCCGGGTACCGACCCGACTGCCCGTTATCGTGCCCGCCATGGGAACCCCTCCGCAACGCGTCCTTCCGCGCCCGTGGACCATGGAGGCGGGCGCGACAACCAGCGAACATGCTGCGCTCACACCGACCGGCCGGTCTTGTACGCTCGTGCGCCTCACTCATGTCCGCGGGCGAACGAGGTGATGACGAGATGACCGGCAGGAGCCGGGCAGGCCGGGAGTGGGCGACGTACTGGCGCTCGGCCGAGATGCCGCTGGAGGCCATGTACGCGAGCTTCCTGCGCCACCGCTACCACCGCCACAGCCACGAGACGTACTCCTTCGGCGTCACAGAGCACGGCGCGCAGACCTTCACGTGCCGCGGCGCCGGGCACACGAGCGCGGCCGGGATGGTCATGGCGTTCAACCCGGACGAGGTGCACGACGGGCACGCGGCTCACGAGCAGGGATTCACGTACCGGATCGTGCACATCGGCGAAAAGCTGATCACCGACGTCATCGCCGACGTGACGCAGGGCCCTGCCGGATTGCCACTGTTCGCCGCCCCGGTCCTCGACTCTCCCGCCCTCGCGGCGCGGCTGCGCAGGCTGCACACCGCGCTGTCACACGGTGCCGGCCCGCTCGAGCGCGACGAGCTCCTCTGCGCTGCCGTCGCCGCCCTCGCGCGCCTGGCCGCGCGTACGCCCCCGCGACTCCGCGCCGTTCCCCGTACGCCGGCGGTCGCGCATCTCGCCGCGAAAGCGCGCGAACTGATCCACGACCGCTACGCCGACCCGATCAGCGCCGACGACCTCGCGGTCTGGACCGGTTCCAGCCGGTACGCTGTCTACCGGGCCTTTCGCACGACCTACGGGCTGGCCCCCAGCGAATATCAGCGCCAGCTGCGCCTGCGCGCCGCACGCCGACTGCTCGCCCTGGGACACCCCGCGGCCCGAGTCGCCGGCGAGGCCGGTTTCACCGACCAGGCCCACCTCACCCGCTGGTTCACCCGCTCGTACGGCGTCACGCCCACCCAATACCGGCTGGCGAAAGCCGACTGACAGCTCGACGGTGCTGGCGACCCGGACCCTGATCAGGCGACAGGCCTCACTGGCGACCCGCTCCAGAGCATCGTTGACCGCCGCCTTCACGCCGGGCTCGGAGCGCCTGCCCACCGTGCACTCCAGCCGATGCGCAGCGCGAGCGCATTGCAACCGATCGTCCAGCCGCATCGTGCAGCTTTCCATGGCCAATGCGTAGGGCTGGGGGCACGTCCGGCGGGTTCGATCGCCTCAGCACGACGTCGACCGTCTCGATGGCCCCGTCCGGTGCCGACCCAAACTGCCCCGTTCTACAGTGGCGCGTTGTCCCCATCGACTCAGCGCCACAGGTTTGGGTGATGAAGATCAGCTGTTGAGTACCGTGTGGGTGTGTTCGGTCAGCAGCGAGAGTCCGCAACGATCGACTGATGCCGAGGTGGCGGACAAGATGACGGCGCCGGTCCCGGTGTCGCGGTTGAGGCCGGCCCAGGACCGGAAGCCGCCGGTACCGCCGTTGTGCCAGGCGGTCTGACGCCCTTTGACTGCGATGGTGATCCAGCCCGCGCCGATGCGTGCTCCCTTGCCGAAGGGGGCGAGCGGATCGAGGGCGGTGATCCCGGGTGCGGAGCCGTCGAGCAGCGCCGCTACCAGGCGGGCCATGTCCTGGATGGAGGCTCGGATGCCACCTGCAGGCCCTATCGCTTCCCCGGTCCACGGTTGCCGGGGCCTGCCTCGCCGACTCCTGCCGATGAGCGCGTTCGGCCCGAGCTGGTCGGCCGTCGCGGGCAGGTAGACGTGGTCGAGTCTCAGTGGGCCGACGATGCGCTGATGAACAAGTTGCGCGTAAGACCTTCCGGCCGCGCTGGCGAGTGCATGGCCGAGCAGCTCGAACCCGAAGTTGGAATAGCGTGCTCGAGGCCTGCCCACCCGCACCTTCCGCGCTTGGGTGAGAAGTTGCTGGAGGTTCTCACCGTAAGGGTTGGTGCCGTGCCGCCAGAGGGCGAACTTGCGCCGCAGTGGACGCGCCGACCTGGGCAGTCCGGGCAGCCCCGACCGATGCTGACTGAGCGAGGCCAACGTCACTTGTGCGGCCGGAACATCGCCGAGCGGCAGCAGTTCGCCCAGGGTCGAGTCACGCCGGATCTCCCCGCGTTCCAGCGCATCGGCATACAGCAACCCAGTGACCGCCTTCGAGATCGACCCGATCTCGAAGTCCGCATCTAGGTCAGCGCCACGACTGGCCACCGTCACGCCACCAGGGGAGATCAGGGCGGCGGCCGCCACAGAATGCCGGGAGCCCAGCAGCTCCTCGATTCTCGTGGCGAGCCCACCGTCACCGCGCACCGCCGTCACGATCGACCGCCAAACACCCGACGACCCGCGCGAATCCGGGCCATGGCCCCCAAACACACCAACGGGTCCTTGTCCGCCGTAGCGACCACAAGGCCGGCCAGCCCTTCAACGTCCATTGGCAGTCAGGGGCGCGGTGCTCTTGCGAGCCCGCTTCCCCATCCCCCTTTCAATCCGTACGTGTGGGTTTCCCGCATACCGCTTACCGATGATCTTCTTGACATGGTTACGCCGCCTTCCGATAACGGATGGTGCCGCGCAATCGATACAGGCCATGCCCGCTGAACCAGTCCTCCGTCCACTGCCGGGCCTGTCCCGCGCGCAGGCTGCAGACCACGCTCCTCGACCGTAAGACTCCTCAGCCGCATAACGACGTAGTTGTCCACCTGCCGGAACTTGATGGCGGCGTTCCCGGTGCGGAAGTAGTTGCCCCACCCGCGCAGAACCGGGTTGACCTCCGCGATCACCTCGCGGATGTCCCGGCCCACACGGTTACGCCCGGTCCGGGCCGGATCTTGTCCCGCAGCCGTTTCATCGCCCGCTGCGACGGCCAGCGGTGCAGGTAGTAGCGGATGACCCGCTTCTGTTCCCACAACCGGCCCGACATGCGCGCTGTGAACGACAGCCGAGGAAATCCAGCCCTTCGCGGCCCTCGATGAACCAGGCACGCAACCGCTCCATCGCCTGCGTGGCCGACCGTTTCGACCGAAACCCGTACGAGACCGGCAGAAAATCCGCCTCGAAACCGGTTCCAGCACCAGCTTCACGGCCTGCTGGGCCACCCTGTCGCGGGCGGAAGGAATACCCAACGGCCGCCTGCCACCCTCTGATTTCGGGATCTCCACACGCCAAACCGGCGCAGGACGATACCGGCCCAGGCGAAGGCCATCTTGGAGCTCACCGAGCATCCGGCCAACCCCGTAGTCCTCCACCACTAGAACACGACCTGCCTGGGCCATGCCGTGCCGGGTCAGCGGCTGGCGAGTTCGGCGAAGATCTCCACCAGTTCAGGCCGGTCGAACGGGCCGACATGAGGTGCCGCGACGCTTCGGACGTCGGTCGGATTGCCCGGAGTGAGACGGTCGGCCTCTGCGATGAACCGGTCCTGCAGCGCCGGCGGGATCAGCCGGTCGAGGGTGAGGCGCACGTACGTCCGGGGAATCCGGCCCCAGGTGTGCGCTTCGCCCCGGGCTTCAGCCAGGGGAATGCCGGCGGTCTCGTCCGGCTCGAGCATGTTGAGCAGCCGGCTCACCCCTTCGTCGGTGAAGTCTCCGGCCAGGGCCTCCTTGACGCCTTGGAACACCGCCGGGTCGGCCGAGCGCCAATTGAGCCGGTTCACCCCGAGGACCGCTGGATCGGCGACCATCGCCGCGGTCACCTTTGGGAGCAGGCTGTCGCTGTTCTCCGGCGTTTCGAGATAAGCGGCCACGTTCGGCAGGTCCACGCAGCAGTACGCCGCGACATAGACGACCCGATCGAGCAGTTCGGGGATGGCGTTGCCGACTCTGCTCACGGTGACGCCACCCTGGCTCATGCCTACCAGGATCACGGGCCCGTGGCGGCGGGCGCGGCGCACCACCTCCACAACATGCTCGACATAGTCGTCGATGGTGATCTTCGCGAGCGGCGACGGTTCGGTCGCCAACGCTTGGAGGTCCTGCGGGGCCTGGTACGAACGGGGGTAGAACGCCTCGCGGCCGTGTCCAGGAAGATCGACGGCCACGCACCGATGCCCGCGCAGGGTGAGTTCGCTGGTCAGCCCCGAAGCCCAGGCGGAGGAGGAGTTGGTGCCGTGGATGAACACCAGGGTCGGCGGTCGCCGATGGGCCTGGCGGGCCTCGGCTTCATGGTTCGTTGTCATTGACGTTCCTTGTGTCTGTTGGAGGGGTGGTGTGAGCTGACGTGTCGTCGTGTCCCGGCGGTCAACGGTGCGGGGGGCGCCACATCGGCCACAGGAGCGGGCTGTCCGCCACGCGAACCGGCTCGCCGAGATCCTCGAACCCGTGCCGCAGGTAAAGGGCGCGGCTCCGGGGCGAACTCGCCTCCAGATACGCGGCGAGCCCGTCGGCGTCCGCTCGCTCCAGCCGGTGCCGCAGCATCGCCGAGCCGAGTCCGGCGCCCTGCCGCCCGCTGATCACTCCCATGCAGGGGAGGTAAAGGTGCGGTTCGCGGTCGGGGTGCCGTGGGGCCAGTGCCCGCCCCAGGGCCAACAACCGCGCACCGTTCTCACCGAAGACCGAGTCCGAGCTCGCTTTGGGCGCGTCCGGTAATTCCTCGTGGGGCGTCTGGCCTGCGGCCAGCGTCAGCCATACCGAAGCGCCCTCGCGACGGCCGGCCAGATACGTCTCGGCGGCGGGATGGGTGAGCAGAGGGCGGTAGAAGTGCGACTGAAGGCGTCCTCGTTCGCCCGCCTCGGGGAAGAGCCAGCAGACGAGCGGATCGTTCATGAACGCCTCGGTCAGGACGTCCAACACCGCCTGCCGGTCTGCGTCATCCGCCCGCCGCACGGATGCGTACGGTGTAGCAAGTTTCATGCGTACATTGTATTAGTCGGCTGAATATATGCACCCCTTAGCAGATACGAGGAAGCAAAAGTGAACTAGTACTGAAGAGATTGACCTAGTACACTTATGGCAGCCGCCAACCTCACCGATAGATCGGGGGCTCTCATGCCGTCGTCAACCAAGCGACCGGAACCGCCGTACCGGCAGATCGTCGCGGGGATCCGCGCCCGGATCCTGACCGGCGACCTGCGGCCCGGCGATCGGATACCTTCCATCCGGCAGATCGCTCAGCGATGGGGCGTCGCGGTCGCGACCGCGACCAGAGTGATGGCCACGCTCCGCGACGAAGGGCTGGTCGAAACGAAGGTCGGCGCCGGCACGGTGGTCAGCGTCCGCACAGGCCACAAGCAGCCGACCGTCCTGGCCTCGCCGCCGAGACCGCGGCGGGGCCACGCCTCCAAGCAGGCACTGAACCGGAAGCAGGCTCTCCGCGCCGCCATCTCGATCGCGGACGCCGAGGGACTCGACGCCGTGTCCATGCGGCGACTCGCGGCCGAGCTGGGCGTCGGTCCGATGTCGCTGTACCGGCACGTGGCGAACAAGGACGAACTGGTGACGCAGATGGCCGACGAGGTCTTCGGCGAACCGGAGCTCCCCGTCCCGGGGCCGGAGGGGTGGCGAGCCAAGCTCGAACTGATCTCCCGCCGGCAATGGGAGCTGTGCCGGCGGCACCTGTGGCTGCCCAGGGCGGTTTCGTTCACGCGCCCGTTGCTGGTGCCCAACATGATGGCGCACACCGAATGGACCCTGCGCGCACTCGACGGGATCGGGCTGCCCATGGCGACCCGGATCCGGGAGGCGCTCACGCTGCACGCACTGGTCCACACCGTCGCGCTGTCCATGGCAGCTGAGGTCGAAGCCGAGCAGGAGACCGGTGTGACGCTCGACCGGTGGTGGCTGATACAGCGGAAGCGGGCCGATGAACTGCTCAGCAGCGGACGGTTTCCGCTGCTGGCCACGGTTACCGGGGAAACGGTGTCGGACGTGGACGGCTTGTTCGAGTACAGCCTCGCACGGCATCTCGACGGTTTCGCCGTCCTGGTGGAGGATCAAGCCCGACCACGGCCATGACGGCGCCGCACCATCCGGCGACAATGAAGCGCCCCGGACCTGAGAAGAGGGCTTGAGACCAAGTCCGACGCAGAGTTGATGGAGAGCACCTCGCCGTGCATCGGGTCAACGCGCCCTCGGCGTAGGGCAGCTCATGGCGGCGGCTCAGCGTGAGGGCCTGCCTGCAGTAGCGCTCGGCCAGATCGAGCCGGCCCAGGTGGTGGTGTTGGTGGCCGAGCGCGTTGAGCGCCCTGACGCGCCCGGGCACCGAGCCGAGTTCTTCGAAGAGCCGCGCCGCCCGAACGTTGTCGGCAATCGCGCCGGTGAGGTCGCCCGTCCACGCACGCGCGAAACTCAGCCCCATCCTGGCCGCCGCCTCGCCCTCCCGCTCGCCGCTGCCATGGGCGATGCGCACGGCCTCTTCGAGATGTCCGACGGCCTCGGTACGGCGGCCGGTGCGGGAGAGGCCGTCCCCCATACCGATGTGCAACATGGCGGCCACGGCGGGCACCTCGTAGGGGGAGGTGACCGCCAGCAGAGCCGACGCCACCTCCACCCACTCACCGATGTGGCCGGTACGGGCGCAGTTGGCGCGAACCATGTCGGCCAGGCGCCAGACCTGCGGGCCGGGCTCACGTTCGATCGCGCGTATCAGCGGCGCGGCCATCAGATTGAGGATGTCCAAGTCGATGATGCCGCGGACGTTCCCGTGAACGGCCGCCCGCCTGCTCCCGCGGGCGGTCGCGGGCCGGGAAGCAGGTACTCGCCGGGTGCGCACCGGGCGGCGATGGCGGCGCCCAAGTCCAGGTAGTGGCCGAACAGGCGGTCCCAGGCCGCCGCACGCTCGGGGTCGCGCCCGGCTTCGGCCACGGCGTAGAGCCGAACCAGGTCGTGGAAGCGGTACCGGTCGGTGACGTGGTGTTCGAGCAGGTGGGCCGCGGCCAGGGCCCTGAGCGAGGCGCGGGCCGCGGCCGGCGGCAGGTCGGTGGCCGCCGCCGCGGCCGCCACGGTCACATCGGGGCCGGGAACGAGCCCGAGCAGGCGGAAGACCCGCTGTTCCGCCGGGGCGAGCGCGCGGTAGGAGGCGGAGAAGGCGCGGGACCGAAGCCGAGCGAGATCAGCAGGCGGCTCAAAGCCGCCGCCGTGATCAGCGGCTCGTGGTCCTGATCATAGCCGCAGGTCGATGTAGAGCTGACCGTCGGGGAAGCGGTCCTTGACCTGATGCGCCCAGTGCACCGCGAGCGCGGTCTTTCCCATGCCCGCCGTACCGCTCAGGACGCACACGCCGTCGCCCGCCCAGGCACTCCTGTAGCCACGCCAGCTCCGCGTCGTACAGCTCGTCCAGGGCGCAGGTCCGCCTGTCCTCGAGACCAGGGCGTTCCTGGCGGATCAGCTCGGCGCTGGTGCCCGCCACAGCCCCGTCGCGGTACGCAACCGGGCCGCGGCATCGGCGTGGCGTCCTTCGGTGGCTTCGGCGCGCGCGGGGAGCCTGTACCGCTCGAACAGGAACAGGTCGAGCTCGTCCGCGGCCACGTGGGCGCGGTATCCGGCGCCGACGCGACTGATGCGCTCCTTGCCGACCAGGGTGCGCAGTTCGTGGACGTACACGTGCAGGCGCGCCACGGCCGTGCGCGGCGCCCGCTCGCCCTACACCAGGTCGATGAGCCGGTCGTCCGGCACCGCACGGTTCGCGTGGAGCAGCAAGGCGGCCAGCACGGTCCGCTGCTTGGGCGAACCCCAGCGCGATCGGCCCGCCGGGCCCGTTCGCGGCCACCGGCCCCAGAAGCGCGAATCGCGCCTCCGACTCCATGCGTTTCCTTCGCGTCGGGGTCTGTTCGCAGTGATGCCACCGAGTGGCGATCGTGTCGCACGCTGATCGACGAGTCATGGTCCGTGAGCAGCATACGGGGCCGGTCGGCGACGGTCTGGACCGATGGGTGTGAGCAGCTCAGGGGCCGCCCGGGCCGGATCTCATCGCGTTCTCCACGTCACGCGCCTCCTGAAGCGGTGATCTGGGCCGCCATGGACGCCTGCCGCCTGGGCGCCGGGCTCGAATTCTCAGCGGCGGCGGTCCCGCCGTCATCAGGCGGTGCCAGGGGCGGTGTCGGTGATCGCGCCGTCCAGGCCGGAGCGCTTGAGGTCCAGCGTGCTCAGGTCGCATCCGCGCAGGTCGACATCAGTCAGATCACACTCACGGAACGAGGTGTGGTCGAGGATCGCACCGGTGAAGACCGCACCGGTCAAGGTCGCCGGCTGGATCATCGCACTGCCCAGCCGCGTGAAGGCGATGGTGCCGTTGACGAACTCGCTGTAGCCGAACCCCGCCCCGGTCAGGTCGGCGCCGGCCAGGTTGGCACCGGTCAGATCAGCCCCGGAGAAGATGGCGCCGCGGGCGGAGACCCGCGACAGATCCGCGCCGGTGAGGTCGGCACCGGCGAAGACCATCTTGTCGAGGTCCAATCCGCGCAGATCGGCGCCGGAAAGATCGAGCTCCTCCTCGGCGTTCTCGGCACGCCACTGATTGAAGGCGAACGGCCCCTGCCTCAGGATCCCGATGACCTCCGCCGTTCCCCCTGCCGCGCCGGGAGGTTCCACCCCCTCAGGACCGTCGGCGGTGTAGGTGGCGTGTGCATCGAAAGCGGCGACATCCTCCTTCGCCGTGGCGAGTTCCGCGGCGAGTTCCTCGTCGTACGGATACATCTCCGCCATCGCCTCCATCATCGCGAGGCGCGTGCCCAGCAGTCTCAGCGCGTTGTCTCGATCGCCGTCGCTCTTGGCCAGGCCGGCGAGGCGGTGGAAGGCAAGTCCGGCTTCCAGGGCCGTTTCCGGGCTCGGATTCGCTTGGAAGAGCCGGGTACGGATCGTGGAGCACTCGGCCCACGTCTCGTAGTGTTTGTCCTTGTGCTCCGGCAGGTCGAGCGCGCGGTACACCTCGCCGAGGTGCTGCAACGAGTTGGCGAGCCGCTGGTCTGCTTCGATGAAGGTCGGATGCTCGGCCGCGAGCTCGTGGTAGATGTCCACGGCCTGCGTGAGCACGGCCTCCGCGTCGACCAGGTGGCCGTCGGCGAGCCGGGCCTGGCCACAGGTGTCGCGCGCGGCGCCGAGGCAGAACCTGGCCTCGTCGCGCTGCGGGTGGGTGGCGGCCCACTCCTCAACCGCGGACAACGATCGTTCGGCCACCTCGCGCGCGGCCCGAGGGAAGCCGTGCCGGATCAACATGGCGACCTGATGGTCGCGGACGGGACGGTGGTGGCCGTTGCCCGCCGGTACGAATGGCGCGATCTCTCCCAGGAGCGCCATCCCCGCGTACTCGAAGTCTGTCTCCAGACTGTCGATGACAGCTAGGACGAAGTGCGTCAGGTCACCCAGCCCCTGGACCGCTACCAGGTGCCGGCAGACCGCGACATAGTCGTCGAACGTACCGCTGTCGTGTGTCCGGCTGTAGTGCATGTTCATGGCGCGCTCGTGACGGTCGGCGAGCGCCGGGCCTTGGTACGGCGCCAGCAGCTCCGCGATCCAGCGGTCGGCGAAGTAAACGGTGTCCCCGTCCCACCCCTCCCACGCGTTGAGCAGTCCGAGCTCGGCGAGCCGGGCCGCGTCGGCCCGCATGCTCTTGAGCGCCGACCGCGTGGGCTCCGGGCGCTGCCTCAGGTCCGGCTTGCTCGTGTCGCAGGCGACGGCCAGGTCGCGTACGGTGACCGGGACAGTGCAGATCGTGGCTTGGAGCAGGGTCTCCCGCTGTGGCCCGGTCAGCTCGGCCATGACCAGGTCGAGCGGTGCGGCTCCCGGCGTCACGGCCGCCAGCCGCGTTCCGGCGCCCTTGGGGTTCGCGGACAGCCAGGCGTCGAGCAGGTGCAGCGAACGTGGATGCGCCTGGGTCGTGCGGACCACCCGCTCCCGGGTGGCCGGGTCCACGGTGGACAGGAAGGGGAGCCCGGTTGCCAGTTCGGCCCCCGCGGTGAGGTCCAAAGGGTCGAGCCGCAGGGCACCGAGCCGGTTGTCCGTGGCCAGTGCCGGTAGCGGTGTCCGGGTGGTGACCAGCACCCGGCCGCGATCGGCGGCCTGGCACAGCCGGTCGAACACCTCGCCGAAGCCGGGATCCAGGAAGCCGGTGCCGTCGTAGTTCTGGCCCAGGTCGTCGAAGAGCAGGACGAGCGGGAAACTTTTCAGCAGCCGGCAGGTCGTGTCCAGCATGGCGTCGTCCGACAGTGCCAGGCCGAAGGCCCCCATCATGCGTACCTGTTCCTGGGAAAGCTCTTCGCCCCAGCCGAGGAAGGCCTCGGAGACGCCGCGGAACAGCGTTAGCGGAGACCATCTGCCCACCATGGCGGCTACTTGCCAGCCATCGGAGCGAAGTCGCCCCAGCATCTGGCGGGCCAGGGCGCTCTTGCCCATTCCCGCTGCTCCGGTGATCACGAGCCCGGCCGGACCGGCGTCCAGCATGGCCAGGGCGGCCCGTACGTCCGACTCCCGCGCCAGGCGGTGCGATCCGAGCCGCCGTACTTCCGGGCTTAAATGCGTTTCCTCGTGCACGTTCGTCTCCCTGTGCATGACGAATTTGGTCGGTTGAGCCCTCCGAATTCGGAGGGGCCTACTTGGTACTCGACGATCTCTGAACTGAACCGGTTGGGGGCGGAGGCCGCCGGCGATGATCCCGGCGTCCGGGATGCTCCAGGCGGTCTTCTCCTCGGGTTTCCTGCTTCGCAGCCCTCGGAGCGATCTCGAGTCCGGTTCACGCTCACTCGCTGAGGGCCCGCCGTCCATGCGCTGGAGCGGCTGCGCGAACTCTGCTCGGCCCTTCCGCGGTAGTCCGGCCGTCTTGATCGTGCCGAGTGTGAACGCCTCCTTCTTCATCGTGGTGACCCGCGAGGTAGTCGACTCCGGCGTTGCGGCGTACCGCGTGACTGTGGGGAGCTTGCGGATCTTTCGTTGTCATCCGTGTGCTTGGTGCTCGGATGCACGAACCAGTTCCGAGATGGTGCGCCGCAGGCGAGGCCAGTCCTCGGGCAGGGCGTGACGAGCGTGTTCGAGGGCGTCGAGCCGATCGTCACAGGCATGCGGGGGTGCGGTGGTCGTATAGAACGCAGGACCGGCGGACAGCCCGTCCGCCTGTGGGTCGCTACTGTGCGCGCCCAGGCGGAAGAGGCGTTCGCGGACTTCGCGGTCAAGCGTTCGGCCCTGGCCGACGGCGTCGATCGCGGCCTGGCGGATCGGAAGGGATCTTCCCGAGTATGACGGCCTGCCACGGTTCGGTGCCGAGGTTGTCCAGCCACTGCTCGGTAAGCCGCATGCCGGTACGGTGTTCCACGGTGGGCCATCGCCGCCGCCTCGGCGATCAGGCGCTTGTCCGGCCCAGAAGGGACGGACGGGTCCACCGCCTGGCTGGTCTCGTCCGGATCGGCCTGCTCTTCCCGATCCAGCGCTTGGCGCGCCGTGTGCATGCCGGCCAGATCCTCGTCCAGTGCCGTCGGATCCTCACCGTACTTGCGGCCGGGATCGTTCATGTCGATCCGGGTGAGCACTTTGCCGTAGACGGCGTAACTGAGCGAGCCGTTGCCGGTGATCGTCCAATCGACGTTGTGCACCCGTGCACCATCGCTGAGCCGGCGAAGGACCTCGGGCCGGGATCCCTCGAATCCGTTGTCCTGGAACATCACCACATGCGGGCCGATCTGGGCGAGGTGGGCAACGAGCAGCGGATCGGGATCGTCCGCCCATTCGTCGAGCTCGTCCAGGTTGACGCGTTCGGCGTGCAGTCGCCGCATCACCTCGGCGACTGTGGGCTGCCGGCTCGCCGGCTGGATCACCGTCCAGCTCAGGCCCTCGGCGTACCAGGACCGGCTGGTCAGGATGAGCTGGTAGTACTCCACTGCCTTGGAGATCATTCGACCGGTCTGGTGTCGTTCGTGGCGGGTCAACCAAGCCCATCCGCTCTGGCCGAAAGGATCTCCACGTATCCTTCGCTGCCGTTCACCCGGATGAGTTGCCCGTCCTTGATGCGCTCGGTGGCTCTCTCCACTCCGACGACGGCGGGCAGTCCGTATTCGCGGGCCACCACGGCTCCGTGCGTCATCACGCCGCCCACCTCCATCACGACAGCCTTGACGGAGACGAACAGCGGGGACCAGCTCGGGTCGGTGAAGACCGTCACCAGGATGTCTCCTTCTTCCACGTCGGCCTCGGCCATGGTGCGGATGACCCGGGCGCGGCCCTCGACGATGCCCGCCGACACGGCGATGCCCGCCATGGCCCCCTCTGGCAGGGTTCCGGCGTCGTACTGGCCGGAGATGATCTCGCCGTCGGAGGTGATCACGCGTGGCGGGGTGAGTTTCTGGTACGTCGCGTGCGCCTCCCTGCGCTGGACGATGATCGAGTAGTCGAGTTCGCCGGTGCTGACCGCCTGCCTGAACTCCTCGATGGACAGGAAGTACACGTCCTCGGGCTCCTTGATGACGCCCCGGCCGGCGAGCTTGGCAGCCTCCGCCATGAGTGCCTGCTTGTACAGCTCGTAACGCAGGAGCAGGGCGTGTTTGGAGTATTCGCGGTAGCCGATGAAGTGGCGGATCAGGCTCATCTTCCTGGCCGCCTTCCTGGCCTTGCGGGCGCCGCCGGGCAGCTTTCTGAGGCGGGCGAGGAGGTCGGCCATGGTGCGTTCGGCCTCGGCGCGGCCCTGCTCGGCCTTGCGGCGGCGCTCGCCGGGCGGGAAGTTCTTGATGTTGCCGAGGATGAGCGGAACTAGCGGCGTGGGATCCTCGCTCCACCGGGTCCGGGTGATGTCGATGTCGCCCGCGCAGTGCATGCCGTACTTGCGCAGGTAGTCCTGCAGGGCGTGCCGGACGGCCTCGCCGCCGTCGCACGCGGCCAGGCCGGTGAGAACGGTGGCGCGGTCGGCGGTCTCCAGGTGGCGCATGACGTCCGGGTGCTCGCGGATGACGTCGGCGACGTCCAGCAGGTCGAGCCCCATGGCGGCCACCACGTTGTGGTCGGCGGACTGGGCGAGGGCGTCGGCGGCGTTCGTGACGCCCAGCCAGGCTTCCATGTGCTTGTTGACCCAGTTCACCGCCTGGATGCCGACGAAGGCCGCCGCCACGCTACGGGGATCGAAGGTGAGCTCGGCCAGCACGGCGTGGTCGTCGATGATGTACTGGAACAGCTCGTCGCCGGACTTGCCCGCCAGGCCCCGCCGGCACCGCTCCACGGTCTCCTCGGTGTGCGCGATCAGGGCGGGCACGGCGCCGGGGTCGTCCTCGCGGGAGAGCTTGAGGTACTGGCGGGCGATGGGCAGCGGCCCGCCAGGGCCGAAGTCCAGCATCGAGGTCTTGCCGCGCGCCAGCGACGCGACGAAGTCCTTGCGTTTGAGCACGGTACGCAGGGCGTTGGCCATGAGGACATCGACCTGGTCGAGGCTCTTGAGCGTGGCCGGTCCGGCCCAGGGCGAGGTGAGCTCGGCCGAGACGTCCTTGTAGAAGCGGTCGCCCGCCACGACGCCGGCCGTGCGGCCCAGCGTGTCGTGCAGCAGGGCGAAGAACGACAGGCCGAGCGGGGCGAAGGCGTCGGTCATCATCTGCCGGTGCCCGTAGGAGATGTACACGTGGTTCTTACCGTCGTGCGAGGGCGGCACGGGGTAGAGCGTGGTGATGGGGCGGCTCTGCAGCACGTGGAAGCCGCCGTCGTCCAGCGCCCATTCGATGTCCTGCGGGGTGCCGAAATGCGCCTCGATGCGCCGTCCCAGCTGCTCCAGGTGCAGGATCTGGCCGTCGGTGAGCGTCTGGGCGTGTTGCCGGGAAGGCTCGACCGGCAGTTCCTGGGTGCCGCCGGACGGGGAGGCCCGCAGTTCCTTCGTCTGCGTGGCGATCTTCTTCTCGATGATCCGGCCGGCCTTGACCCGGTAGTTGTCGGCGTTGACGAGCCCGGAGACGAACGCCTCGCCCAGGCCGAAGCCGGCGTCGATCGAGACCACCGTACGGTTGGCGGAGACCGGGTCGGCGGTGAACATGATGCCGGCCGCGTCCGGGAAGACCATCCGCTGGACGACGACCGACAGCCGGACGGCCCGGTGGTCGAAGCCGTTCTGGATGCGGTAGGTCACCGCGCGGTCGGTGAACAGTGAGGCCCAGCAGCGCCGTACGCTGTCGATCAGCGCCGCGGCGCCCTGGACGTTGAGGTAGGTGTCCTGCTGGCCGGCGAAGGAGCTGGACGGCAGGTCCTCGGCGGTGGCGCTGGAGCGTACCGCGAAGGGTACGCCCTTGCCGCCGGCCTGCTGGAGATGCCGGATGATGTCGCGCCGCAGCGGCTCGGGCACGGTCAGGCCCTCGATGGCGGCGCGCAGGCGCGCGCAGGCGGCGGCGATCTGTGCTCGGTCGCCGGCCCGCAGCCCGGTCAGCCCGTCGATCAGCGTGCCGATCTCCGTGTCCTGTTCCACGACGTGCCGGTAGGCGTCGGTGGTGACGCAGAACCCGTGCGGCACGCGCACCCTGCTGATCGCGGACAACTCGCCGAGGTTGGCCCCCTTGCCTCCGACCAGGGCCACTTGCGTCTTGTCGATCTCATGGAATCCGAGTACGTAGGCACTCATGGCTGATTCCTGTCTCTCATGGGTGAATTGATCTGCCTGGAACACGGCAGGGATGGACCGCACTGGCCGTACGCGGCGACGGCGTCCTTTCGGCTGATTACGATACAGGACACATCTGTATCGAAATCGGTGAGATAAATCATAGTTACAATACAGTACAGCTCTGTATTGTAACTCTCGACCGGCACGACGCCCCCTGCGGCGGAGGTGCCTGCGGACAAGGCCCGCCGTATGGGCGCCCGCCTCCGTGCGGCACTTCGGCCCACACCCTGACGGCATCAACCCAAGGAGCTTTCATGACGGATCGTCCGAGCGTGGCCGCGTCGTTCCCGCTCACCCGCCCCACTCCCTTCGACCCGCCCGCCGAACTGGCACGGCACCGGCTGGAGGGGGGCCGTCAGCCGGCTGGCCTACCCGGCGGGCACGTCGGCCGGCTGGTGACCGGCTACGAACTGGTCCGGGCTGTGTTGTCCGACCCGCGTTTCAGCTCCCGGGCGAGCTCACGCACACCCCGCTGCCCAGCGCCGACAACACGGTGTTGTGCCTGGACACGTATCCGCAGGCACGGGCCCGCGCCGACAGCTCGACGATCGCCGCGCTGATCGAGGAGTCACTACGCTTCCTCACCCCCTTCGCGGTGGTGAATCGGGTCACCAATGCCGAGGTCGAGATCGGCGGTCAGCGTGTGCCCGCCGACCAGTTGCTCACGCTCTGGGTCGCCGCCTCCAATCGCGACCCACGGCAGTTCCCCGACCCCCACGTGTTCGACCCCACGCGTGATCCCAACCCCCACCTCGCCTTCGGCCGCGGCATCCACTTCTGCATCGGGGCGCCGCTGGCCAGGCTCGAGGGCCGTGTCGTGCTCGGCATCCTGCTGGACCGCTTCCCGCACCTCCGCCTCGACCCGGACGACGGGCCGCGGTTCATGCCCGGCCCCACCCTCACAGGCGTACGGAAACTCCCTCACCTGCTCCACCGGGACTGATCGAAAGCGAAGGAGGCCATTCATGGCAGCCAAGGTTTGCCTCGTGACCGGCGCCTCATCGGGCATCGGCCGCGCCACCGCACTGGAGCTGCGCCAAGCGGGCCACATCGTGTACGGCGCCGCTCGTCGCCTGCAGCCGATGGAAGAGCTGCGCCAGGCCGGCGGCCACACGGTCGCGATGGACATCACCAGCGAGGAGGGCCTCGGCCGCGTCGTGCGTACCGTTCTGGACGAACAGCACAGGATCGACGTGCTGATCAACAATGCCGGGATCGGGCTGCCCGGCGCGCTCGAGGACGTGCCCGTCGAGCGGGCTCGTCACCTCTTCGACGTCAACGTCTTCGGGCCGGCCAGGCTCACCCAGCTCATCCTGCCGCACCTGCGTGAACAGCGTTCGGGGACGATCGTCAACGTCTCCTCGATCGCCGGTGAGATCGCCCTTCCCCTCGTCGGCTGGTACCACGCGTCGAAACACGCCCTGGAGGCGTACTCCGACTCGCTCCGGCAGGAGTGCAAGCCGTTCGGCATCGACGTGGTGCTCATCCAGCCCGGGATCATCAGGACCGAATTCGAGGAGGACATGCCGCGAGAACTTCGCGCCGCCTCCGGTGGAGGACCGTACGGAAGGCTCGCCGAGGCCCTGGCGAGGCGGGCCGAGAAGGCGACCAAGGCCTCCGCACCCGCCGTGGTCGCCAAGACGATCAAAAGGCTGCTCCAATCCCCGACGCCGAAACCGCGCTATCCCGTCGGCCACCTGGCCAGAACGATCCTGGCGCTGAACAAGCTCCTGCCCGACCGGACGTTCGACGCCATGGTCACGAAGATCGACTAACGCTCTCCCCGAAGAAAGGAACTCCCATGAACATGGCCGTCGACCAGGAAAGGTGTGTCGGAGCCGGCCAGTGCGTCATCGCCGCGCCCGAGGTGTTCGATCAGCGCGAGGACGGCATCGTGCTCCTGCTCGAGCCGTCACCCGGCCCGGACCTGCGGGAGGCGGTCGGTGAAGCCGCCCTGCTCTGCCCGGCCGCGGCCATCCACATGACGGAGCAGGCGTGAGCACCCCACCGACGTGCTCGTCGTCGGCGCCTCCACCGGAGATCTCGCCGTCACCGAAGCGCTGCGCAGCAAGGGGTACGACGGCCGGATCCGGCTCGTCGGCCAGGAACGGCACTCGCCCTACGACCGTCCGCCGCTGTCGAAAGAGATCCTGGCCGGATCCTGGCCAGCCGAACGTGCGTTTCTGCGCGCCCCCGCCGAGCTGGATGCTCTCCGCGCCGAGTTCATCCTCGGGCGCCGCGCGGAGGGTCTCGACGTCGAGGCCCGCACGGTGGACCTCGACGATGGGCGAACACTCTCCTACGACGTACTCGTCGTGGCCACCGGGCTGATCCCGCGCCGGTTCCCCGGCCAACGCCACCTGGCCGGCGTACACACCCTGCACACCCTGCACGATGCCGACGACCTGCGCCGGCGGCTGGCGTCGATGGTCGGTCGGAGCGGGATCGGCCGGTCCGGAGTAGTCGGTGTCGATGCAGAACCGGGGGCTTTTCAGGCTCCGTGGGGTGAGTCCGATGAGCGGTGTTTTTCTTGCAGGGGAGCCTCCCAGGTGGCGGTGATGTCGCGGGCGACATCACGTAGGAGGTCGATGAGCATGTCTGCGAGTGGTGTGAGGCTGGCGTCGGTTTTGGTCACGGCGTAGAGCTGGCGGTAGGACCTGGGGTGGGCCAGTTCGCGATGGGTGGTGCCAGGTGCATGGGTCAGGGCCAGGCGCGAGACCAGGGCCACTGCGATGCCTGTGCCGACGAGGGCCTGGGCGACGTCGTAGGACTCGGTCTCGAACCGTACGGTGGGAGTGAAGCCGGCCTTGCGGGCAGCGTCGTGGAACTGTTCGCGGGCGGCATGGCCGGCCAGGATGGAAACCCACGATTCGTCGCGCAGTTGTTCCAGGTGAAGTTCGGTGTCCGCGGGCTGCCCGGTGGCCAGTGGGTGGTCATAGGGGAGAACCACGACCATCGGGTCCAACAGGAGCGAGTGGGCCCGTAGGTGTGAGGGCGGCGCGAGCGGTGTGCCCCAGGACGCGACGATGGCGAGGTCCAGGCGCCCCGCGCTGATCTCGTCCGCTCCGCGTCCGGACACCACGTCTATGACGGAGACGTCGGCGTCCGGATGGCGGTGCCGCAGGGCCGTCAGGGCGGGTGGCAGCAGGTGCAGGGCGGCCGCCTGGAACGTTCCGATCCGCAGACGGAGCGAGAGGTGGCCGAGCAGTGCGGCCAGTTGCGTCTTGGCCTTGTCTGATGCCTCTTCCACGGTTCGACCATGGGAGGCGAGTAGCGCACCGGCCGCGGTGAGCGTTGCTCCGCGAGGACCCCGGATGACCAGGGGCACCTGCCAGTCGCGCTCGGCCTTGGCCACCTGCTGGGTGACCGCCGCGGGCGTGAGTTGGAGTGCGTGAGCCGCCGCCGTCAGGGAGCCGTGCCGCTCGATCAACGCGAGAAGCCGCAGCTGTCCCGGATCCACCACCATTCACTAATCCTAACGCTGCACCCTTCTCTTTTAACTTCTCTTACGAGTATGGGACAGGAAGACTGGTGGCACACCATCGGCCGCAATCCCCGGAAGGGGTTCTTTCCCCATGCCCACGCATGTGCCCGTTTTCATCGCCACCACCTTGCTGCTGGCGATGCTGCCAGGCGCGAGTCAAGCCCTGATGATCCGGCAGGTTCTGGAAGGCGGGCAACGCACAGTCCGAGGCACGCTCGCGGGCAACGCCACCGGCTTCCTGCTGTGGTCCACGGCCGCCGCGGCCGGGCTGTCCGCCGTCCTGCTGGCCAGCCCCACCGCGTACGCGGTGCTCCGGATCGCAGGCGGCATCGTGCTGATGATCCTCGGGGTGAACACGCTACGGACCGCGCTCACCACCGTCTCCACCCGCCCGCCCCGCGAGGGCGGGCGCCGCACCGGCTTCGCGGGCGGATATCTCACCGGCCTGATCACCAACCTCGGCAACCCCAAGGCGGGCGTGTTCGCCGTCTCGGTGCTGCCCCAGTTCGTGACCGCGGAAGGCCCGGTGTTCCTGTCAACCGTCGCCCTGGGAGCCCTGTGGGCGCTCGTCAGCGCCTCCTGGTACATGCTGCTCACCTGGGCCGTCAGCCGAGGGCGCGCCCTGGTATCGCAGCCGACCGTCCTGCGGGGACTCAGCGTGACCACCGGCGTCGTCCTGCTAGGGCTGGGCGCCGCGGTGGTAGCAGGTGTCTGAGAGTGCGGTTCGTGAATCCACTCTGATCGCCGAGTACGGGAACGGGTTCACCACTCCGGTGGACGGATCCCGCGAAGACAACCCTGAGGCACATTTCTTGGGCAGAGTTCCAACCTTCATTCGCGGATAATCACTCCCGGCCGACCATGGAATGCCACAGGCACTCGGCGTGCCCGTGCACGTCCTGCTCGGCGGGCGGGTCCGCGACCGCGTTGCGTGCTACACGCACGTACGGCCGGCGGGAAGCGGTCCCGCCGAAGTCGCGCGGGCCTGCACGGAGCTGCGCGAGGCGGGATGGCGGGCGTTGCGGCTGACACTCCCCGCGTCCGGAGAGACGTTCGAGCCCCGCGCGGCGGTACGTGCGGGCGTCGAGACATTCGCGGCGGCCAGGGAGGCGGTGGGCGATGACGTCGACCTGATCCTCGACGTCCACACCCGCCTCGATCCGCCCGAGGCCGCCCTGCTCTGCCGCGAGCTGGAGCCGCTGCGCCCGCTGTTCGTCGAGGACCCGCTGCGGTGCGAGAACCTCGACGCCTACCGCAGGCTTCGCGAACGCACGGCCGTGCCGCTGGCGGGTTCAACGACGGCAAGGCCGACCCCTGGGGACGCTTTTGGGCCGGGACCCTGCTCTCCGGCATCCAAGGCGCGGGCGCGCTCTACCGCCTTGACCCCGACGGCACGCTCCGCACCATGGTGACCGGTGTCTCGGTCTCCAATGGCCTCGGCTGGAGCCCCGACGGGCGCACGTTCTACTACGCGGACTCCCCCACGGGCGGCGTGGACGCCTTCGACCACGACCCGGAGACGGGCGCCCTCGGCAACCGGTGCCGCCTGATCGACATCGTGCGCGGAGGTCCCGACGGGCTGACGGTCGATGCGGAGGGATGTCTCTGGGCGGCGCTGTGGGAGGGATGGGCGGTGCAGCGGTTCTCGCCGGAGGGCCGGCTCGTCACGACCGTCGAAATCCCCGCACGCAAGGTGGACCGCCGCGCTGAGGGCGGACACTACCTCGGCAGCCAAACTCCCGAAGAGTTCCCTTGGCTTGCCGGACAGGGACACCGCCCCGTCACCCGATGGATGTTCGGGCACGGGCCCATCCCTGGACCGGGTGATCGGCATGGCACCCGGCCGCACGTCCCGGAGGTCTCGCGGAGCGTGGCGGTCACACCGAGGCCACCGTCGCCCTGTGTGCGGCGGCCGGGCTACCGCCCGTCGGAGTGTGCTGCGAGATCACGAACCCCGCCGGCACCATGGCGACGTCCGCGGACGTGGAGATCGCCGCGCTGCGCTGGGGCCTGCCCCTGCTCGACGTGCACGACCTCAGGAAGCACCTGTGACCACGGCGGGTCGCGACCTCTACGACGACTCCCGCTTCTTCGACGACTACCGCCTGCTCAGGGATCGCGGCGACGGGATCAACGACACCATCTAGATCGATCTCGGCTGCGGAGCCGGCGCGCTCGCCTGCCGGCTGGCCGACTCGGGAGCGGCGCAGGTCTTGGCGGTGGACTCCTCCCAGCGGATGCTGGCGCTGGCCACTCCGCATCCGAAGGTTCGCTACTTGCGCGCCGACCTCGACGAACTCACACTCCCCGCCCGTTCGGCCGACCTGGTCGTCAGCAGGTCGGCCAGCAGCCGGCGAACCTTCGGACGGGCACCGTTCATCCCCGAGGCGATCTCGGATTCGACCCGTACCACCGGATGCCCGGCCTGTGCCGCCCACGCCGACAGCGGAGCCACCTGCCGCTCCAAATCGGTCTTCTGGTCATGGGAGGAGACGCGGGCATACAGTCCTACACCGCCCCCTATGCCCGGATCGGCGTTGGCCTCGACGTTCACCAGAATCGTGCGAGGCCCGACCCGCTCGGCGGGAACCGGAAGCGTGCCGTTACGGAACCAGCGGTAGGCAGTGTGGGGACTGATCCCCTGTGCCCGCGCCCACTCCGTAAGATTCACACCGGCACCATTGCACACTCATGCACACTCAAATGTCAGCAGCCTCCGACCCCTAGAAAGTCCAGAACTCATCTGCGTTGTCCTTGATCGCCAGCTTGATGGGAACCGCCACCGACTTCGCGACGACCTGCCCCTTGGCTGCCTTGATGGCGTCTTTCACCGCTCGCGAGCCGATCAGCCTCGGCTGCTGGGCGACCGTGGCGGCCATCGTGCCTGCCCGCACGGCCTTGATCCCGTCCGGCGTGCCGTCGAAGCCCACCACCTTGACCTGCCGCCCTGCTCTGCTCCCCAGCGCCTGGATCGCGCCCAGCGCCATTTCGTCGTTGCTCGCGAACACCCCCGTGATGTCGGGGTGACGCTGGATCAGGTTCGTCATGACGTCCTGGCCCCTGGCCCTGTTGAAGTCGGCCGACCGCCTGGCGATGACCTTGATTTTCGGGTACGCGGCAATTCCCTTGGTGAAACCCCGGTCACGGTCGCGGGAGGCGGAAGTGCCGACCGCGCCTTGGAGCACGACCACGTTGCCCGCACCGCTGAGCTGCTTGGCCAGCTCCTGCGCACCCAGCTTTCCTCCGGCAACATTGTCGGAGGTCACGGTTTGCGCCAGCTCGGCGCCGTTGACACTGCGGTCGGCCGCGATCACGGGGATGCCGGCTTGATTGGCCGCCCTGACTGCCGGCGCAACCGCGTCGGAGTCGACCGGATTGAGGATGATCGCCTTTACGCGTTGTTTGGTGAAGTTTTGGATCTGACGGGCCTGCCGGGAGCTTTCGTTGCGGGCGTCGGTGACCGTCAGCTTCACCCCCGAATGCAGCGCCGCAGCCTCCGCTCCGTCGCGAAACTGGACAAAATAGGGATTGCTCAGCGTCGACACCGACATGCCAATGGTGAGGTCTCCCGAGACCTTGCCTGCGACGGGCGAGCCGCAAGCAGCCAGGCCGAACGCGCCACCGAACGCGAGAATCGCGAAAACTCGCATGATCTTTCTTCTTACTGGTCGTAGCCTGCGCCGTCGGGTGCCGATGAGGACCGCGAGCGCGGTCACCACCATGCGCGGCCTGTTGCCGAAATACCGAGATCGGCAGCAAGTTCAGGCCTGTCGAAACAATGCGGTCAGGATGGCGCGCCGATGAATGTGCCAGGCGCCGGGTCCTTCCCGCCGGGCAGGTCGCGTATCCGATCACGAGGGCCGCGGTCACGCCGGCTCGTGGCCGGCTGTCTACTGCTCCGCCGAAACCGGGCGGCTGGCCGACCCTTTCCGGCCACCACCGCGAAACTGCTGGATAGAGTGTATGTGATAACCGTCACGTTTCGGACACGCTATCGGAGCGTTGACCACGGCAGTGCAATGATCGCGCGGCAGACGAGTGCGAGTGGCGGCGCAAGCGCGGGCGCGCGAGAGCAGGACGTGCAGTCCCGAGCTGTCGCAGAACGCCGGCTCGGCCAGGTCGAAGCGACGTGATCGCCGCCGCGATGGACGCGGTCGAGGTAGCGGGCCAGCTGGGCGCTGTTGGTGCGATCCAGCTCGCCGGCGATGGCGACCAGCGTCATGCCCGGAAGATGCTGATGAGTCAGCATCAGCTGCGGAGCCGTCGGCCTCGCCGGGCCCGGCGAGGGCTGCGGTTGCCAGCGGGCGCCCATGCGCCCAACGCTAGGCCTTCAGTGCCGATGCCGTTACCCTCTGCCATAGCAGCAGATGCCAGGCAGCCCGGAGTGGTCAGCCGGCTTGCCACGGTGCGCTCTCACGGCTGAGGCGCCCCTCCAGCGGGATGATGGGGGCGGACCGGCCGTGCATATGCAGGCCGAGCAGCGGGCCCAGGTCGGTCTGTTCCAGAGTCACCTCGTCGCACAGGTGCTGGATCACCCACAGGCCGAACCCGTGACTGCCGGTGGGGTCCACCGTGGCCGCGGCCAGGTCCTCAGGCGTCAGCCGGCCGCCGATGTCGAGGACCTCCACGGTGATGCCGTGCTCGTGGCCGCGGCCGGTGACCAGGCCCGCTTGGCCGCCATGGTCGAGCACGTTGGTAACCGCCTCGTTGACCGCTACCACCAGGTCCTCCAGCCGCTCGCCGGTAAATCCGTGATAGCGAGCGTGGATGCGTACCAGGTCGCGGATGTAGCCCAGGTCGGGGCTGATGGAGCAACGCAGCTCGAACTCCGCAGTCATGGTCGTCGAGCCTGCGCGGGGGCCGGGGATCGGGAAGAGGGTACGCGGGCTCCTTCGAGGAGTTTCCGGCTGACCGATCGTTAAACGCGCCCTGAGGTCGGACCAGCGGAGATCGAAGCCATGACATTGCCTCGTACCAGGCGTAGCGGCTCCCGGCGAGCGGCCCAGCGACCTGCGCCGAGGAGGTCCAGCGCGCCCTCATTCGCCTGGCGCAGACCCATGGGCGGTCGCTGCGAGTAATAACTTCTTTTCTCTTTACTAGTTTCCACTGAGACACTTCCCGGGCTTTGCTGGAAACGAGGTCCTTGTTGAATGAAAGTTCTTCACGGGGGCGCCTCGCCGCTGTTGGCGCTCGTCCCGTACCGAGGCTCACGACCGAGTGGGAAAGAGACCCGAGGCGCCCCTGAAAGCGTTTTCAGGAGGCCGTCATGGCTCGCTCGCGTATCGTCTTCTCGCTATCACTCGTCGCGGCCATCGCGTTGGTGGCGCTGGTGATCGGAGTGGTGGGAGGCCGGGCGACGAGTTCGGGCGGCCAGGCAACGGGCGGAGGCTCGGGCGGGGCGGCGAGCGGCAAGAAGATCGACGTCATCATCAAAGCGAGTGACTCCTCATTTTGGCAGACCATGATTGCCGGGGCAAAGCAGGCGGGTGGAGACTTCGGTATCAAGGTGAGCACCTTCGGCCCCACGTCCGAGACAAACATCGACGAACAGGTGCAACTCGTAGAAAACGCCATCTCCCGGGGTGTTGACGGGCTTGTTATCGCGCCCAACTCCTCCAGCGCCCTGAACTCGGCGATCGACCGGGCGCGCAAGGCGGGCCTGAAGGTCATCACCGTGGACAGCCGCGTGACCACCGCCTCGGAGGGCTTCATCGGCACCGACAACCTCAAGGCCGGAATGCAGGCCGGCAAGCGCATGTGCGAGCTGCTCAAGGCGCAGAACAAGACGAGCGGCGGCGTCATGATCGAATCCTCCGTGGCCGGCATCCAGTCACTGGTCGACCGGGACGCCGGCTTCAAGCAGGGCCTCGCGCTCAATTGCCCGCAGGTCAAGGCGGTGCTGCAGCGCTACAACAACAACGACATCAACACCGCGGCGTCGCAGGTCAACGATGCGCTGACCGCCAACCCAGACCTGGCGGGGGTGTTCGCGGACAACAACACCTCGGGAGTCGGCGCGGCGCGGGCGATCCAGGACAACAAGGCGGCTGACACAGTCCCGGTTGTGGCGTTCGATTCCGACCCGCAGGAGAACGCCGCGCTGGCCGCAGGCACCATCGACGCGCTGGTGGTGCAGAACCCTTACTTCTTCGGTTACCAAGGCGTTCTGGCGGCCGGAATGGCCACGGTCGATCGCATCCCACCGCGTGACATCGACCCCGGCGCCGTCGTGGCGGACAAGAAGAACATGAATGAGCCCGACGTGAAGCAGCTGCTCAACCCGCCGACGATGAAGGCAGAATGATGATCAAGCCTGTTGTCGAGCTCCGCGATGTCTCCAAGGCCTTCGGCCCTGTCCAGGCGCTCAGCAATGTCTCACTCCGTCTCGTACCCGGCCAGGTGAATTGCCTCGCCGGGGAGAACGGTGCAGGGAAGTCGACCCTGATCCGAGTGCTGACGGGCGCGCTGCGCCGAGACAGCGGCACCTACGAGATCGATGGCCAACCGATCACCACGCCGACCCCCGCGCATATGCGCGCGGCCGGCGTTCAGGCCGTCTACCAGGAGCTCAGCCTTCTCCCGCACCTCTCGGTCGCAGAAAACCTGTTCATGGGGCGCCTTCCCGCGCGTAATGGGATCATCGCCAAGGGCCGACTACGGGCCCATGCCAGAAAGGCCCTCGACGAGGTCGGTCTGACGGACGTCAGCCCGAACGCGATCGTGGAACGGCTCCCGGCGGCCACGCGCCAGCTTGTTGAGATCGCCAAGGTGCTGACCGCTGACCCCGTCAAGGTCATCGTGTTCGACGAGCCGACCACAGCGCTCACCGAGGCAGAGTCGGAGCGACTTCTGGAGCACATCGGGCGGCTGCGCGAGCGCAATATAGCGATGCTCTACGTGACCCACCGGCTTGAGGAGATGTTCGAGATCGGCGACTGGGTGACCGTCCTGCGGGACGGGGGCCTGTCGGAAGAAGGGCCGATCAGCAACTATGACGAAGATCGCCTGATCACCGCGATGGTCGGTCGGGAGATCAGCTCACTCTACCCGGAGACCCACCGGCAGGCCGGAACGCCCGCGCTGCGGGTCCGGGGACTGCGCCGCTTCGAGAACTCGCCGGCCATCGACCTCCACGTAAGATCGGGAGAGATCCTCGGCATCGGAGGGCTGCTGGGGTCGGGGCGGAGCGGGTTGCTGCTGTCGATCTTCGGTGCATCCCCTGCCGTGGCCGGTGAGGTGGAGATCGAGGGCAAGCGCGTGAAACCGTCCGGACCGCGCACGATGATGAACGCCGGGGTAGGACTGCTCACCGAGGACCGCAAGGTGCTGGGGCTGCTGCCGGAGCTCTCGATCCGGGAGAACGTCACCATCGCCAGCCTGCGCACCGGCTCCCGGCGTGGTCTCCTGCCCGGTCGCGAGCAGGTCGAGGAGGCGGACAGGCTGCTCGACAGCCTGCGGCTGCGGGCCGGATCCTACGCCCAGCCGGTGTCGACACTGTCCGGCGGTAACCAGCAGAAAGTACTGCTCGCCCGATGGCTGCTCACCAAGCCGAAAGTACTGATGTTCGACGAGCCCACAAAGGGCATCGATGTCGGGGCCAAGGGCGAGCTCTACACGATCATCGGAGACCTGGCCGCGAAGGGGTTGGGGATCATCGTGGTCTCCTCGTATCTGCCGGAGCTACTGGGGCTCGCAGATCGCATCCTCGTGCTGCGCGACGGGGCGGTCGCGGGCGAGCTTCCGGGATCCGCCACCGAAGAGGACGTGCTCCACCTGGCAAGCGGTACCGGAGGCGCGGAGACCTCCGCGGCACCAGAAGAGCCGCCGTCTCCGGGCGAGACTCCATCCGTCCCGGGCGAGATCCCAGCACCTCGGAGCGGGACTTCACCGGCCTCGGACACGGGAGTCTCGACGCCACCGACCCCAGACGACCCAGGAGAGGTGAGCCGAGATGCCTAAGCTGATCTGGCGTGAGCCAATCGAGACCACGACGATCGTCAACAGGCCAGCCGGCGGTGCGGAAGCGGGACTGAAAACGGTGCCGACGCCCGGGGAGACGCCCCAGCTGAAGACCGAGGCCAGGCGACGGGTCCTCACGCTGGGGGACATCGCGGGACGAGAGAGCGGCGGCCTCGTCGTACTGCTCGTGGCAGTCGGCGCCCTCACCCTCGCCAGCGACGAGTTCCTCACCGCCAACAACCTGGCCAACCTCGCCCGGCAGGTCGCGATCTTCGGGATCATCGCGGTCGGCCAGCTCTTGGTCATCCTGACCGCCGGAATCGACCTGTCGGTCGGGTCGGTCCTCGGTTTGTCAGGTGCTTCCACCGCACAGCTCCTGGTCGCCGGCATGCCGATCTTGCCGTCGATCCTGCTCGGGGTGGGGATCGGCACCGGACTCGGGATCGTCAACGGCCTGCTGGTTACCCGAGCCCTGCTGCCACCGTTCATCGCGACCCTGGGCATGCTCGGCATCGCCCGCGGAATGGTCCTGCTCAGTACCGACGCCCAAACCATCCAGGGCGTGCCGGAGGCATTCCAGATCATTGCCAACGGCACGATCCTGGGCATCCCCAACCTTCTCATCATCGCCGTCGCGGTCACCGCCGTGATGTGGTTCGCGCTCACCCGGACGGTCTTCGGCCGCTACATCTACGCTGTCGGCTCGAACCCCGAGTCGGCCCGCCTCGCGGGCGTCCCCGTCCGCCTGGTGACGATCTCGGTTTACATGATCTCGGGCACGCTCGCCGGCCTCGGCGGGGTGCTGCTCGCCTCCCGGCTGGGAGCGGGCATCCCCACCGCCGGCACGGGCTTCGAGCTCAGCGCGATCGCTGCCTGTGTCATCGGTGGCGCGAGCCTCTTCGGAGCGAAGGGAAGCGCGATCGGCGCCTTCACCGGAGCGCTGATCATGGGCGTACTCAACAACGGTGGCAACCTCCTGGCGATCAACGCCTTCTACCTCCAGATCGCCATCGGTGTGCTCATCCTCGTCGCGGTCGGGTTCGATCAGCTGAACGCCAGGCGGTCGGCCGCCAGCGGTTGACAACAGATTTCGCCCGTCCACCGCCATGCCCGTCTGCTCGGAATCGTCTACGGCGATCTTCATGCCGTCCCCATCGTCCTCCAGCCTGGCGAGGCCGTAGGCCGCGGGCAGGACCCCCGATCGAGTCATGCCCATGAGCCGCCGACCAGCAGATCGGCCCGCCGGCCGCCGGCGCAGCACCTCCGCCGGACGGCCCTGTACGCAGACCTTGCTAACAAGGGAGAATCACCTACGAACCGCTCAGCCGAGCCAGGCGGCGATCTGGGTCATGGCGGTCGCGGACCAGCCGAGCTTGAGGTGGTTGAGTGGGAGCGTAGCGGTCGCGGCCCGGTTCTCGATGCCGTCTCCCGCGGTGCAGCTCGCCACGAAAACGGCGCCGTCGGACGGTCCGGTGTGCTCGTTGTGCAGCAGCGCCATGTCCGGCATGTTGCCGCACAGTTGGTAGACCGGCACGCTCGAGGGAGTGCCCGCGTCGATGAGGGGCCGCACCAGCGAGCCCCTGTCGATGGCCCACTGGATCCCGCGGCCAACGGTGTAGAAGCCGGTGCCGCCGTAATAGGTGGTGTACCAGTCCTGCTCGGTGGTGGGCAGCGGGTAGACGTCGTCCCAGCGATAGAGCATGTCGTCAGAGCCCGGGTAGGCATCGCCCTCGTAGCTCAGCTCGGGATGGTTGCGCCATAGGCCGTAACAGACCATCTGGGTGTGGGGCGCGGGCGCGTTCAACGAGCCCCCACATTCCGGAAATATTGCGAAATCGTGGGTCCAGCCGTGCCGGTAACCCCAGTCGAAGCCTTTGTTCGGCCCGCCGACCAGGATCAGCTTCCTGACACCGCCCGCGTAGGCCGTGCCCCAAGGTTTGCGCAGCGACGAGACGTACATGCGGGCGTTGAACGCGCCCTTCGACCAGCCGATCACGTCCACCTGCGCCGCACCGGTCTTCGCCCTGATCCTGGCGACGGCGTCGTGGATCTGCTCCGCCCAGTAGTGGCCGTCCCCTGTGACGTGCGGGAAGCCGATCGCGAACACCTTGTAGCCCTGCCCGGTGAGGTGCTGCATGAGTCCCGTGGTGGGGCAGCTGGCCTGGCCGCAGCCGTACGAGCCTCTGGCATTGGGGTTGGCCCAGGCCAGATCGGCGTTCTGATTGGCGCCGTGCACCAGCAGCACGGGGGTGCTCTTGGCGCCTGTCTGCCAGCCCGGCGCGTGGTACAGCAGGAACCGCGAGGAGTGTGGCCGTGCAATGTCACCGAACAGGCGCCTGGTCTGCCCCGTCTGATCGCCACGCCCGTCGGGCGGGTAGGTCTCGGCCTGGAACCCGGTGGAGTTGTCCTTGTAGCGCTCGACGAGCACCCAGCCGTTCTCCAGGCCCGAGGTGTAAGCGGCCTCCAGCGTCACCGACGCCGTCGCGGTCGCGGCGGCGGGTGTCGTGAACAGCGCTCCGGCCGCTAACGCCAGGGCCGCGGCCACTCGTCTCCACGAACGTCGTCCCATCAGTCCTCCCACGAAGCTGCGATGAGTCAAGTTCGCCCGATCCGGAGGTGCGGGTCAATGTGAGCCGCCTCCATAGCCCCGTGTCGGTCCACACCTCGAAACCAGAGCGACAGAAGGGAGCGGGGCAGACAGCCTTAAGAGGCGTTTGGCCGCGGTCCACATACGGAACGGCATCGTGCTGACCGTGGCGCTGACTGGGATGGCCGCCGGGCCGGATCCGTCGTCTACCCCCCTGCAGCGCACAGAGGGCTCGCCATGAGGCGTCCGCGCACCTTGACCTGCGGTGCCTCAAGTGGGATGAGACATGTCGGGACGACACCGTCTCACTGATCACGAGGCAAATCCCCCGTTTCGTTCGCCGACAAGCCGGTCATCGGCCGACATACTCGCTGAACCACTGCTGCGCGTCCTGCAAGCTGCCGACCCACCTCCACCGACAACCGCCGGAGAAGACGTGGGCAGCGATGATGTCCGCCGCGCTCCCGCCATTGATAATGAAGTACTTGGGACCGCGCGGCTCCGGGCCGGAACTGCGCATCGTCAGCTTCGGCCCCTCCTTTGCCTGGCGTGACAACTCCGGTGTCATGCGGCAGGGATCAGGCGGAGTGGAAATGGTCGTGTACACCCCGGGTCGCAATTGGCCGGGTACGTAGCGGCCGTCAGTGACGGCGGGACCTTCGGCGCGCGCGGCAAGGTCTCGGGGAAGCCGGGGGAAAAGGTCATGCCACGTCGGTGCGACCGCCTGCGCGGGGCCGACCGCCTGCGCGGGGCCGACCGCCTGCGCGGGGCCGAGGCCGAGGAGTAGCAGCGCCAACACACCGCCTGCGGCAGCGGATCTGAGCGATTGGGGCGTCCTCGTGTGTGTCATCTGCACTGGAGTGATCCTGCCTCAGATCGGTGAGACGCATATCCAGATACCTCGCATCGCTGGGACTGCCTCACCTCCAACGAGACGGGACAGGCGCAGCCCGGCTCATCGGCAAACGCCGGACGATGGAGTGGTACATCCGGGAGGAGACGCTGCGCGAGGCCAACACCGCCATCGTCAACCACCACTACGGCCTGGAGCTGGCCAAGGTGTTCGGCGGCGGCACCATGTCCAGCTCGGACGGCCAGCGCTTCCCCGTACGCGGTAAGAGCGTCGGCGCCCGCACCTTGTGTAAGGGCCGTTCGGTCACTCGTCCCTTACCCGCCGCGTTGCTGATGCGTCGTGCGCATCATGGCCCGATACATCTGCCGGGATGTGGGCGGATCGGGCAGGGACTGTGCGGCCGGGGCGGCGCAGGCTTGCAGGAGATAGCCGACGAGCCGACGCCAGGTTTCCGGGGCGGCGTCGGCGGTGGCGGCCAGGACGCCGGCGTTGGCCATGAGGAACATGGGCATGTCCACCGCGACGAAGTCCGCCCGTAGTTTCCCGGCGGCTTTGGCGCGATCGACCAGTGCGATGAAGTCGGCGTAGGCCCGCTCGCGGTCGGCTTCGAACCGTTTGGCGGTCGGGAAGGTCATGGTCAGCACCGTGGTGAAGCCGCGGTCACCGGCCTGCATCGCGCAGATCCGTTCGACGAAGTCACAGAATCCGTGCCACGGGTCGGGGTCGGCCAGCGCCTGCCGCGCGGCGTCGGCGTACGCGGTCATCTTGGCCTCGAACGCGGCGGCGATGAGCTCGGCGCGGGTCGGATACCGCCGGTAGAGGGTGCCGACGCCGACGCCGGCACGGCGGGCGATCTCCTCCATCGGCACGTCAAGGCCAAGTTCGGCGAAGGCCTGCCGGGCGGCGGTGACGATGCGTTGCCGGTTGCGTTCAGCGTCGACGCGCAGTCCTGGGCCGTCGGAGGCTGGGGATGAGGCCGGCGGTGTCATGTGCATCAGCCTAGCTTGAAGTGGAGAATGCCGTCCACTTGTGTGCTACGCTCGCGGCCATCAAGTGGAGACCAGCTTCCACTTCTTGATCCGGAGGTCCGCAAATGCGCGCAGTCGTCCTTGCTGAACAGGGCGGGAGCCCGACGCTGACCGAACTGCCCACACCTGAGGCCGGTGCGGGCGAGGTGCTGGTTCGGGTGCAGGCGTCGTCGCTGAACGGGTTCGACGTGTCGGTCGTCGCCGGCCGCCTGGCCGGCATGATGGAGCACCGTTTCCCGGTGGTGCTGGGCATGGACTTCGCCGGTACGGTCGCCGCCGTCGGTGAGAGTGCGACCCGGTTCGCCGTCGGTGACCCGGTGTTCGGCGTGATGGCCAAGGAGTTCCTCGGCGACGGCGGGTTCGGTGAGTATGTGGTGGTCGGCGAGCAGCACGGCGTCACCGTCCGGCCCGACGACGTCGACGTGGCGGCCGCGGGCGCGCTCGGCGTGGCCGGCACCGCCGCTGTCGACGCCCTTGATGCGGTCGCCCCGCAGGCCGGCGAGACGGTCCTGATCAGTGGCGCGACCGGTGGGGTTGGTGCGATCGCGATCCAGTACGCCACCGCGGCCGGCGCCAAGGTGATCGCCACCGCCCGGCCCGGGGCCGAGACGGACTTCGTCCGCGGGCTCGGCGCCACCGACGTGGTGGATCACACCGGTGACCTGGCCGCCCAGGTCCGCGCGATCAGCCCCGCCGGGGTCGACGCGGTCCTGCACCTGGCCGGTGACACCGGCGTCCTGACCGGTCTGCTCACCGACAAGGGCCGGCTGGCCGGCACCCGGGGACTGGGACCGGACCAGCACCCGGCGGCCGTCGCGATCATGGCCAGCCCGACCGTCGCCACCCTCGACCGGCTCGCTACCGACGTCGCGGCCGGCCGGATCACGGTGCCGGTCACGCGTACCTATGCCCTGGCCGAGGTGCCCGCCGCTTTCGCCGACTTCGCCGCCGGCACCATCGGCAAACTCGCCGTCACCGTCGCCTGATCCCGCCCCCACCCCCGGAAGAGACGTCTCGCTACATGAACATGTTCCTGTGGATCGTCCAGGCGATCCTCGCCGCGATGTTCGCCACCGCCGGGCTGATGAAGGCCACCCAGCCCAAGGAGAAGCTCGCCCCGAGACTGCCGTGGGTTGAGGACTTCTCCGCGCCCACAGTGCGGTTCATCGGCGTCGTGGAACTGCTCGGCGCGATCGGGCTGATCCTGCCCGCCGCGACCGGTATCGCGCCGGCCCTCACCCCCACCGCCGCGACCGGGCTGGCGATCACCATGGTTCTCGCCGCCGCCACCCATATCCGCCGCAAGGAGCCGTCCGGGGTCGCGTTCAACGCCGTCCTGTTCGCCCTCGCCGTGTTCGTTGCCTGGGGCCGGTTCGGCCCGTACGCCTTCTGACCGGTCAACCCTGACCCGTCTGGCCCGGTCCGACACCTCGCATCCACCAGGAGATCACATGCCCACCATCGTCATTGTCGGCGCCGGCCCCGGCCTCGGCCTGTCCATCGGCAAAGTCTTCGGCCGCAACGGCTTCACCGTCGCGCTCATCGCCCGGGATCAGGCCAAGCTGGACGCTCTGGCCGCGCAACTGCGCGAGCACGACATCGACGCGGCCGGCTTCGCCGCCGACATCATGGACCGGCCGTCCCTGGTGGACGCCTTCGACCGTATCAAGCAGCGCTACGGTGCCATCGACGTACTGGAGTACTCTCCGGCACCGCACAACCCGGTCCCCGGCATCACCATGACGGGACCGCTGGAGGCCAGCGTAGACAATCTCCAGCCCCAGATCGACTTCTACCTGCACGGTGCGGTCACCGCCACCCAGCAGGTGCTCACCGCCATGCTCGACCGTGGCGCGGGCACGCTGCTGTACACCACCGGCGCATCCTCGGTGCACCCGAACCCGATGATGGGCAACGTGGGCCCGGCCGCCGCCGCACTGCGCAACTGGGTCCTCAGCCTCCACCAAGCCCTTGCCGGCACCGGCGTCTACGCCGCCCACGTACCGCTCAACGTCTGGATCGGCACCGGCGGGCCGGACACCGAGCCCGCCACCATCGCCGAGCTGTACTGGACGCTGCACGCCAAACGCGGCGACGCCGAACATCTCTACACCACACCCGCATGAGGGCAAATCCGTTTACGACCAAGGTCGGTCAAGCCATGCCGCACGTACGGTCAAACGCCTGTACTTCGATGCTCCGCCGAGCAGGATCAGGCCCACGGAAGATGACCCAAACCGCCCCGTCCGGCTTCCGAAAGCAACCCTGATGTCCGAAAGTAGAAGAGAATGGCGCTGTGCGATCGAAGGGATAGGGCATGGCGGATCAAGCGTGGCGCGTCTTCGAGGAGCAGGCGCGTGCCCAGATCACGGATCAGCTCACGAACGCGTTCGCCGACGATTGCAAACCCGAACAGGTCATCGAGGTGATCGATCGTGCCTGGCAACAGTTCGACCGGGCGCCCATCAGGGATTTCGTCCCCCTGTTCGCCGCCAGAATCGCCCGGGAAGAACTCCGCCGCCTAAGTGCGGCACAGCAAGGATGATCTTTTCTGCAAGCTACCGCGGGCGGAACAGTACCCACGACAGGGCGGCCGGCGCAGCGGCCCTGGTTCGGGGTACGGGCGTTACCTCCCTCTCGCTCGCGGTGGGCGCGCATCACCCCCGAGCAGGCGGCCTACCGGCCTACGGCGGCAACCGTCGCGTCAAGGGACTGCGACGGGAGGAGGTCGCTGCGGCCACAACACCGGCCGAGCGGCGGGAAGCCGTCGATGGATCATGCCGCCGCCCTACCCCGTCCCCGGCATGTGACACGATCTCAACGAGAGCACACGATGCTCGCGCGGTGGCAGTTCAGGTTCGCCGCCTGAGCTGATCCAGCCTGCGCACGGCATCGCCAAAGACAAGGTTCAGGACGGCCTCACTGCGCTGATCGTCCGCGCCTGCGGCGATGATCGCCGGCACCGCCGGATAGCCGCGCAGGCCGACCTCGGTCGGCCGTCCCGCAGAGATGATCGTGTAGACCTCGCGGATCGGGGAAGGTGTGGACGGCCCTGACCTGTTCGGCGAGTTCGTCGGCGGCCGCGCCCGCCAGGAGGGCGCCGAGCACGCCCTCGTTGCGCACCGCCAGCTCGATCCCGTCAAGATAGGTCTCGTCGTTCGGCCATTGGTGTGCCACACCAGGCGAGCTCATGGCCGATCGCTCGTATGGGGGAAGCGGCTCAACGCGCAAACGCATGACGCCCGGATGCCTGCTCCACGGGCGTGCGACGTGCTCGGTCAGGTACCGATGGAACGCCTCGCTGTGTTTACCTGAGGATTTCGGGTAAATCGGGTGGCACCGTCCGCCGGTCGGGCACACGGCTGGAGTTGATGCCCTTCTTCAAGACTTTCCGTCCGTGTAGGGCGGACGTTCAGCGGAACAGGTGGGCATTCTCGAGCGCCCAGTCATCGAAACCGCGCAGCGGGCGGCTGATGATCTCGCGTACGGACGGCCGCTGGTCGAGCGTCCACTGGGTGAGCTCGGCGAGCCGGGCGCCGTACTCCTGGAGGGCGTACAGCGTCACGTCGATGCCGCTGTCGGGCCAGCCGCGACGCCGCCAGTTCGCGCGGCTGTCGTCGGGCGTCACCTCGACGGCGGCGATGTCGCATCCGATGGCTTGGGCGATGCTCGCCACCCGTGACCGGGTGCTGATCGGTAGTCCGACCGCTTCGAGAACGGTGCCGACATAGTCATCGGCGTGCAGCGCCGCCATCGCGACGGCGGCGAGGTCGTCCTCGTGGATGAAGGGATAGTGGCCGTCCTCCATGAAGGCCTCGCGCACCATGCGCTCAGCCCGGATAGTGTCCGGCCAGTCCGACCCCGTGGCCGGGTAGGTACCTTCGATCATCGCGCCCATCACTGCTGACGGGCGGATGTGGGTCCACTCCATGCCCGAGCCTTCGACGGCCCGCTCGATGGCCAGCCAGAACCACGTCTCGGGCGGGTATGCCTCCTCGTATTCCGGCCCGTGCGAGGACAGCGTGACGATCCGCCGCACTCCGGCACCCTGGGCGGCTTCCAGCGCATCCTGCACCGTCGCCGGCACGGCTCCGGCAAGAAAGACGCCGTCAACGCCGGCGAAGACCTCCGGGCGCTCCAGCGGCCGGGTGATGGACCCCTCGGCGACCTCGACGCCGTCGGGCCAGCCGTCCAGCTGGTCGGGTTCGGCAAGAACGCGTACTCGTTCCCCGGCATCCAGCAGCTGGCGCGCCAGGCTCCGTCCGACGATCCCCGTGGGGCTGCTGCCCGCGTCCTTCCTGGCGCTGACGGCAGTCAGCAGGCGAAGTGGAGGTTGCGACGCACTCGTGACCCGCTTGATTCCACTCATGGCAAGACCCTCCAACGCGAAAGTGGAGATCTTGCGCCACCCCAAGTGATCGAGGGGAGGTTGCGGATCTGACGCCGCCAACATTATCAGCCCCCACGCATCAACTGGGGGCCGCCTGCCGGGCCAGCTACGAGCGGGCTGAGTAGCGACGCCGCTGGCTTCGCTCATGCTACGGACCGCACCGTCGCTCCCCCATGAAAGGGCCTTTGGCGCTGGGCTTCGACCTCGCCCGTTTCCAGACGAAGCCGCCAGCCTGCTACCGGGCCTCCTGGCAGCTACCCGGGAGCGGTGCAACCAGCGGTGGTGATCTACGCGACCCACGCGAAGTCCGGACCGGCGCGTCCGCGCAAGCTCCGCACCACCTCGCTGGCCGAGGAGGAGCCTGCGGGTTCACTCGTCTCCTGACTCGGGGATGCCAAGAGAGACCCGGAACGGTGACGGGCCGGGCGGCCATGTCCGGCCCGTCATCAGGCCGCCGGGGGCTGGGACCTGGCGCGGCGAGTCAGCGGTCGGAGCGTCAGCGCGGTGGTGCTGACGTTCATGTAGTCATCGGGAGGACCCGGTCCTGCACGCCGGCCCCGACCAGCGCCTCCCAGGCCCGCTCCACCTGGGCGATGCGGACGGACCACGTTGGCCATCAAGCAGCCGGCCATATCAAGCAGGATCACCTGCTGATGCGGCCCGGTGAGGATGTCGGCCGACTTCACCATGAAGTGCCGCTGGTTCCGCGCACCGTGACCCATCGATGCCAACAAGCCCGATCCGATGAACTCGGCCGACAAGGTCACCATGTCGCGCGGTTCGCCTAGCACGACCCCGCACATCGCTGCCGCGGTGAAGGCGCAAAGCCAGGCCAGGCGCCGCCGTACTCCTGCTGGTCACATGACCATGGCAAGCTCCTCGGCCGAGATAGGACGGAAAGTGGACAGCGCTGCCACCAGGTCAGCCTCAGCGATACCCGAACCATTGAGCATGACCAGCGCATCGCCCGACCTGGCGAAGACGGTGACCCAGGAGGACCCGGCACCGGTCCGGACCCATCGGTCTCCCGGGAGCGATTTGCATCGCAGCGGAACTCCAAAGTTCTCGGTGACCGCCAGGCAGGAATCCCTCGGGTTTCCAGCCGCGGCGGGCCAGACCGTGACCTGGATCTCGGAGAATCCCCGATTCGGCGTGGCGTCCCGCCAGTACTCCAGCCAGGTGGACGGTTCCGGCTCCCGCTGCCCGGCGGCATTGAGATCCACGTGGACCAGCCGGTAACCCTGGATCGCTGGAGCGATCAGCGGCACGCCGGACCTCTCGAAGCTACGGACTTCCAACCAGGCCAGGATCTGCGGCTTGTACTGCGCCGCGCCCCAGGATCCGAGGGGCACGACTACGGCCAGGGCTACCGCCCACCAGCGAAGGGGCAACATGAACGACCACGCCGACAGGGCGAAGCCGACCACACCACCGACCACGTAGACAGGGGCGACAAGGGCCGGCAGAGGGCCGAACAGCTCCGACTCCGGCACCGGCACCAGCACCGCGAGGGCACCAATGAGCAACCAAGTCGCAGAGCCCCCGACAAGACCGACCACGCCCCAGCGCGGCAGCCCGGCCAGCCGCGCGCCTACCGTGCCCAGGATTATCGCCAGAAGGAACATGGCCGCCGGGAGAACGGTCCCGTCGAGCTCTTCCCCCTGCATGTCCGCCCAGATGATGGCCGTGGGGATGCCCGTCACCAACCCGATGAGGGCTGCACGCCCCAGGACAGCCTTGGCCGGTAAATCCTGCATGTCCCTATTGTTGCCGCTGACCATGCCAGAACGAGGCCAGAACAACTCAATCTGGCAGTGACGACAGGGCCCTTCTATGGATCACCGTGCGGACCCGCTGAGATGGACCGGGCTACGGAGTGGAAGAGTGGAAGAGCTAGCCGCGACCAGCCCCCTTGGAGAGAAACCCCGTACATGCGTTTGCTGCTCATAAGCCATGGCCAGACCGCTTTCAATCTCAAGCACCTCCTGGACACCGCCGAGCCAGGGCCCGCGCTGACCGCCTGGGCGAACAGCAGGCAGCCGTCCTCCCGGGATCGAGGAACGACGGGACACCCATTGACGGTAGGCGGCTGTTCGAGCAGGTCAGGGCGGTGAAGTCCTCGGCACGCCGGAGAAACCGGACGTGGCCGCTCCCCTCGGCCTCGCCCAGTTGGTCTTCGATCTGGAAAGCACATCGCCTGGCGCACCAGCTCCGGCCAGCGGGCCGATCTGCTGCTGGGCGATGATCCGCTGTTCCCGCTGCCGACCAACGCGGCCCAGCGATCGGTGCTCGGGCGCCTGCAGCGCGACACCGCCGTCGTCGTCCAAGGCCCTCCCGGAACCGGTAAGACGCACACCATCGCCAACCTCATGGCCGCGTTGCTGGCACGCGGCAAACGGGTCCTGGTCACCAGCGCGAAAGACCAGGCCCTGACGGTGGTACGCGACCAGCTGCCACCCGCTCTGCGGGACCTGTGCGTGCAGTTCTCCCACCGCTACGCCAAGGGCTCCGACGTGCTGGAACGTAGCATCTCCACGGTGTCGGACCGGGTGGCGGGCAGCGATGCCGAACAGATTCGCCAGAACATCGCCCGGCTGCACCAACAGCGGACCCAAGCCCTTCAGCAACGCGCCCACCTGCAAGACCAGGTCTTCGAGCTGCGCGAGAGCGAAACGCTGCGGATCAGCGCGGCCCTGGGACATGAGGGCACCCGCGCCAACGAATCACTACCGCTTCAGCACGTCGACCAAGCTCGTGAGGCTGTCCTGGCCATGACCCGCGGCGACACCCCGGCGGAAGACCTCCAGGACGGCGGCCGGCAGTGAG
This sequence comes from Nonomuraea polychroma, assembly GCF_004011505.1. Classification (NCBI taxonomy): domain Bacteria; kingdom Bacillati; phylum Actinomycetota; class Actinomycetes; order Streptosporangiales; family Streptosporangiaceae; genus Nonomuraea; species Nonomuraea polychroma. The sequence goes on from NZ_SAUN01000001.1 coordinate 4,144,682, forward strand.
CTGTCCACCCCGGACGCCCGCGTGGTGTGGACGACGTGCTCCAAGCTCGCCACCCCCATGGACACCCGGTCGACGTCCCCCTCGTGCCGGCCGGCGGCGATGCGCGGAGCATAGAATTCCAGGAAGTAGCGGAAATCCATGGTCTTGATGGCGTTCGGGAGGAACTGCTCCGCCGAGATCCCGTTGGCCTCCGCCACCGCCTGACCGTGCAGGTAGCCTGCCAGCCCGGTCCAGAACATGTCGATCCCGATCTGGTAGTACAGCACCGCCAGACCCGGATCCTCGCCGAGATAGTCGATCCCGGTCAGCACTTCCAGGGCACTCCGGTGCGCCTCGATCGCGTCCTTGGGGCCGCTGTAGTACGTCATGGCCTCCGGCGTGCCGATGACCGGAGGCGGCACCTGCACGCCACCGGTGATCTGCACGGCCCCACGCTCGGCCAGCCATGCCGCCGCCCGGCGAGCGCGGTCCGGGATGTCCGAGGTGAGGTTGGCCACGGTGCGGCCGACCAGGGCGGTGGCCGGGGCCTGCTCCAGGATGGCGTACATGGCGTCATAGTCGATCAGGCTCAGCACCACCAGCTCACTGGCCGTCAGCGCCTCCTCGACGGATCCCGCCCGCTTGGCACCTCGGGTCACGAGCTCGTCGGCCTTGGCGGGCGTGCGGTTCCACACGGTCACCTCGTAGCCGCCGCTCACGTAGGCACCGGCCATCGCCTGCCCCATCGGCCCCAGACCGATCACGGTCACGTTCATCGACATCTCCTGTCCATCACTAGAACGAACGCTCTATCTAGGACCAGGACCCTAACACATCGCTAGAACGAACGCTCTACCTAATAAGCTGTGAGCCATGGAAACCATCGGCACCCGGGAACGGATCGTCCGGACGACCTCCCGCCTGATGCAGCGGCAGGGGTACGAGGCCACGGGGCTCAAGCAGATCTCCCAGGAGGCCAAGGCCACGCTCGGCTCGGTCTACCACTTCTTCCCCGGCGGCAAGCGGGAGCTGGCGGTCGAGGCGGTCCGCCACGGTGACCGGGAGTTCGCCGACTTCCTGCGTACGGCGTTCGACCACGAGGACGATCCGGCCACGGCGATCATCGCCTGCACCCGCGACCTGGCCACCGGCCTGCGTGACTCCGGCTGGCTGGACGGCTGCCCCGTCACCACGACCGCGCTGGAGAGCGCGGGCCGGGTCCCCGAGATCCAGCAGGCCGCCGAGGAGGCGTACGAGAACTGGCGCACCCTCGTCCGTGACAAGCTCCGCCGCTCCGGCTTCGCCGACGACGTGGCGCATGACCTCGCCCACACGGTGATCAACACGTTGGAGGGCGCCGAGCTGTCCGCCCAGGTGTCCCAGAGCGAGACGCCGCTGGAGATCGCCGGCAGGCACCTCGCACGCCTCATCGACTCGTACCGATGAGTTCAGCGGCCCGGCTGGTCTGAATCAGCGCGAGAGGCTTGATCATCACCGAAAACATCGCCCTCGACGGCGTCATCGACGCCACCGGCGACTGGTTCCGAGCCCGGCAAGGACATCGTCACGACCGGGAGCATCACGCTCGTCCGCGCCCTGATCGCCGCCCGGCTGGTGGACGAGTACCGGCTGTTCGTGTATCCGGTCGTGCTCGGGGCGCGGCAAGAAACTGTTCACCGGCGCGGCCGACGTCCCGCCGCTCCGGCTCGTGGAGACTCGGCCGTTCCGATCCGGCGTCGTGCTGTTGCGCTACCGGCCCGCGTAGCCACCCTTCTCGTTATCGCCCGGGTGAGGGCCTGAACCCGGGCGAACGGCGATCCCGTACTCCGGGGCAACCAACTTCCCGGAGACCTGTCATGACCATCCGTCCGTCAGCACTCGTCAGTGACCTGTCAATGGCAACCCTCAGCGTCTGCGATTCTCTGTATTTACCTGAGTGTTTCGGGCAAATCGGGTGGGCGTGGCCGTGGCGGGCCGTCTGCGTAGTCTCCCGGGGGGGAGTACGGGGGTGGCCGCGACGTGGTGGAAGCCGGTCCGGTGGTGAGGATCGCGTGCAAGCCCTGTACGTCCCGCGGGTGGGCGGGTCGTCTGGGGTGCTTGGCCCGCCGGACGCTGTCCACTCCTGGTGGGGAGTGGGGCGGGCGCCGTGCGCCGGTCGGGCACACGGCTGGAGGTCATCGAAGGGTTCGCCGGGGTGCGGGTGGGGCGTTTGGGGGTGGGGCGGTTCTTGGATCTGTCCCGCGCGGCTGGGCGGGGGTGCGGGTCGGTTCGGGTGCGGCGGGCGGCCCGGGTCGCCTTACGAGGGCGGCGGGCGGCCCGGGTCGCCTTACGAGGGCGGCGGGCGCGGGCCACGTTTCCCTCCACCACCTGCCGGATGGCACGGGTCCGGGTGGCAGAGTCGGTCGCGGTGCTGGACGAGCGGACGGTCGGGGTACTCAGACGCTGCGCAGGACGGAGACCACGATGCCCAGCACCACGGCGCCGCCGCCATCGATGACGTCATAGGCGGGATTGCGCGGTTCGAGATAGACGTGCCCGTTGCGTCGGCGGTACACCTTGACGGTGGCCTCACCGTCGATCATCGCGGCGACGATCTGGCCCGAGTACGCCTCCGGCTGCTGCCGCACCACGACGATGTCGCCGTCGCAGATCGCGGCGTCGATCATCGAGTCGCCCCGTACCCGGAGGCCGAACACGGTGCCACGACCGGTGAGATCCCGGGGCAGGGTCAGCGCGCCGTCCACGTGCTCGTCGGCCGGGATGGGGGTGCCCGCGGCGATGTCTCCGACCACGGGCACGGTCACCAGGTCGCCGGCCGGTTCCGGCGCCGAGGCCCGCAGGAACAGGCGCACGTCGATCGGCCGGCTCATCGTCGTGCCCCGGCGGAGGAACCCCTTCTCCTCCAGGCTCCTCAGGTGCTTCGACACCGACGAGGACGACCGCAGCCCGACCGCTCGGCCGAGCTCGCGTGTGCTCGGAGGGTAGCCGTACCTGACCACCCAGTCGCGGATCGCGGCCAGGATCCGCTGCTGGCGCTGCGGCAGGGCCGAGAAGTCCAGATACTCGAACGCGTCGGGATCGTCGTAGGCGGTCACCTGCGAAATGCTAGAGGGATCTCGTCCGCCGCCGCGAACGCAGCACGGGCCGACGTCCCCCGCCCCTCATCGCTTCTCCTGGCCGATCGGGCGCAAGTGCCGCAGCAGCGTCATGGAGGTTACGGCCAGGCCGAGCACGAGCACCGCGCTCACGGCTGTGACGACGAGCAGGCTGTGTCCGAACGCGGCCTGCGCCTCCGCCACGAGGGCCGCGGCAGGGCCCGGCGGCAGGCCGGCGGCGGCGGCGAGCGCCTCGCTGAGCGAGTCGCCCGCTCGCGGCGAGGTGACCAGGCCGCCATAGACGGCGTTGCCGACGCTGCCGAGCAGCGCGATGCCGAGCGCGACACCGAGCTCGCCGCCGCACTCCGCCAGCGCGGACGCCGACCCGGACCGCTCCGGCGGCGCCGACCCGACGATGAGGTCGAGTCCCAGCGCCCCCACCGGCGCCATGCCGAGGAAGGCGATGGTGACGCCCGTGACCAGCATGCCGAGGCCGTCGCCCGCCATGACCAGGGCGAACCCGGCCGCCGAGACGATCAGCCCCACCCCGGCGACCAGGCCGGGCCGGAACGCGCCGGCGATGACCGGGGCGGCGAGGGAACCCCCCACCAGAGCCAGAGCGGGAACCGCCATCCACAAGCCGGCGACCAGCGGCGAGAGCCCTTCGACGAGCTGGAGGTGCTGGCTCACGAACAGATAGACCCCGCCCTGCACCACCATCGCGAGCGCCATGATCAGCAGGGCGGCGCTGAACGAGCGGTTGGCGAACAGGCGCAGGTCCACCAGCGGCTCCGCCAGCCGGCGCTGCCGTCGCACGAACGCCACGCAGAACGCCAGGCCGACGACGAGCGCCGCGTACGCCGCCACCTGCCGCGGGTCGTCGGCCAGCTCCTTCAGGCCGTAGACGACCGGCAGGATCGCGGCCATCGACATCGCGACGCTGGCCGGATCGAGCCGGCCTGCGCCCTCCGCCGCGGTCTCCGGCAGCAGGGCCAGGCCGCCCACCACGACGAGGGCCATGACCGGCACCCCCATCAGGAAGACCGACCCCCACCAGAAGTTCTCCAGCAGGAACCCGCCGATCACCGGCCCGGCCGCCGCCCCGCCCATGAAGCAGGCGGTGAACACGCCGATGGCCATGGCACGCTGCCTGGCGTCGGCGAACAGCCCGGCCACCAGCGCGAGCGCGGACGGGCCCATCGCGGCGCCGGCCACGCCCAGCAACACGCGGGCGGCGATCAGCATCGTGGTCGTGGTGGAGTAGGCGGCCACGACAGAGGCGGCGGCGAACGCGGCCGCGCCGATCAACAGCAGCCTTCGCCTGCCGATCCGGTCGCCGAGCGAGCCCATGGTGATCATGAATCCAGCGATCATGAACCCGTACACGTCGGTGATCCACAGCAGCTCGGTGGCGCTGGGGTTCAGGTCCGCGGCCAAATGAGGCAGCGCGAGCACCAGCACCGTGTTGTCCACGGCGAGCAGCAGCGTGGCCAGGGCGAGTACGGACAGTCCGAGCCACGCGCGCCCCCCGGCTCGGGTAGTGGTCATCGTAGTCGTCATGTGATCAGCCTGGAGTGCGGACGTTCCGGTCTTGTTCGGATCTGCTTAGGGTGAGTTCATGCGCTTCGCCGTACTCGGGCCGCTCGAGGTGACCGCTGACGACGGCCGCGCCGTACGTGTGCCCGAGCTCAAAGTGCGGGCGCTCTTGGCCTGCCTGCTCGCCCACAACGGGCACATCGTGCCGGCCGAGCGGCTGATCGAGAGCCTGTGGGGGCCGGAGCTGCCGGTCAATCCGCCGGGGGCGCTGCGCGCCAAGGTGTCGCAGCTGCGCCGGACGCTCGATGAGGCAGAGCCGGGAGCCAGGGAGTTGATCGTCACCCGGACGCCCGGCTACCTGGTGGTTGGCGACACCGACGCGCGCCGCTTCCAGGAGGCCGCCGACCGTGCCCGGGGCGCCGACGACCCCCGGGAAAGAGCCGCGCTGCTGGCCGAAGCCCTGTCGTGGTGGCGCGGTCCGGCCTTCGCCGACTTCGCCGAGCTCGCCGGGATCCCCGGCGAGTCGCTTGTGCGCCGGGCCGCGGCCCGGCTGGAGGAGCAGCGGCTGGCCGCCCTGGAGGATTACGCCGACGTACGGCTGGCGCTGGGGCAGGACGTCTCGCAGGTCGGCGAGCTGGCCGAGCTGGCTGCGCAGCACCCGACGAGGGAACGCTTCCACGGCCTGCTCATGCGTGCCCTCTACCGATCAGGACGGCAGGCCGAGGCGCTCGAGGTCTACCGGGCCTTCCGCGAGCGCATGCGTGACGAGCTGGGCCTGGACCCCGGCCCCGAACTGGTCGCGCTGCACCAGGCGATCCTGGAGCAGAGGCCCGGCCTGCGCCGCCCGCCGAGCCCTCCGGCGCCTACGCCCACCCGCCTCCCCGAGCCGCTCACCGATCTCGTGGGCAGGGACGAGGACCTGCCGGAGCTGGTCGCCCTGCCGCGGACGGCGCGGCTCGTGACGCTCACCGGCACGGCCGGAGTGGGCAAGAGCCGCCTCGCGCTGGAAGCCGCCCGCCGGCTGGCCGGCGACTTTCCCGACGGCGTGCACCTGGTGGAGCTGTCATCCGTGCCCGCCGCGCCGGTGTCGGACGTGGCCGAGGCCGTCGCGGCGGCGCTCGGCCTGCGCGACGACGGCGGGGCAGGCGATCCGGAAGAGCGGATCGCGTCGGCATTCGGCGCGCGCCGGGCGCTGCTGGTGCTGGACAATTGCGAGCACGTCGTCGAGCCGGTGGCCAAGCTCGCCGAGCTGCTGCTGCGCGTCGGCCCCGAGCCCCGCGTCATCGCCACCAGCCGGGAGCCGCTCGGCGTCACCGGCGAGGTCGTGCGGGAGGTGCCACCGCTGGACGCCGACGCCGCGACAAGGCTGTTCGCCGTCCGTGCCGCTGACGCGCAGCCGGGCTTCGCGATGACGGCCGCGGACGCCGATGCCGTCGAGGTGATCTGCCGCCGCCTCGACGGCATCCCGCTGGCGCTGGAGCTGGCCGCGGCCCGGGTACGTTCGCTCGGCGTGCGAGCCCTGGCCGAGCGGCTCGACGACCGCTTCCGCCTGCTGTCGGCCGGGCGGCGGGCCGGCCCCGCGCACCAGCGGACCCTCAGGGCGGCGATCGACTGGAGCTGGGAGCTGCTGACCGAGCCGGAACGTGTCGTGCTGCGCCGCCTGGCCGTCCAGGTGGGCGGATGCACGCTCGAAGCCGCCGAACGGGTCTGCGCCTTGCCCCTGCCCATCCCGGGAGGACCGCCGGGCGACGACGAGGCGCAGGTTGCCGCCACCGGGGCGGACATCGAGCCGGCCGACGTGGCGGACCTGCTGGCGCGCCTGGTGGACCGGTCCCTGGTCGTGCGGTCGGGCCACAGGTACCGGCTCCTGGAATCCGTGGCGGCCTACGGCCTGGAACGGCTGCGCGAGGCCGGCGAGCACGACCGGGCCCTGCGCTGGTACGCCACGTACTACACCCAGCTCGCCGAGTGCGCCGAGACGTACAAGAGCGGACCTGCCCGGCATCGCTGGGTCCGGCGGCTGGACGCCGAGACCGCCAACCTGCGTGGCGCGCTGAAGGCCGCCATGAGCCTGGGCGACACGCGGCTGACCGCGCGGCTCACCGGCTCGCTCGGCTGGTACTGGGTCCAGGCCGGCCGGCTGGGCGAGGCCCGTCGCGCGGAGGACGCGGCACCGCTCGGTGAGCGGCGCGCCGCCGCCTCGGTGACGATCTAGGAGCCGGCCTGGCCGAAGGGCTCGCCGCCGTGCATGCCTGCAAGGTGGTGCACCGCGCCCTCAAACCGGCCAACGTGATTCTCGCCGAGGACGGGCCCCGCCTGATCGACTTCGGCATCCGACCCCGAGCTGCGCGGGGTGCCCGCTCCGCTGGCCGGCCTCGTGGCAGCATGCCTGGGCAAGGACCCCGCCCGGCCCGATCTGGAGCAGGTGCTGGCCCACCCAGCTACGCCCGCTTCGCCTGGCACCGGCCCCCGACAGGGGCGGTGGCTGCCTGAGGCGCTCACCCAGGTCATCACCGAACGCCGGACCCTGGCGCTGACCGCCGTCGCATACCCGGCCACCGGCTACCAGATCGCCGTCCACGTACTGCTCGCTGCTCGCCCTTTCGCCCTGGTCTCCGTCAGCGCGGAAATCCCTCAGGGGTTGACGGCTCTGTGCTTGTCGTGCAGCCACTGATCAGGACCCGGAGTCCGTGACGCATCAGTGGTAGCCGGTCACCGTCGACCAACTCGGGGGGATCATTTAGCACAAAGCAATGATATTTCAACCTCTTGATCACTTTTGGCTTCTGCAGTCATGGTGGGGTAGGCCCATGATCGACAGGAGCTCGCGCATGAACAGGTACAGCCGTCGAGGATTCCTCACAGCGACGCTGGTGGCGGGCTCGGCCGCCGCAATACCGGGCTGGGCGGGGACGGGAACGGCGGCTGCCGCGAGCACCCCGTTCACCCTTGGGGTGGCATCGGGCGATCCGGCGCCCGACGGGGTCGTGTTATGGACCAGGCTGGCTCCTGAGCCGCTCGCCGTGGACGGCCGCGGCGGTATGCCAGATCAGGCCGTACCGGTACAGTGGCAGGTCGCCGCCGATGACCGGTTCCGGCGTGTCGTTCGCGAGGGGACCAGCCTGGCCAGACCGGAGCGTGGGCACAGCGTGCACGTTGAGCTGCACGGCCTGCGTCCCGGCCGGGAGTACTTCTATCGGTTCCGCGCGGGCGGCGAGATCAGCCCGGTCGGCCGGACCAAGACCGCGCCTCCGCCGGGGGCGGACGTGAGCGCCCTGGCGTTCGCCTTCGTCTCCTGTCAGTGCTGGTATGAGGGCTTCTACACCGCCTACCGGCACCTGGCCCAGGAGGACCTGGACGTGGTCTTCCACCTCGGCGACTACATCTACGAGTACGGCGTGGGCGCCACCGGCGGGGTGCGCGGGCTCAGCCTGCCCGAGCAGTACCTGAAGGAGACCTTCACCCTGACGGAGTACCGCAACCGGCACGCCCTCTACCGGACCGACCCTGACCTGCAGGCCGCGCACGCGGCGTTCCCCTGGATGGTGACGGTCGACGACCACGACGTGGAGAACAACTGGGCCAAGGACATCTCCCAGATCGACTCCGAGCCCGACCAGGACCCGCAGGTCTTCCTGCAACGGCGGGCGGCCGCCTTCCAGGCGTACTACGAGCACCTGCCGCTGCGCCGCGCCTCCATGCCCGGAGGGCCTGACATGCGGCTCTATCGGCGCGCGTCCTTCGGCAGGCTGGCGACCTTCAACGTGCTCGACACCCGCCAGTATCGCGACGACCAGCCGTGCGGCGACGGATTGGACGTCGGATGCGCGGACCGGCTGGACCCGAACCGGACGATGCTGGGCGCCAGGCAGGAGGAGTGGCTGCTCGACGGCCTCGCGCGCTCGCGTACGACGTGGAACGTGCTGGCGCAGCAACTGCTCATGGCGCCGCTCGACCACGACGCCAGTCCCGACGTGCAGGCCTTCGGCATGGATCTGTGGGACGGCTACGCCGCCGCCCGCGCCCGGCTGCTGTCGGGGATGGTGGAGCACAACGTGCGCAATCCGGTGGTGCTGTCCGGTGACATCCACCGCAGCCTGGCGGCTGAGCTCAAGCCCGACTTCGACGACCCGAACTCTCCGGTCATGGGCGTGGAGTTCGCGGGGACCTCGATCTCCTCCGGCAAGGACGGCGCCGACCAGGACGGGCTCGGGCAGACGTTCCTCGCCGCCAATCCGCACCTGAAGTTCCACAACGTTCAGCGCGGCTACGTGCGCGCCACGGCGACTCCGGAGACGTTGACCGTCGACTACCGGATCGTGCCCTACGTTACGCGGCCGGGGGCGCCCATCTCGACTCGTGCGTCGTTCGCGGTGGAGGCGGGCAACCCCGGTCTGCACCAGACGGCGGACAACCCGCCGATCGGCGTTCGGACCATTCCGGACGTGGCCGGCGAGCTGGACCATCTCGCCGAGCAACCGCAACGCTGACCACGTCGGGCAGGCGGGTGGGACGGCTTGCTTCCGCGGCCGCTCACCTGCCCGCGCGACGCTGCGAGCCGCCAAGCGAAACAGCAAGCTGGGCGTGTCATGCCTCATCGTCCCGCGTCAGCAAGAACTCTTCCACCTCCTTCCACTCCAGGTCACCCGCCGACGTCCGTCCGCCGCGGTCAGCGTGAAGTGACCCGGTGGCGGAGGCGTCACCCGTGTCGTGGACATGCACGGTGCGAGGCGCCGGATCCTCCTCATGAAGGGCGTGCGTCCTGAGCGGAACTGCCTGGGAGAAGCCATACCGAAGGAAACAGCAGATCGCGTAGACGCCGACCTCCTCGCAGGCCGCCTGGCCGGCTCCTCGGCCAAACCCCGCGGAGTCTGCGCCTCTCACCGGGCTGGCCTCGACGGAGAACACCTCCTCTCCGGCGTAGGATTCTGGTTTGACCGGTCAAACCAGAGGGGAAGAGATCATGCCCGTACTAGAGGGACGCTCCGCGTTGATCACCGGTGGCGCAGGAGACATCGGTGCCGCGATGGCCGCCGAGCTGACTCGCAGGGGAGCTCGCGTCACGCTCCTGGACGTGAAGTCGCCGGCCGAGGCCCGCCCGTGGATCGCCACCGCATCCGCGCACGGCAAGGTGGGCTATGTGCAGGCCGACGTGCGCGATCGGCCGTCCCTGGACGCCGCCGTCGACGAGGTCGGACATCTCGATATCGCCATCGCCAACGCCGGCGTCGTCAAATCCGCCCCGTTCCTGGAGATCTCTGTCGAGCAGTGGGAACAACAGCTGGCGATCAATCTCACCGGCTGCTTCCACACGGCCCAGGCGTCCGCACGGCGCATGGTGGCCCAAGGATCTGGCGGGCGCATCGTGCTGACGGGATCCTGGGTCGGCACGGTGCCGTGGCCGGAGATCGCGGCCTACAGCGCGTCGAAGGCCGGCGTGGCGATGCTCGCCCGGTCGATGGCCAAGGAGCTGGCACCGCACGGCATCCTCGTCAACGCCCTCGCGCCGGGAATTGTGGCCGCGGGCCTGGCCAAGTGGCAGTTCGACAACGAGCCCGCCTACGCCGCGCGGGCCGCCCAGGCCATTCCGCTGGGAGTTCCGCAATCCGCCGAGCAGGTGGCCAGGGTGGCCGCGTTCCTGTGCTCACCCGACGCCGACTACATCACTGGCACGACCCTGCTGGCCGACGGCGGCTGCTCGCTGTTCAACCAGGACTGACCAGGAGCGCCCTGAAGATCTTGGTGGGTGGGTCGGTATGGGGGTGGCCCGTCCACTGGTCATGTGCCTCGGGCCACCAGTCAGGTCACGGCGCGTTCGGCCATGGGCCGCCGGCGTCGGTAGTCGTTCTGCAAGTCGGGGTCGGTGGCGGCTTGGCGGCTGTCGGCGGCTTGGAGATCGTGGTGAGGGCGGATGGTGAGGATTCGGCCGGCCTTGGCGGTGGTGCACCGATCGTGGAGCGGACGGATCACATGAAGATCAATGTGAGAACAGGCCCTAGCGCTGACGGGAGTTGGGCTCCAGCCGCAGCAGGTCGTCGTCAGGGCCGTCGAGCGCGGTCAGCACCGATTCGATGATGCCGTCGAGTGACACACCCGGCCCCATCAGCCGGGTGAGCTCGCGGCGGGCGAGCGTGTCCAGCCCCTGGTCAAGGTCTTCGCCGTAGTGGTAGTGCGCCACTGACAGGTGGCCCTCCATGGCGCGGCGAGCCCGTTCGGTGTCGCGGTCGGCGATCGCCGCGAGGATGTCGTCGTGGTAGGGGGCGCCCTCGCGGACGATCGTGGGGTCGGCGAGGCTGCGCAGCATGTATTCGAAGGTGAGCCCAGCGATCGACAGGAACATCACCTCCAGCACGGAGTTGCGGGCGGCTCGCGCGATGAGGATGTGGAAGGCGATGTCGGCGCGGGCCTTCTCCACGACGTTGCCGGCCTTCTCGAAGGCGCTCAGCATCTTGCGCAGCGCGGTCAGATCGTCCTCGGTCGCGTTTCGTGCGGCCAGCACGGCGGCGTGGGTCTCCAGCATGATCCGCGCGTCGGTCACCTCGCGCGGGGTGGCGTTGCGCCGGCGGTAATAGGCCTCCAGCGGGCGGATGCTGTCGACGCTGCTCGGCTCGCGGACGAACGTGCCGCGCCCGGGAATGACCCGGACCAGCCCACGCTCCTGTAGTTCCTTGATGACTTCACGGACGGAGGGGCGGCTGAGCCCGAAACGCTGGGCAAGCAGCCGCTCGGAGGGAAGCCGGCTGCCCGGGCTGATCTTCCCGGTGAGCAGGGCGTCCTCAAGATAGGTGGACAGCATGTCACGCGGAACGGCGTCAATCGTCACCGGTGATCCTCCCCGACAGCACCCCGCGCGGTCAGACCGGATGCTATTTCCCGCCCCCGCCGGAGGCAAACGTCCCTGATCATGATAGCCGACGGTAGGTCATGCGGACGGTGACGTCGTCGACCGTGGCCAGCGGGATCCGCCCGTCGGCGGGCGGCACCACGCGGCCGTCGACGGTGATCTCGGTCGGCCGCTCCGCGGCCCCCTCGGGAAGGGGCAGGCTCAGGGAGAGCCGGTCCGGTGCCGGGTGGCTGTCGCCCTGGCGGGTGTAGCGGACGGTGACCGTGACCACGTCCGTGTGCTCGGTCGTGACGTGCAGGCTGACCGGCCCGAAGCGGGTGGTGCTGCGCTCCAGCTCGATGGTCTGACCGGCCCCGAACCACCCAGCCGGTACGGCAGGCAGCAGTTCGAGTGTGTCGTCCCGCTCGAACAGCAGCAGATGCCTGACCAGCCGCACGAATTCGGCCGAGGCCCAGTTGTGCGGCATGTCCCCCCACAGCTGCCCGTTGCCGGTGACGGTCAGCGACTGCTCCTCCCGCCAGACGCGGGTGGGCGCGGCATGGTTGGCGAAGGCGTAGAGGTAGTCGACCGCCTTGTCGGCACGGCCGGCGTAGAGCCACGCGTGCGCGGCGAACGAGGCGGCGTAGGGCCAGACGGCGCGGTAGGGCAGCCACCCGGTCTCGGCAGGAATCCCCTGCTCGTCATCGAGCGCGTCGAACAGCGCCAGCAGGTCGGTGACCACGTGGTCGCCGGGCTCGAACACCTCGCCCGGCCAGATGGCCTGGCACAGCGCCCACGTGGCGCTGCCGGGCCGGATCCGATGCCATGCGGCCACGTCGGCCTCGACGGGACCCGCGTGGTAGTGATGCGAGCCGCTCTCCGGGTGGATCATGGGCAGGTACGCGAGTCCTTCCTCGCGGTGCCGGCGGGCCGCCGTGTCGAAGTTGGCGCGCAGCTGGAGGTACTGCGCGTGAATCGCGTCGCGATCGGATGCGCGGCCGAGCATCGTCGCTCCCCTGACCGCGGCGCGCAGCCCCGCGAGCGTCCACAGCGTGGTGGTGTACTCCGCCCGCACGCCTGCCACTCCCCCGTCGGCGAACGCCGGCGGCATCAGGCCGTGCAGCGGGTGGCCTGTGGGCAACGCGTCGGCCTGGCGGCGCAGGCCGGCGATGTGGTCGATGGCGCGCAGCACCACCGGCCAGTGCGAGCTGAGCGCGCCGCGCGGGTCGGCGCTGAGCTCCGACTGCCGCACCAACGTGGCGATCGCGATCGCGGTCTCCTTGATGTGCGGTGCCAGCTCCAACCCGGTGATGGAGCCGTCGGGTCTGGCCCGGCGCAGGAGGACCCGCACACCGGCGTCGGCGTCGGCGGCAAAGCCGAGGTAGCGGGCCGCCTCCAGGATGAAATGGCCGTCGACGATCCACAAGCCGCGGTAGACCGTGGCGCCGACCTGCGGCACCGGCAGCCCGTCGCGGATCTCCCGCGCCTGCAGCAGGTTGCGCACGCAGGCCACCAGCAGGTCCTGCACGGCCGGGTCGGGCACGGTGATCGGCAGCCGTAGCGCTGGAAGCTCGTCCCAGAAGGCGCGGGCACGGGTCAGGGCGGCCTCGGCCCAGGCCAGGTCCGCGATGGCGGGCGTCTCGGCCACGGCCGGCTGCGGCAGGACCAGTGCCCCGCCGGTACGCCCGCCTGGTCGCAGGATCTCGGGGGTGACGTCAAGGCCGGTGGCCGGGCGGAATCCGGTCGGGTGGGCGAGATGGAGCCGTTGCGGCCGGTGGACCAGGGCGACAGGGCCGAGCGGCGTGCCGTCCTGTTCGGCGGTGTCGTCCACCCAGATCGGCTGGGCAGGAGCCTGCTCGGGCGCCACCGAGTAGGCGACGTGGAACGGTGTCGTGCCACCCGTCAGCACCGCGTCGCGGTCGTGGTGGTCGATGTGCAGTCCGGTGAGCACCTCGCCGTCGTCACCGATGTGCGTCAGCTCCCACATCACGACATCGGCGCGGAAGCCGTCGTGCTCGTGGGCGAAGGCGGTCAGGGTGAGCTCCAGCCGGGGGTAGCGCATGGTGGTGACCACGATGGGGCGTGCGGCGGACTCGGTGCGCTGGGTCACCGAGACGGGCCGGTCGGCGGTCTGGGCGGAGAACTCCACGACGGTGGCGAAGTGCCAGGCCGCGAGGTGCGTCTGTGTGAAGCCGTAGAGCAGGGCGCCGTCCTCGCGGACCAGGGTCTTGTGCGGGTCGTCGGGCAGGCAGATCGCTGTCCAGCGCGAGGGAGGCGCGAACCGGAAGTCGATGGTGTGGGACACGTACGGAGCCTTCCTGCGAAAGAGTCAGCCCTTGACGGCACCCTGCAGCATGCCGCGGATCACATGGCGTTGCAGGAAGAGGTAGACGATGACGACGGGGACGGTGACGATGAGGGCCCCGGCCGACAGCCCGGCGACGTCGGTGGTGCGCTGGCCGACGAACAGGCCGAGGCCTGCGGGCGCGGTGCGGACCGCCGGATCCTGCAGCAGCACCAGCGACAGCAGGAACTCGTTCCAGCTCCAGACGAAGAACAGGACCATGAGCGTGGTGACGGCGGGCCGGGCGACAGGCAGCAAGATACGGAACAGGACGGTGAAGGAGTTGGCGCCGTCCATGCGGGCCGCCTCGATCAGCGCGCGGGGCGTGGAAAGGAAGAAGGCCCGCATCCAGAACGTGCCGAACGACACCGACAACCCGATCTCGGGCAGCATCAGGCCCAGGTAGTTGTCGGTGAGACCGAACTGGCGCAGGTCGTAGTAGAGCGGCACGACAGTGGCCTCGTACGGCATGACGATGCCGATCAGCATCACGTAGAACAGCGGGGTGCTGCCGCGGAACCGCATGGTGCCGAAGGCGTACCCGGTCATGATCGACAGCACCGTCGCGACCGGGACCACCACCACCGCGACGATCACGCTCGAGGTGATGAGGTCGCCGAAGGAGCCGGTGGTCCACGCCCGCGCGAAGTTGCCCCACTGCGGATCGTCTGGCCAGCTCAGGCCGGTGACCGGCGCCCCCTGGGGCTGCAGGGCGACCGAGAGGATGCTGAACAGGGGGAGCAATACGGCAAGGGCGAACAGGCACAGGAAGGTGTAGGCGCCGAGCCGTTCGAAACGGGCGTTCACAGCTTCTCCCGCAGCAACCGGGTGATCAACAGGACCACGGTGAAGATGAGCACGGTGAGCATCACGGCGACCGCACAGGCTTCGCCCACGGCCCCCTGGCGGAAGGCCAGCTTGTAGATCTCGAAACCGGGGACGTTGGTGGCGTTGCCCGGGCCGCCACCGGTGGTGACGTAGACCAGGTCGAAGGAGCGCAGTGCGGCGATCGTGGTGAGCGTGAGCCCCACGGCCATCTCCTGCTTGAGTCCTGGCAAGGTCACCGCGAAGAACTCCCTGACCGGTCCGGCTCCGTCGACGCGGGCCGCTTCGTACAGACTGGCGTCAATCTTGCTGATGCCGGCCAGGAACAACACCATGCACAGCCCGGACATCACCCAGGTGCCGACCAGCCCGAGCGCGGGCAGCGCCCAGGTGAAGTCACCCAGCCAGGCGCGGGCCAGCCCGTCCAGGCCGACCGCGGACAGCAGCTGGTTGATGGTCCCCTCGTCGGCGTACATCCACCGCCACGCGATGCCGACCACCACCGCGGTCACCACCTGGGGCAGGAAGATCACGGTGCGGAAGAAGCCCAGCCCGCGCAGCCGGAACCGCGACAGTACCGAGGCCAGCACCAGTCCCAGGCCGACGGGCAGCGCGGCGAAGAAGAACAGGAACACCATCGAGTGGCTGAAAGCGGTGCGGACGTCCGGATCGGCCAGCTGCTCGGTGTAGTTGTCCAGCCCGGTCCAGGTGCCGAGAGTGATGCCGTCCCAGTCGTACAGCGACAGCCAGGCGGTATGCCCCAGCGGCACCAGAACGAACAGCGCGAAGACCAGAAAACCGGGCAGGATGTACAGGTAGGCGACTCTGGAGTTGGCCCTCATATCGCCCTAGCCGTTGCCGCGTTCGTCGGCCCAGTTCTCCTGGACCGTGGAGATGAGCTTGTCCGGCGTCGTCTTACCGGCGATCAGCTGCTGGACCGCGGGGAAGAGGGTGTCGCCCATCGACGGGGTCGCCCAGTCGAGGTAGAGCGCCAGCCCGTCGTCGGCGAGAACCTGCTGCCAGGCCTCCACCAAACCCTCCTGGGCACTGCCCGCCTTGGGCTTGCCCGCGTCACGCTCGGCGACGGGCAGGTAACCGCCCTGGAAGAGCGTGGCCGCGTTCTCCGGCCGGGTCATGAAGTCGATGAAGTTGGCGGCGACGTCGGGGTACTTGGTCTTGGCGGAGATGCTGAACGGCGAGGTGGTCGCGCCCGTCGCGCGGACCGGGTCACCGGCCTTGACCGGCGGCATCGCGGTGAATCCTGCCTTGCCGTCCATGTTCTCGTCGATACGCGACCGGTTCCAGCTGCCGGAGACCATGAAGACGCCCTTGCCCTTGATGAACTTGCCGACGCCGTCGCTGTCGGAAGTGCCGTTGGCGGAGGAGTCGATGTAGCCGCTCTTGGCCCATTCCGCGAGGGTCTTGGTGGCCTGCTGCACACCGGGACTGTCGAAGGTGGCGCCCTTGCGGCCGTAGACCCAGTTGAGCCCGTTCTCGAGCGGCTCATACTGAGCGATCAGGTCGGACAGCACGTGATTGCCCGGCCAGGCCTCCAGGTTGCCGAGCTGGATCGGCGTCTCGCCCGCCGCCTTGGCCTTGGCCAGCGCGTCCTGGAAGGCGGCCAGATCCTTGAAGGGGGTGGTGATGCCGAGCTTGGCGAGCTTGTCCCGGTTGTAGTAGATGCCGACCAGGTTGCCGCCCAAGGCTATGCCGTACAGCTCGCCGGTGCCGAAGGTCTTGCCGTCCTTGGAGAACCGGGCCTGGTCGAGCAGGCCAGGCTTGAACCGCTCGCTCCAGCCGTACAGCTTGGCGTACTCATCCAGCGGCCGGAGCAGGCCCGCCTGGACCAGCGGGCCCTGCATCGTCTGCGCCTGGCCGGCCTGGGCGATGTCGGGCGCCGATTCCGAGGACATCTGCAGCTTGATGTTCTTGCCGTAGTCGGCGAAGGCCGTGTAGGTCGGTTTGATCGTGATGTTGGGGTGAAGCTGCTGATACTTGGCGGCCAGCTGCTCGATCGCCTTCCCCTGGCCGCCTTCCTCGAAGTGGCTCAGTGTCAACGTGACCGGCTCGGTCGGCAGCGCACTGGACACGGCCTTGCCCGCGTCGGGGGCTTCGGTGGGTGCGGCACCAGGGGCGCAGGCCGTCACGGTGGCGGCTATGAGGGCCAGGCCGGCGATCGTACGTGTCGTCAACGGCATCGCAGACTCCTTTGCGGGCTTACCGGTCAGACCACCATGTAGGTAAACAGAAGGTTTCGTCAACCATGCCGGACATCACCCAGGAGTTGCGGTCAGACCAGTCTGGCCGATAAGAAGACATGCATGAGCATCGAAGGCATCGAGACACTCGTCGTCGAGGAACTGCCCAACCTGCTGCTGGTTCAGGTGCACCTCGATTCGGGAATCGTCGGGCTGGGCGAGACCTACTACGGCGCCGCCGCGGCCGAGGCGCACCTCCACGAGGCTCTGGCGCCCGCCCTGGTCGGGCGCGCCATGCCGCGGGACGCGGACGAGCTGCGGGCGCTGCTGACGGAGCTGGAGGGCTATGTCGGCTACCTGGGCAGCGGCGCCGAGGTCCGCGCGCTGTCGGCCGTTGACCTGGCACTGTGGGACGCGATGGGCCAGGAGGCCGGCCTGCCAATGACCGAACTGCTCGGCGGCCGGGTCAGGAGCGACGTGCAGATCTACAACACCTGCGCGGGCCCGCACTACATGCGCCACCCCAGCGGCCAGAAGTCGGCCAACTGGGGGGTGGCCGGCGAGGGACGCCACGAGGACCTCTACGGCTTCCTCCACCACGCCGACCGGCTGGCCGAGGATCTCCTGTCCGAGGGGGTGTCGGCCATGAAGATCTGGCCCTTCGACGTCTACGCCGAACGTTCGGCGGGACGCGAGATCAGCCGGGCCGACCTCGATGCCGGGCTCGGCCCCTTGCGCAAGGTGCGCGACGCCGTCGGTGATCGCATGCGTCTCCTCGTGGAACTGCACGGCTTGTGGGAGCCTTCCGCGGCGCGGGTCATTCTGGCGGCGCTCGCGGAGTTCGATCCCCTGTGGGTCGAGGACCCGATACGGCCGGATCGCTACGCCGAGCTCGGCGAACTGCGAGCGTCCAGCCCGGTTCCGATCGCCGCCGGTGAGACGCTGGGCGGCCGCACGGCCGTGGCCCCTCTACTCGATCGGCGCGGGGTGGACGTCCTCATCGCCGACCTCGGCTGGTGTGGCGGGATCAGCGAAGTCCTGGCTCTGGCCGAGCGCACGCTCGCAGCCGAAGTGCCCCTCGCGCTGCACGACTGCAGCGGGCCCGTGGTGCTGGCCGCCTCGGCGCACCTGGCCGTCCATCTGCCGCACGTGTTCATCCAGGAGACCACCAGGGCCTACTACTCCAGCTGGTATCCGCAGCTTGTCACCGGCCTGCCGGACATCTCCGCCGGTCGGCTGAGCCCGGGAACGGCCCCCGGCCACGGAGTCCGGCTCCGCCCCGATCTCGACCAGACCGCCACTGTACGCCGCCGCGTAACCGGCGCCACCCATCCCCTCCCGCTAGCCCGATAACCAGCGCTCGCGTGGCCCTCGGAAGGCTGTCCTGCCGGACTTCCCGCTCCGTGGACGTGACCCTTCCCAACCGAAGGACGCCTACGACACGCACATCTCGTGGGAGCTGCGCCGGCTGCTCGTCGCCGAGGCGACGGCGTACCACAGCCCTGAACTAGCCCCGGGCGATCCGCCGGCGGCGCGGCGGGCGCGGGCAGCGGCACCCAGATCGCGACCAGCAGGACGAACGGCGGCAGTAAGCGCGCAATCCTCATGGCCGCGGCCGTAGAGCGAAGGTTACACGTGCATGTAGCGGCGTTCATGAGGAGTTCTCGTATCTGCGGTTGTTCCCTTGCCCAGCGATCCTGGAGAAAGAGGACCTGTGAACGTGAACAAGGATCGACGAGCGCTCCTCGCCGGAGCGGGCCTGGTGGGCGCGGGCGCGGTGGTTGCCAGCCCGGCAGCGGCCCGGGCTGACTCTCCCAGGCGCCCTGAGCGCCGGCGCGGCTATCTGTGGCTGGCTGGTGACCACCACCTGCACTCCCAGTACAGCAACGACGCCATGTACCCGGTCGCCGCACAGGCCGAGCGCGCGGTGGCAGGCGGCCTGGACTGGATCGTCATCACCGACCACGGCAACGTGCCCTTCGCCACCCACAGCGTCAACCCGCTGGTGGCCGACATCCGCGCGGCCAGGGACCAGCACGGCGACAACCTGCTGATCTTCACTGGGCTGGAGTGGAACATTCCGGCCGGGGAGCACACGACGCTGATGCTCGCCCCCGGCCGCAACGAAGCCGCCTTCCTGCAGGAGTTCGTCTCCAAGCACGACGCCAGGGTGAACGGCACCAGGGACGGCACACCCGCCAACGAGGAGCTGGCCGTCAAGGCCATCCAGTTCCTGCGCGAGGCCGTACGGCGCGGCCGGATCGACGACGCGCTGGTGCTCCCCAACCACCCCGCGCGGCTGGGCATCAACTCCCCCGCCGAGACCCGGGCCTGGCGGGACACCGCACCCGAGATCGTGATCGGCATGGAGGGCGCGCCCGGTCACCAGGCCGCCGGCCTGCCCGCGCCCGGCATGGCCAGGGGCCGCGGCCTGTACGACTCCAACCCCGGCACTTGGTCCTTCCCTGGCTACCCCGCCGAGGCCTACCGGACCTGGGGCGGCTTCGACTGGATGACCGCCGCCGTCGGCGGGCTGTGGGACAGCATGCTGGCCGAGGGCCTGCCGTGGTGGATCACCACCACCTCCGACGGTCACCAGGGCTGCGGTGACTGGGTGAAGAACCCGGTCGACCCGCTCAACCAGACCGGCTACGACTCCATCCCCTACAACGACCGGGGCGACACCTTCAACTCGACCGGCCGCTTCCCCGACCCGGTCAATGCCGGCCGGCCGATCACCGAGTACAGCTCCCTGCCACCCGGCGTCTACAACAAGACCTGGGTCGGCGCCACCGGCTTCGGCTACCGCCAGGTCATCGAGGCCATGCGCGCGGGCCGCATGTGGGTCTGCTTCGGCGACCTCATCGCCGGGCTCGACCTGCGGCTGGGCCGCACTCCGATGGGCGGCGCCGAGCGGGTAAGGCGCGGCGAGAAGGTCAAGGTGACGGTCACCGTCGACCTGGCCGACCGGCCCAACGCCACCGGCCTGGTGCCCCGCGCGGCCCGCGTGGACCTGATACTCGGCACGGTCACCGGCCCCGCCGCCGACCGCAGCAGCTTCCGTGCCCCTGACACCCGCGTGGTCAGGTCCTGGGACGTCTCCGGTCGCACCGGCACGGTCACGCTGGAGCACGAGGTCACCGCCGAGACCTCGTTCTACGTGCGGGTGCGCGGCACCGACGGCAAGCGCAGCGCGCCGGGCAACTTCGGCGCCGACGTCGACCCGGCCGGGCCCGCCATCGACGTGCCCGGCCAGGCCAACCCGTGGGAAGACCTCTGGTTCTACTCCAACCCGGTCTTCGCCGCGGTGCGGTAACGCAGGTCCCCGCGCGAACCCACGGCGCGGTGGCGGCCGGGCCCTGCCTCGAAGGACGTGCCGTCGGGCAGGGTGACCGTCGCCGAGGTGCCGGGCGGGACGGTCACGGTGAGCTTTACCGGCCAGCTCAGGCTGGGAGCCGACGTTACGAGGCTACGACCAGGGGAAGAAGGCTCGTCTTGTCATCGAGCGTCCGCAGACGCGCGGTCCGCGACAGGCGATCATGCTGTCTGCCGCGCCGACGCGACCGCCGACCAGCGGCCGGCTCACCACCGGGCTGACATGCCGCCGGGACGACCGTGCAGGGGCCTGACGGAGCCGTCGGCAGAGCTGCCCGATCCCGGCCGGACCGCAAGCAAACCGTTAACGGGGGAAGCGTTGCGCATCGTGATGATCGCCCCGCCCTGGCACGACGTGCCGCCTCAAGGGTATGGCGGAATCGAGTTCATGCTGGCCCAACTCATCACGGGACTGGTGCGGCGAGGGCATGATGTCACGCTCATAGGCGCCGGACACACCGCCGTACCGGCACGCTTTCTGCGCACCTTCCCACGGGCGCCGTCGCAGCGGATCGGCGAACCGATGCCCGAGCTACTGCAGGCCGCGCAGGCGCACCGCATGCTGACCGGCCTGGACGCCGACATCGTGCATGACCATTCGCGGGCAGGCCCGCTGACTGCCGCCGCGCGGACGACGCCGACCCTGGTCACCTGTCATAGCTGTCCCGTCGGCGAATTCCGTGACTACTACCGGGCGCTCGGCACGTCGGTCTTCCTGGTGGCCATCTCCGAGGCCCAGCGGCTGCTCGCGCCCGACCTCAACTGGGTCGCCACCGTGTACAACGCGCTCGACGTCGCCACCTTCCCCTACCGAGAGCGAAAGGAGGACTGGGTGCTGTGGCTGGGCCGGTTCTGCGACTACAAGGGGGCACACCTGGCGATCGACGCCGCCCGTGCCGCCCGGCGTCGCATCGTCCTGGCCGGCAAGCTCGTCGAACCTGTCGAACACGCCTACTTCGACCAGCACGTCAGGCCCAGGCTCGGCCCCGATGTCTCCTATGTGGGCGAGGCCGGCGCGCAGCGCAAGCGCCGGCTGCTCGCCGCCGCCCGCTGCCTGCTCTTTCCCATCCAGTGGGAGGAGCCCTTCGGCATGGTCATGATCGAGGCCATGGCCTGTGGTACGCCGGTGGTAGCGCTCGCCAGGGGCTCGGTGCCCGAGATCGTGGTCCACGGCCGGACCGGCTTCGCCCTCCACAATCCGGAGGAACTGCCTGACGCGATCGACGCGGCCGGCGAGCTCGACCCGTTGACCTGCCGCCGGCACGTAGAACGCTACTTCGACGTGCACGTCATGGCCGAGGGATACGAGCGCGTGTACCAGCAGCTTGTCCCGAACCCTGCCGCCAACACGCCACAGCGGAGTACCCACTCCAACCAGCGCCGCTGAACGGTCCGCCGCTGCTGCACGGACCCGGCTGCCGACACCTGACCGTCCCGCACTCACCGGCCCCGCCCGCCCGGCTCGGGACCGACCCGGGCGGGCGGGGCCGCGGAAGGCTCGATGATCAGGCCCTGCGTGTCGGCTTGCCTCGTGCATGCGATGTGCCAGCCTGCGTGGCGCCCTGCTTCTGGGCTCCGGCAGGAGACGGCTGCACCACGGATTCCTGCTTCCTGCGCATCCGAGCGCCGGCCCGCGACGGGGTCACGACCGGTTCCTGCCTGCGGCCACGGACGTTGGCGCGGCCGGCCCTGGGCTTTGCCGCCTGGGAGACGTCCTCGAACTCGTGCGCGGCACGGCCGCTGGCGCTGCTGACGATCTGACGCCCCCGGATGGCAAGGTCGTCGTAGACCTTGGCCGCCCTGGCCACGGCGGTGTCGGCATAGCCGCGGGCCTTGGCGGGCAGATCCTGGGTGATCGTCTCGGCCGTCCTGCCCGGCAGCGCGCGGGCGGTGCGCGGAACGTCGCGGGACCCCATCCTGAGCAGCCGGTCGACGGCGTAGCCGCCGGCACCTGCCGCGGCGCAGAACGGCTTGGACTCGACGATCTTCTTGACTCTGTCGGCGAACTTCATGGACCACTCCTTTCTTTCGTCTGGTACGGCATGGCCGCTCAAGCGACCAACCGCCGCCGCGCTTGGCGAAGGCTCAGCCGTTACAGGCCAGACCTGCGCGTGTCGCCTGCCGCCACGGGCCGCGCACGGGCTCGCGGACCGACGCGGCTGGCTCGCCGCTGCGAGAATCCGTCATAAGACGGTGAGCCCCCGAGTTTGGTGGAGCCGCGCTGATGGCCGCCGGCGCCGAGTCGCGCTCCAGATCGATGGCCAGGACTCCCAGCGACAGCACGCCTGCCGGCCCCCCGTGGTCGAGCACCGGCAGCCGGCGCACCGCGTGCAGGCGCATCAGCTCCACGGCGTACCACTCCCCATCGTCCGGAGAGACCGTGATCAGCGAGGAATCCACGCTCACCATCACGACATCCCTGCTCATCACGTCCCGAACGCGGCGTGTCATAGCGATTTCCTTCGCCGGCCACAGCACTGGTCAACGAGAGGCCGGCGCAGCGCCCAGCCGATCGGCGTGCGGCGACGCCCTGGATGCCTCCCGTTCGCCCCTTCCCCGCCCGCAGACACCGACGGCACATCCCCCGTCGATTTTGCGACCTAAAGCAGGTATCCCAACCCTCCAGAACGCTAAGCTGCGCCCACGCTCTCCCCCAGACGGTAAAAGACCGTCAGGCGACAACAGCCGCCAGTTGCTGGTCGGCACCGGCACCGATCGCCTCACGGAGCAGCAGCAGGACCAGCAGGTCGAAGAGCAACTGCGGCAGAACTGGCGGCAGACGGCGCGTATCGGATTCTCGGCCGGCTCGTACCCGCTTGGCGGTGATATCACCCGGTCGCACAGATGTGGTGCCGGGTGGGTCTGTGAGGCCCGTGCGAGGAAGCGGTTCGCAACGAGTGACCCCAAGGGTAACGCTCGTACGGTTGGTCCATTCGAAGGAGCAGGGACCCAACGTAGTGTCATCGAGGTCCTCACCCACGATCATCGTGAGGTGGAGGACATGTTCGCCCAGCTGACGACCGAGACCGACCCGCAGGCGCGCCGTCGGATCGCCGACGCCGTCACCATCGAACTGGTGCGGCATTCGGTCGCCGAAGAGATGCACCTGTACCCGGCGGTGCGCCAGTACGTCCCGAATGGCGACGCGATCGCCGACAAGGAGCTTTCCGACCACGCCGAAGTGGAGCGGGTTCTCAATGAGCTGGAGAAGACGGACACGGCCGCCGCCGCGGACTTCGACGCGCTGGTTCGCCGGCTGGTCGCCGACGTGACCTCGCACGTGCAGGACGAGGAGAACAACCTGTTCCCGGCATTGGCCGAACATGCCGCCTCGGAGAACTTGCTCGAGCTGGGCCAGAAGGTCCAATCCGCCAAAGAAAAGGCTCCTACCCGTCCGCATCCGTCGGCCCCCCCGGCCACCGCTGAACAAGCTGCTGGCTCCCGGCGCGGGGCTGGCCGACCGCGTCCGTGACTACTTGTCCGGCCGTGGCCGCGGCTAGAGCCTGTGCCATTGCGGCGTGAGCCTTGGTGGCTGTCGAACTCGAACTATTCGGTGGCGCGGCCAGCGTGTCGGGCTGCGCCGGCGGGGACCTCGCTGGGGGCGTGAACCCGTCCGGGGGTTTCCCTGCCCCGCGCTGGATGATGGCCATGATCTCGTGTCCGGCCGGTCGGCAAGGACGTGTCTCAGCTCGTCGCCAGCAGGGCAGCGTCGATAGTAGCGAGATGGCGACGAAATGCCGAGGTTGCGGGGGCGCCGCACACGGGAGCGCGGACGCCCGGCCTCCTGCTCAAGAGCCAGACGCCCGCGCCTGTCGCGGGTTCGGCTCCCCCCTGAATCCGAACCCGCCCCACTTCCTTCATGTCCGTATTCGTTCGATTGCTAACAGTGATTCGCCGTTGGTGGGACGCCCGGGGCAACACTGCGGCCGTGCCAGCCGCCCAGCCCCGTCCAGGGGCCCGACCGGCGTCATTCAAGACCGGGGCCGGCGACACCGGCGCGACGATCGTCGTGCATCCCAGACTTGGCGCGCGACGGGGGCCTTGCCGCCATCAGCTGCTCCGCTTCATCGTGCAGGGCCTCGATAAGGAGGAACTCCAGACGCAAGTCCCACTCCAGACCGCTCAGCGGCCGTGAACACACCGATCGCTAGGGCGACCTTCGGGAGAACCGTGCACGCATGATGAGGGGGCGGGTTCAGCGTCGGCCGAGGCCGAGGCGGCGGGCGACGCGGCTCATCAGTTGGGACATCTTGGACGGGAAGGCGTCGGGTACGGGGACGCCGATGGGGCGGACCCGGCCGTTGTGGATGGCGCTGATCTTCCAGCCGGTGGGGGTGCGAACCAAGACGATGGTCTGCCGGGACAGGCGCCTCTTGGGCAGCTTGCTCCGCCAGGGCATCAGGCCGAGGCGGTGCCGTAGACGATGGCCACGTCCGGGGCGAGGTAGCGGATCGACTCCAGGTGACCGACCAGGGCCGAGCCGGCCAGTACGCCGCGGAAGAGCAGGTCGTGGTTGTGCTGGTGCTGCTGGCGGCCGCGGGCGATGCCGCCATGCGGCGGGCGGTGACGCCCCTCGAAGGCGGACCCGTCGGCGCGGAGTCGCGACCAGGGCTTGGACACCTTGGTGTCGCGGACCTGCCGGCGCCAGGCGGCCATCGCGGTGCCGCCGCCCCTGGCCTGGAGAAGATGCAGGCTCAGCACCATCTCCCACATCGGGTCGGGGCGTGGGGCGATGCGGACGCGGCCGAGGTCCTCGGGAGTGAACACGAGGACGATCCGCGATCATTAACCCCAGGTATTCAACCGAGGCGGTAGCTGTCCTCTAGAACATGAGAAAAGGTGCCCCTGAACTGCAAGGATTCGGGTGTCGAAGCCATATCCACTGCAGAAGCAGGTGCACCTTTCTGGTGAGTGAGCGTACCGGGTGGGACCGGCGGTTGTCTGTTGCCGCCGATGGAAAGGGACTGGTCGGTCACGCGGGCGCGGTGCTGTTGCACAAGATCGCTGACCGGGTGGGGCTGACCGAGGCACTCGGCGGCCTGTGGCCCGACGGACAGAGTGCAACCTGGCGCGATCGCGCGCACGTGCTGGTCAGCCTGGCCGCAGCGATCGTGTGCGGCGCGCGGAGCCTGCTAGAGGCCGAGCGACTGCAAGCCCACCAGGCGGCGCTGTTCGGAGTGGCGCCGTCGGACTCCACCACCCGCCGTGCGCTGGCCAGCCTGGACGAGCCGATGCTGGCCCGCATCGCCAAGGCCCGGGCAAGGGTACGAGGCCAGGTCTGGCAGCTGCTGCACCTGCGCCCCGGCGGCTTTCCCTGGCTGAAGGTGGCCGGCAAACGGCTGCTGGGCTGGATCGTCATAGACATCGACGCCACCATCATCACCTCGGTCTCCGACAAGCACGGGGCGGCCGTCACGTTCAAGAAGACCTATGGCTTTCACCCGCTGGCCTGCTGGTGCGCCAACACCCAAGAATCGCTGGCGATGCTGCTACGTGAGGGCAACGCGGGCAGTAACACCGTCGCCGACCACCTGCGCGTGCTGAGCGAGGCCCTGGCTCAGATCCCGAACTCCTGCCGGGCCAAGATCCTCGTCCGAGTGGACGGCGCGGGCGCCACCCATGACCTGCTGACCCATCTGGAAGGGTTGAACACCACCCGCCGCACCGTGCGCTACCTGGTCGGCTGGACCATCACCACACTCGACGAGCAGGCGATCGCCCGCCTGCCCGCCACCGCCTGGGCCGACTCCCTTGATCAGAACGGCGGCCTCCAGCAGGGCTATCACGTGGCGGAGCTGACCGGCCTGAACCAGCGCAACGGCTGGCCGGAGGGCATGCGGCTGCTGGTACGCCGGGTCCGCCCCTCGGCCCGCCATCGCAAGAACCTCACCGCATTCGAGACCCGCACCGGCTGGAAGTACTCGATCATCGCCACCAACATCGGCCGTATGTGGGGCATCGCCGGCTCCCACCATCCGCAGTGGCTGGACGCTCTGGCCCGCGCACACGCGGTGGTCGAAGACCGGGTGCGCGCCGGCAAGGCGATGGGCCTGCGCAACCTGCCCAGCCAGGACTGGACCGTCAACCAAGGCTGGATCGTGGCCGCCAACCTCGGCCACGATCTGGACTGCTGGGTACGCCTACTCGCTCTACACGATCAAGACGGCCTTGAGCGCGCCGAACCGGACACCATGCGCTACCGGCTCTACCACCTGCCCGCCCGCCTGAGCGCCCACGCCCGGCGTCGCTACCTGCGGATCGAACGCACCTGGCCCTGGGCCCAGGCGTTCGTCCTGGCCTGGCAGCGCCTCACCGACCTGCCCGCCCTCGCCTGAGGGCCGGACCTCGCCGCAACGATCAGGAAGGAGCCCAGCCCCGGGCCCGTGGAACCCGGCGCCCCCGCAGCGACATGCGACGGCCCACCCCAACCGCCTCGGGGACATTACGGGCAAACTGCGGAGCCACTCACGCAACACAGCCCGCTGACGAATTGAGGCTAATCGGAGATTAAAAACCTTCTAAAGTGAATGAATCGAGACTTCAGCCAAAGAGCCGTACATCACCGCAGGTCAGCGGTATAGCCGGTGAAAATTCTTCATTGTTACCAGGGTTGCCGTACCTGGGCCACCACGAAGGGAATTCTTCCAGCCTCAGAAAGTTGAGAAGAAGTAGGCTCAATTTATGCTGGTCCTGGTTACGTGAAGGAGACCGTGGCTCGGTGAGGTGATCTCATGGGCGCGCTGCTTTCCTCCCTGCGCTCCGCGGCCGAAGGCCCGCGCAAGGTGCTCCGCGCCGCGACGCTTCCTGCTGCCCGGATCTCCTCCCCGATCGCAGCGGGCGCACCGTCGGCGTCCTTCCCTTCTCCGCACGCGGCCAACCTCCGAGAAGCTGCTGCGGCGCGCTTCGTGGAAGGCCAACTGGCCGGTCTGGCGCCGGTCACCATGGCCTGCGAGCGGCGCGGGACCGGGGAGCCGGTCGTACTCCTGCACGGCATCGGTCACCACCGGCGCGCGTGGGACGCGGTGGTGCCGCACCTGATCGACGCGCGCGAGACGATCGCGGTGGATCTGCCCGGGTTCGGGCAGTCCCCGGATCTGCCCCCCTCCGTGCCTCGCGACCTCCCGACCACGGTGTCCGCGCTGCGTGCGCTGTTCGCCGCGCTGGGACTCGATCGGCCGCACGTGGTGGGGCATTCCCTCGGCGGGCTGATCGCGTTGCGGCTGGCGCAGGCGGGCCTGGCCCGCAGCGTGACCGCGCTCGCCCCGGCAGGGTTCTGGACAGCGGCCGAACGGCGGTACGCGTTCGGCATGCTGACCGCGGCCTGGTACGGCACCCGGCTGCTGCCCGAGGGTGCACTGGAGCGGCTGTCAAGGACCGCCGCCGGGCAGGCCGTCTTGACCGGCACCCTGTACGGACAGACCGGGCGTTGCACGCCGGAGACCGTCGTGGCGGGACTGCGGGCGCTGCGCGAGGCGCGGGGGTTCACCGCGACGTTGCGGGCCGGGCGGGCACCTGACCTGTTCAGCGGCGAAATCCCCGGCATCCCCGTGACGATCGCCTGGGGCAGCTGCGACCGCATTCTGCCCGGCCGCCAGGCGGCACGGGTGCTGACGATGATCCCGCGGGCGCGGCTGGTGTGGCTGCCCGGCTGCGGTCACGTGCCCATGAACGACGCGCCCGAGCTGATCGCCGATCTCATCCTCGCGGCCAGCCGGTCCGGCCTGGTCGGCGCGGGAGAGCCGGCGGCGCCTGTGCCGGTTCCCCCGCCGCTCGGTACGGGCGAGGTGCCGGTGGACCTCTGCCGCGGGTCGGCGGCCCGGGGCGACCCGACCGGTAGGCCTCCTGCCACGGACGGCGCAGCGGAGCGTCGTGTCCGTGGGTGTCCTGATGGCAGACGGCAAGCGGGAAGGTGAATGACAGTCACCCCGCGATGCCCGATCCACGACCTCCGCCCCGCGCTGCCGATCGATGCGCCGGCCGGTGCGCCCTCGTGATCGCCGACGCCGACAGCTCTTCACGCTCGGCTGGTTGCCGGCTGTGCAACTGCCCGCGGACCCTGCCGGGAGACGTGGGCGATGGGGGCCGCGCCGGGATGTCGCGCTGCCCGGCGGCGGGCAGCGGCATCCTGCGCGTCCAAGCGTGGATCTTCTCCAGCGCCTCGGCGAGGGCCAGGGGGTCGCCCGTGAGGACGGCGCCGTCGTCATCGGCGGCGAACTCCTGGCACGGCTGGCGAGCATGGTGATGCCTCGGGCCAGCGTGGCGGCGACGCTGGACAGCAGGATGTCGCGGTTGTAGACGCGGGCCAGTTCGTGGCCGAGCACGGCCGGCAGGTCACGCGCGCTCAGCAGCTCGAGGATGCCTTCGGTAACGCACACGGCCGCGTAGCGAGGACTGCGGCCGGTGGCGAAGGCGTTCGGCTGGCGGATCGGGCTCACCTACAGGCGCGGCATGGGCTGACCCGCTGCGGCAGCCAGCTCGGCGACCATGGCGAAGACGCCCGGCACCTCGGCCGGGCCCGCATCGCCCGCAACGCGAGCCTGCCGGAGAAGAAGTACGCCGCGACGTCGGGGCCCGCGGCGAGCATGAGGGCCACGATCAGCCCGGTGCGGCCGCCCGCCCAGTAGCCCAGCGCCAGGGCGACGGAGGTCAACAGGCGAGCAGGGCGGCGGTCTTGAGGGTGTTGGTCAGGCGGCGCACGGGTGTTCGCCTCCCTTCCTGATCTGGGTGCGCCTTCGCTGAGATGATCGATTCTCTGGTTGGCACTCTGAGGTTGAGAGGCGACGGGCACCTGGGTAAGCACCGGTGTGGCAGGTGCTGGGGACCAGGCCGCCGTGCGCGGCCGGGGCCCGTGCCGTGATGGTGTCGCTTGCTACCTACGGTGCTACCTGCTCGGTCTGCCCGTTGGGTGTAAGCCCGCGCCCTGCGGAGGCGGCCCGGTGACCGTGACCCGAGCCGGGCGCAGCAGATGGTCACCGACCCGATAGCCGCGGAGCAGGATTTCGCTGCAGGTCACGCGGCCGGTCCGGGCCGAGGGCACATACCCCACCGCCTCGTGGCGCGTGGGGTCGAAGGTCTCGCCCGGCACGCCGAAGGCTTCCAGGCCGAGCGCCGCGAGTTCCGCTTCCAGTGTCTCGGCAACCAACTGGAAGCCGCCGTAGACGTCGCCGAGCTCGCGGGCCCGGGTGATGGCGTCGAGAACGGGCAGCAGGCTGCGGAGCGCATGCGCCACCCCGATGTCGTACATGACTGACTGGTCGCGCTGGACTCGCTTGCGGTAGTTGTCGTACTCCGCTTTGAGCCGCTGCAAGTCGGCGGTGCGTTCGGCGAGGTCGGCCTGCAGCCGCGCCGTCCGTGACCGTGGCCGTCCCGCGGCCCGGCCCGCCGGGGTCCGTGGCGGCGACGTCAGCGCGTCGCGATTCGGCGACGGCGTGCCGGCGGAGTCGGTCCTGTCGCCTGCGCTCTGGGCGGGCAGCCGCCCCCGCTGTGCGGGATCGGGCCGGCGGCTCATCGCTCACCCTCCTGGCGCTTGTCCTCATCGACGATCTCCGCGTCCACGACCTCCTCTTCCCCGGCCCTGTGCTGATCACCTGTACCTCCGCCCGTGCCCGTGCTGCCACCCGGGGCGGTGCCCTGCGTCTGCGCGTAGATCGCCTGACCGATCTTCTGGGCGGTGGCCGACGCCTTCTCCGCGGCCTGCCTGATGGCCTCGACGTCGTCGCCCTTCAGCTTGTCCTTCAGGTCGGCGAGCGCGGCCTCCACCTCGGACTTGACGTCCGCGGGCACCTTGTCCGGGTTGTCGCGCAGCAGCCGTTCGGTGGAGTAGACGAGCGTCTCGGCGTTGTTGCGGGTCTCGGCCGCTTCGCGCCTGCGGCGGTCCTCCTCGGCGTGCTGCTCCGCCGCGCGCACCATCCGATCGATGTCGTCCTTCGGCAGCGCCGAACCGCCGGTGATCACGATCGACTGCTCCCGGCCCGTGCCGAGATCCTTCGCGGAGACGTTCATGATGCCGTTGGCGTCGATGTCGAACGTGACCTCGATCTGCGGGACCCCTCGCGGCGCGGGCGGCAGGCCGGTCAGCTCGAACATGCCGAGCCTCTTGTTGTACGCGGCGATCTCGCGCTCGCCCTGGTAGACCTGGATGGCCACGGACGGCTGGTTGTCGTCGGCCGTGGTGAAAACCTCCGAGCGCTTGGTCGGGATCGTGGTGTTGCGCTCGATGAGCTTCGTCATGATGCCGCCCTTGGTCTCGATGCCCAGCGACAGCGGGGTGACGTCCAGCAGCAGGACGTCCTTGACCTCGCCTTTGAGCACGCCGACCTGCAGGGCGGCGCCGATCGCCACCACCTCGTCCGGGTTGACGCCCTTGTGTGGCTCCTTGCCGCCGGTCAGCTCCCGTACCAGGTCGACGACGGCCGGCATGCGCGTGGCGCCGCCGACGAGGATGACGTGGTCGATGTCGGAGGTCTGCAGCCTGGCATCGCCGATCGCCTGGTGGAAGGGGCCCTTGCAGCGCTCCAGCAGGTCCTGGGTGAGCCGCTGGAACTGCACGCGGGTCAGCTTCTCGTCCATGTGCAGCGGGCCCTGGTCGGAGGCGGTGATGTAGGGCAGGCTGATCGAGGTCTCACTGGTCGACGACAGCTCGATCTTGGCCCGCTCGGCTGCCTCACGCATCCGCTGCGTCGCCATCTTGTCCTTGGACAGGTCCACCCCGTGGGCATTCTTGAACTGGGTGACCAGGTGATCGACGACCCGCTGGTCCCAGTCGTCGCCGCCGAGGTGAGTGTCGCCCGCAGTGGCTTTGACCTCGACCACGCCCTCGCCGATGGACAGCAGCGACACGTCGAACGTGCCGCCACCTAGGTCGAAGACCAGGATGGTCTGGTCGTTCTCCTTGTCCAGGCCGTACGCCAGCGCGGCCGCCGTGGGCTCGTTGATGATCCGCAGCACCTTCAGCCCGGCGATCTCCCCCGCCTCTTTGGTGGCGGTGCGCTGCGCGTCGTCGAAGTAGGCCGGCACGGTGATGACGGCCTCCGTGACACGTTCGCCGAGGTAGGCCTCGGCGTCGCGCTTGAGCTTCTGCAACACCCGGGCGGAGATCTCCTGTGCGGTGTACCGCTTGCCGTCGATGCTCCCCGTTTCGGGGAAGCGCCACGACGCGTCGCCCATGTGGCGTTTCACCGAGCGTGCGGTGCGCTCGACGTTGGTCACCGCCTGGCGTTTGGCGATCTCGCCGACCAGCACCTCACCGCTCTTGGCGAACGCGACCACCGAAGGGGTAGTCCGCGATCCTTCGGTGTTGGTAACAACGGTGGGCTCGCCGGCTTCCAGCACGCAGACGACCGAGTTGGTCGTTCCCAGGTCGATACCGACAGGTCGGGTCATCGACAGCCTCCTTCCTCACACCCTCCTCGTCATGGCACGAACACTGCCTTCGGGGTTTCAGAGCCACCACAGGGGTGCGGTGGGCCAGCCGAGGAGAGGCATGTCGCGCGAATCCCTGCGAGCCGGGTGGAGCCGGGCCGGCCCCACCCGCAGCAGCGTGTGTTCCAACGGCGCCACACCAGGAGAAAGGTCGACGATCACGCCGGCCACGTGAGCCGGAGCACGCCGGTGAAAGGCTCCCGCCGACACGTCGAGATCAGGATCCGGCGTACGCGTGACCCTGACGGCAACTGGCCGGCCTCCGAGTGGAGCGTCGTGTCCGCTCTCGGCATCGTAGGCGGCGCGCCGGGCGGGGTCGCGCAGCACGGCATAGGCGTCGATCACCTCGGCGAACCGTTCCCGTGCCGCCGGCTCGGCGGGGCGGACATCCGGATGCAGCACGCGCATCAGTCGGCGGTAGGCCGACGTGATCTGCGCCGCGGACGCCGTTCTTTCCACGCCGAGCACCGTGTAGTGGTCCCGCCGGGGCTGCTCACCGTCGTGCCGGACAGGCACCGTACTCACCTCCTGCGCACCACAATCGCTCGCTGGATGCGCTGCGACCTGCAGGTATGAACCGGAACCTCGATAGGGATGCTACCGCAACACCTGCGAAAACGCCCGATTTGTGCAGGTAGGACGCGGCGCAGGATGCTGCGATGTCAGGGAATGTCTTGATCGCGCATTTGACTCGCCGTACGCGGGCCGTCCGATGGGCGCTGCGCGGGTGCGCACCCGTACCGGCGCCTCGATCGTGGCCGTCGTCCGCGGCGGGCAGGTGTATGCGAGCCCTGCCCCGGACTTCGTTCTGGCCGCCGGTGACCTGGTGGTCGTGGTGGACGGCGCAGAGGGTGTCAACGCCGTGGCCGACATCCTGGCCCGAGGGCAGGCCGCGGGTGCACCACACGGCTCTGCTGTTCCTGGAATTCGGTGCGATCATCCTCGCTCTGGGTTTGCTCGGCGCGTTGGCGTTGCGGGTGGGTATCTCGCCGATCCGCTGTATCTGATCGCCGGGCCGGCGTTCGGCACCGGCGGCATCCTGCCGTTGGCCACCAGCGAGGAGTTCGTCGCTGCCGGAGCCGAGATCGGCGTCGTGTTGCTGCTGCTCACCCTGGGCCTGGCATACAACGCCGATGAGCTGGCGGCCAGCTTGAGAGGCAACGCCCGGGCCGGGCTCGGCGACCTGGTGGTGAACGCCGCGCCCGGCGCGATCTTGGCGCTGCTTTTGGGCTGGGGCCCGGTCGCGGCAGATGACCTCAGCCTGAGGGGCGGGTGGCGGGTGGGTGGCCAGGTAGCCGTACAGTCCCCATCGACGCCGGCCGGCTCGAACTCGTCCCGGCGGCCGCGGCGTTCCGCGGCCGCTTTGACGTGCCGCTTACGCGCGTGCCCAGCGTTGGTTGGCGCCGGTGTGGCAGTTCCACAGGATCACGGCGGTGCCGTTACCGGTGTTCGCTCCGTCGACGTCCAGGCATAGCCCGCTCTGGGCGTTGCTGATCGTGCCGTTGCCGTTGAAGATCCATTGCTGGTTGGCGCCGCCGTTGCAGTCCCAGATCTGTACGCGGGCGCCGGGGGTGGCGTTGAGGGGCGCGTCCAGGCACTTGCCCAGCACCTGCAGTGCCCGCCCGCTCTCAGTGAACTGCTGGTTGGCCCCGTTGTGGCAGTCCCAGATCAGCATCTGGGCGCCGTTGACCGAGGATGCCTGATTGACGTCCAGGCACCGGCCGGACGCTTCGCCACGCAGCCGGAAGGAGGGCGGTGGGGTCGAGGTTCCGCCGCCGCTGACGCGGAAGACGGTGGTGCCGTGCGCCGGCACCGTTGCCGAGATGGTGCCGCTGCTGGTCGAGCTCGCCCCGGTCCAGAGATCGCGGAGTGTGAACGACGAACCCGTCTTGCCGATCGCGGCGGCGGTGGTGGAGATCGTCGTCGTGGAGCCACCCTGGTTGAACAGCGCCACGGCGACATCGCCGTTGGCGAGCCGCTTGGCGAGCACGCGGCGGGTGCCGTCGTTGGAGACCTGGACGGCCTGCAGTCCGAGTGGATCCTGATTGACTGCGATCAGGTCGGCGTTCTTCAAGATGGCCAAGGTCTCCGCACTGGCGCTGCGAAGGTCGTTCCCCGCGATCAGCGGCGCGGCCATGACGGCCCAGAGCGCGAAGTGGCTACGCTGCTCCGTGGCGGTCAGGCCGCTGCGGCCCACCTCCATCATGTCCGGGTCGTTGAAGCCGCCCGGCCCGGCGTAGGACGCCAGCGGCACATTGACGTTGACGATGTTCTGGATGCCCATCGGGTA
Organism: Nonomuraea polychroma; assembly: GCF_004011505.1. Taxonomy (NCBI): domain Bacteria; kingdom Bacillati; phylum Actinomycetota; class Actinomycetes; order Streptosporangiales; family Streptosporangiaceae; genus Nonomuraea; species Nonomuraea polychroma. Next base: position 4,178,568 of record NZ_SAUN01000001.1, read on the forward strand.
CCCGTTGGTCTGGCCGGTGTCCCACGCGTTGGTGATGTCCTCGGTGGTGCGCCACATGTTGGCCACATCGCTCCAGTTGCGAAGTGGGCCGGTCTTCTCGTGGATGCTGTTCGGGTTGATGCTGTACACGATGGGCCGGCCAGTGGCGGCCAGCGCATCCCGCATCTTCGCGAACGCGGTCACCTGGTCATTGATCGTTCCGCTTGGCGAACACCAGTCATACTTGAGGAAGTCCACGCCCCAGGCGGCGAACTGGCGGGCGTCCTGCGCCTCGTGGCCGAGGCTGCCGGTCGCCCCGGGGAAGGCGTCGAAGTACTGCGCGCAGGTCTGATCCATCGGAGACTGGTAGATGCCGAACAACAGACCACGAGCGTGCAGGTAGTCGCCGAGAGCCCGCATGCCGCTCGGGAACCGTGTCGGGTGAGCCTGCAGGTTGCCCTGCGCGTCCCGGTCCGGGTTGAACCAGCAGTCATCGACCACGACGTACCGGTAACCCAGATCCCGCATGCCGGCGGCCACGATGGCATCTGCCATCTGCCGGATGAGCGTTTCGTTGATGTTGCATCCGAACGTGTTCCAGGTGTTCCATCCCATGGGCGGGGTACGTGCCACGCCGTTGTTGAGCGCCAGCGCCGGGCGCGTGGTGACCTGTGTCATGACCACGACGCTGACTGCGGCTGCCACGAGAATCGCCGTTGCCGCACTCGTCCATCGGGCCACGAGGGGCCTGGCCCGTTGAGGTAACCATGTCATCGCACTACTCCAATGTGAACGGCGTCGGCCCGGAGACGGGTGAAGTGGACTTGCCTGCACGGTTGACCTCCGGTGGTGCCGATATGCAGCGGACCGAATGCATTGTTAGCGCTAACAATTGCGCACCTTGCGGGGTCATCCTTGACCCTCGCTACGCTGTGGTGCGATGCCGCTGAGTACATCCAATGTGGCCGAGGTCCGTCAACGAGCCGTGATCTTCGTCGGCAGACCTCTCGCTAGGCCCGTGCTTCCAGCCTGGGCCCTTTCCCTTCGGTGAGCACATCAGGGCACGCCGAGCGGTGAAACTTTCACCATTTTCGCCCGCTTCCGATGTGTAGTTTTCGCCGCCATTGGCGTAATTTTCGAGGCCCGAACCAAACTCGATCCGTCGGCGGGCCTCTACTCCCGCGCCTCAGTTGAGAGGCCGTGATGAAGTTTTCGTCCGGCCTCTTCTGACGGCGGCGCCCGCCCTCCCCGAGAGGAGGGCGGGCCGCATGCCTGATCGGCCGAAGCGTAGCGGCAGCGCATCCGGGCCCTCGATCCCGATGGGGCCTTGCCAGGTGATCGCCCCCACAACGGTTTCAGGCTCACCCACCCGGCCTCCGCGAGGAGCTTCAGGTGTCTGGAGATGGCGGCCTCGGCGAGCCGATCCACCCGGCGATCTCGCGGGTCGAGCGCGGCCGTGCGGCCAGCAGGCGCAGTATCTGGAGCCTGATGGGATCCGACACCGAGCGCAGGAACTTCAGCAGCTCCTCCTGAGGCGCCGGCGGGCGTGCCTGCCTCCATCTCGGACAGCGCGTATGCGACCCGCACGGTCTGCCGGGTGCGGCCGGCCCGCCGCCCGCGGTGCCCCACGGCGACGACGGCCTGCCGCATCCGCTGCTCCGACGACGGCATGCGATGGGCGTAAACCGGGGCCGTGTCGCGGTAGCGCAGCTCCTCGAACGGGATGGCCAAGCGGAGGCCGGGGAAGCGGCGCGGGAAAGACGGCGCCGTAGCCGAGCACGGCGATACTTGCCATATCGGGACACAATCCCGCATCATGCCTGGTGGGCTCGACGCCGTATCGAGACGGACGGGCCCGAGGGGACCGGGGCTCCAGTGCCGAGAGGAAGGGAGCGGACCGCTACCCGGTGGCACGCCTCGAGGAGACAGCGATGTCGCATCACCCCGAGTCCCGAGAAGCCGGTGTCGGTTCGGAATCCCCGAACCTCGACTTCGCGGGCACGACCCCGTACGAGGACTACGTTCATGCGGACGTCCTCGCCCACCTCCAACACCCACTCTCCGACGACCCCGGAGAGATGGCGTTCCTGGTCACCACCCAGGTCATGGAGCTGTGGTTCACCGTCATCGTCCACGAGTGGGAGACCGCCGGCCGCGCACTGCGCGAGGACCGGCTGCCCGTCGCGATGGACGCGCTCAAGCGCAGCGTACGCGAACTCGAGGCACTGAACGCCTCCTGGCGGCCGCTGTCACAGCTCACCCCCACCGAGTTCAACGCCTACCGAGCCGCACTGGGCGAGGGCTCCGGCTTCCAGTCGGCGATGTACCGGCGGATGGAGTTCCTGCTCGGCGAGAAGTCGTCGTCCATGCTGGTGCCGCACCGGGGTGCGCCGCGCGTCCACGCGGAACTGGAGAAGGCGCTGCACCAGCCGAGCCTGTACGACGAGGTGCTGGGATTCCTCGCGCGGCGCGGTCACGCCGTACCGCGGGCCGTATTGGAAAGGGATCTGTCGCAGCGGTACGAGCCGTCCGCGGAGGTCGAGGCCGTGTGGACGGAGATCTACTCAGGCGATCGGGACGCCGACCTGGCACGGCTCGGCGAGGCGCTGACGGACGTCGGCGAGCTGGTGTGGCGCTGGCGCAACGATCATCTCGTGGCGACCAGGCGCGCGATGGGCGCCAAGACCGGAACCGGGGGCTCGGCGGGCGTGGCGTGGCTGGAGAAGCGGGCCGTGAAGAACGTGTTCCCCGAGCTGTGGACGGCGCGCAGCCGTGTCTGATCCCACGCACCTGCCGAACACAGGAGCCTTCGACTCGCTAGGCGGCGACACTGGCCAGGCGACCCGTTCCGCCCGCCCTCGTGCAAGCGGCCCGCAAGCGCGCGGAAACGGCCTCTTGAGATAGTCACGGTTCGTGAGCGCGATCGTCCTCGACCCCAGCCTTCCCGAGGGTCACCGCCGGCTGATGGCCGCCCAACCGGAGCTCCTGCCGCCTACTCCTGAGCGGCCCGCCTGGGGCGGGCGGACGCTCGGTGACGTCCTGACCGCCCTACCTCAGTCGGCGCTGTGGAGTTTCCTCCCGCTCGTCGTCGGCCTGGTCCACCGTGGCCGGCTCGTGCTCCTTGCCGGGCTGCTGCTGCAGGCGGCCATGCTCGTCATATTGATCCGGTACGGCTTCACCGCGTTCTTCCTCGCCGGCCTGTCCGTGCAGGCGGCGGCCTTCCTGGTGCTCCTGGCACTGGCGGGCGAGTCGCCCGTGGCGGGATACGGCCGCCGCCACCGCGGCAGGTACGTGACCGCCGCGATGCTGGAGCCGATGGACGCCGCGCTGCTGGAGCGGACGGTGGCCGCCACCGCGACGGTGTTGCGGTCCAGGCTCGATCGGGACGGCCTGCTCGACGACATCGCGAACCGGGTTGTCCTGCCCCGCCAGGAATGGGAGATCGCCGAGACGCTGACCGAGCTGACCCGGCTGCGGCGCGAGCAGGCAGGCGCGCGGTCGGGGCGCCTCACCGAACGCATCTCCGCCATGCTCCAATCCCAGGACGAGGCTCTCGAGGTGGCGACCCGCGCGCTGGCTCGGCGCATCTCCTCCCTGGAGGAGTACGCGCGGCGTACTGAAGAGGCCGAGGAGGTGTACGCCGAGTGGCGGACCCTGCAGGACCTGGCAGATGACGGCGACGCCTATCGCGAGCTGCTCTCCAGAACCGTGCGGGACGACCTGGCAGCCGGCGAGGTCGGCGAGCTGACCGAGCGCGCCAAGCACCTCGAAGCATCCCTGCACGAGAGCGTCGAACAGGCCCGGCTCGCCGGCCTCACCCTGATCCCCCGGGAGGGCTGACCCATGCCGCACACCTCCCACCGCATGCGACGGCTCATGGCGCCGTTCCCATCGTGGATCCCGCTCCTCGGTGCCGCCGTCCTCCTCGCCGAACTCGTCATCGGCATCCCCATGGCCGTCGATGGCGGATCCGCTCCGGCGCCCCTTTCAATGCCGAGCCCGTATCCGAGCGTGACGGCCGCTCCCATCAGCCCTCCGACCGCCGAGCCGTCGCCCACCCCGGCCCGTGCGACGGCGACCCCGTCCCGGAGCGAAGTCGAGGTCACGAGGATCCCCGAGGGGAGAGTCGTCACGCTCCGCCGCTACCGGGGCCGGGGTTCCGCCGTGATCGGTAGGGTGACCGATCCCAAAACCGGGCTGTCGTTCGCCGAGCTGGGCTCCCCGTGGCGGCGGAGTCGGCCGATCGGCGACGGCCCCATCAAGGACGGCCGCTACAACCTCCGCCAGACGCTGCTGACCGAGACCTACGGCCCGGACGACGATCGCGAGTGGTGGGCCGACATCGACTCCCAGCACCTGTGGTCAGACCTCGATGCCGGAGAAAGCCTCTACGACGCCGCCCGGGCGATGCTCGACTACAAACAGGGCAACGCGTTCCCCGCCGGGACGAAGGGCCGTGACATCGCCTCGCAGCCGGTGCGGCGTGGCTGGCTGATCGCCCGGATGATCCAGATGCCGCCGAGCCCGGACGGGCGCAAGGCCAGGCAGGAGCTGTCGGTCGCCATCGCGGTCGACACGGGACGCCCTCGGCCCGCGGTCCTGTGGATCACCATTCCCGACACCCACCGGCGCTTGTGGCCCGACGTCGACACACTGGTGAGGTCCCTCAAGATCGTTCCTCGAAGCTGAGCAAGGATTTCATGGAAGCCAAGAGATGGTCCGTCGAGATCGACATCACCGAGGCCGAGCACGCCGGGCACGCCGACATCCTGCGGGAGACGCTCGACGGGCAGAAGTCGAGCTGACCGGCGGATCACGCCGGATCAGACCGCCGTCCTGATCCGGCGCGCGCCGGATCAGGATGCAGGTCTGCGGATCGGGCTGGCCAGGGCCGCACCGCGATACGCCGGGCGGCGTTGAGGGTCGTGTGCGTGCCGTTCGCTCACGCGCTCAGTTCCCTCAGCGGGGTGTCTTCTCTCCGGCCTCGATGGCGAAGGGGAGCCGGTTGGTCGATGGCGGCAGTGGGCAGATGGGGAAGTGCTCGCTGAACGCGCACGGCAGGTTGACGGTGCGGTTGAAGTCGAGCATCACATTGCCCTCGCTGTCCGGGCTGGGGATGTCCAGGGAGCGGCCGGCCCCGTAGGTGGTGACGCCGCTGGTGGCGTCGGTGAAGACCGTGAGCAGCATTCCGTGTGAGCTGAGCACCTGGAGGGTGTGCTTGGTGCCGGCGTACTCGAAGTGCACCAGGCCGGGCGTTTCGTGGGTGTGGGTGCTCCAGCCGACGGAGTCGAGCGTCACGGAGGTGGGCGAGTCATAGCGTTCGAGGCGGCCCGGCAGCACCCATCGCGGGCTGGGCTCGTAGACGGGCACGCCGTCGAAGTCGCGTCGTGCCGGTGAGTTCGGGTCGTAGGCCACGATCAGGTACGTGCCCCGGTAGGTGATGCCCACCTCCCGTTCGCCCACGGCGACCCGGAGGTCGTCGGGGGCGCCGGCGAGGGTGAACCGGCGTTCGGCGGTGAAGGTTTCCTCTCCCAACGCCATCGGGGTGCCCTCCGGGTCGATGTGGATGGCGTCCCCGTGCTGCCACCACCGGCCGGGCAGCCCGGGATAGTGCCGGGGCGTGTCGTCGAGCCATTCGTGCGAGGTGGCGGCCAGCCAGCCCAGGGGCTGGGTGAGCCATTGCTCCCAGCCGGCCCTCCACTGCTGCCAGGAGCGTGTGAACTCCTGCGGGCTGGTGTCATCGCCGGTGATCGGGCTGGTGGGAACGTGGGCGTCGCTCATCGTGGTTCTCCGTTCTCTTGTGTCGTGTCGGTCAGTGCGTGGTCGTGGTGGGGCGGGCCCACGTGGCGAAGAGGGTCAGGGCGAGCAGGGGGAAGACGACCCCGGCGGTGAGGGCTGTGGCGATCGCCCCCGCCTCGCCGGCTCCGCCCGCGGCGGCGCTGCCGTACACGGTGGTCATCACGGCCAGGCCGAGCGCGCCGCCGAGTTGCTGCATGGCCTGGTTGAGGCTGGACGCGGCGGCGACATGGGCGGGGGGCGCCTGGTGCATGATGACGGCGGTGAGCGGCGCGATGGTCAGCCCCGCGCCGAGGCCGAGCAGGACGAACGGCCCGAGCAGGCCGCCCGCGAAGGTGTCGGCGGCGTCGATCCGCGACATCCACACCAACCCCGCGAGCAAGCCGGCCATCCCGAGGGAGCCGACGATCCGCTCTCCGAGTCGCGTCACCAGACGGCTGGTCAGGACGTTCGTGACGAGTAGCGCGGCGCTGAAGGGCAGGACGGACAACCCCGTCTGCAGCGGGGTGAAGCCCAGGGCGTTCTGGGTGAACAGCGCGGCGAAGTAGAGGAAACCGGCCTGGCCCGCCGGGATGAGCATCATGGCCACCAGCGGGGCGGCGCTGCGCATCTGTGTGAAGAACTCCAGCGGCACGACCGGGGCGGCGTGGCGCCGTTCGATGAGGACCAGGGCGAGCAGCCCGGCGATCGCCAGCGCGAACGAGACGAGGACCGGCGGGCTGGCCCAGCCCTGCGACTCGGCGTTGATGAGGCCGTAGACCAGGGCGGTCATGCCGGTCGTGGATGCGACGGCCCCGCCGACGTCCAGGCGGGCCGGCGCGCGGGGCGCCTCCGGCACCAGCAGGCGTACCCCGACGAGGACGACCAGGCCGATGGGGATGTTGACGAACATGACCCATTCCCAGCCCAGTGACGTGGTCAGCAGCCCGCCGAGGAGCAGACCGAGCGCGGCGCCGATGCTGATGGCCAGCACGAACACGGTCATCGCCCGGGCGCGCTGCGGACCGGGCCTGGTGATCGACATCAGCAGCACGAGCGTGCCCGGCGCGGCGAGCGCCGCTCCCAGACCTTGCAGGATGCGCGCGGCGATGAGCATCGCCGGCATCGTGGCCGCCCCGCCCAGCGCCGAGGCGACGGTGAAGATCGACACGCCGATCAGCAACGCGCGGCGCGGGCCGATGATCGACCCCACCTTTCCGCTGAGCAGGACCAGACCGCCGAAGACCAGGGCGTAGGAGGTGACCACCCAGGACAGTCCGGTCGCCGAGAAGCCCAGCGCGTGCCGGATCTGCGGCAGCGCGACGTTCACCACGCTGTTGTCGATCACCAGGATGAGCTGGGTGAGGCACAACACGATGACCGCCGGGTAGCGCAGCCGCTGTGCGGAAGGTGAGTGGTCGCTCGCCGCCGGCCGTTGACCCGGCGGGATGACGCGGTCGTCGCCCGGATCGTGGCCGGCGCTCTGAAGGGGTTGGGTGCTCACCGCGAGCGTCCTTTCTGACTGTGGCCGGCTCTGACCGCGGCCGGCAGTGACGTGGTGGGCGCCTGGCCGGCGTCGCACGGCTGCGAGTCTGCGTCACTCCCGGATGCGGACGCACGAAAAATTGCCGCCCCGGCAAGAGACGCACGGAGGGAATCGAGCGCATCCGTGGACGGTTGACGCCATGACCGGACGTGGACCCGCGTCCGGCGCTTGCGTTCCTCGTTGCCGAGCCGGCAAGGATGGCCACTGTGGACGACGATCTCGAGGCCGCGCTGACGGCCCTGGGGCCGAGGCTTCGGCGGTTGCGCCGCCATCGCGGCCTGACCCTGGCCGAGCTGGCCGCGGAAACCGGCATTTCGGAGAGCACTCTGTCGCGTCTGGAGAGCGGCGGGCGGCGGCCGAACCTCGAACTCCTCCTCCCGCTGGCCAGGGCCCACGGCATGCCACTGGAGGAGCTCATCGGGGCACCGCAGACCGGCGACCCGCGCGTCCACCTGCGGCCGATCCAGCGCGACGGCATGACGTACATCCGGCTGACCCACAAGGCGGGCGGCACCCAGGCGTACAAGCTGATCATTCCCGGGGCGACGGGCCCTACGGCGCCCGATCCGCAGCGCCATGAAGGTTACGAGTGGCTCTACGTGCTCAGCGGCCGGCTACGGCTCGTGCTCGGTGACCAGGACCTCATCCTGGCGCCTGGTGAGGTGGCCGAATTCGACACGCATGTCCCGCACTGGATGGGGAATGCCGGGGCCACGCCGGTCGAGCTGCTCATCCTGTTCGGGCCCCAGGGGGAACGCGCTCACGTACGTGCCCGGCCGCGCCCGAACGGCGGCTGACGCGCGGGGGACCCGCCTCGAGGTCGGGCCTCCCCGGCAGCGTGCGGCCCTCGGCCTCGCGGCGATGAGCGGCGGCGATGCCCTTCTGACCGTCGGTAAGATCCCCGCGTGTGGGGGGCTGACCGGTGGGTCCCGGCCCTGGCTGCGCTGAGAAGCGGAAGATCTCCGCGCGTGCGGGGGTGTTCCGGTGAGCGTCCCCTTGGTGAGTCAGCGCAGGTCGGCGGCTACTTCGTTGGATGCACGGCTGTTCCTGCCGGAACCTGGGGTCCGTCGCTGCGGGCCTCGCACGAGAACGTAGACGAACAGGACCGCCATGACTGCTGCGCCTGCCCACATGGCCTGCTGCCAGCCGTCGACGAAGGACTCTTGGGCGGCTCGGGTCAGCGCCTGCGCCTGGGGACCGGCCCCGTCGGCGGCCGCGAGGGCGTTGGCGACGCCCTCGCGGGCGTTGGCGGCGGCGGCGTCCGGCACTCCGCCGAGCCGGGAGTCGATGGCGCCGCGGTAGCCGGCGTTCAAGACCGCTCCGAGCAGTGCGACACCGAGCGCGGTGCCGAACTCCCGGGTGACGTCGTTGAGTGCGGATGCGACGCCTTGACGCTCACGCGGCAAGGCGGTGGTGATGGCCTCGGTGGAGGGCGTCATCGTCAATCCCATGCCAAGTCCCATGGCGAGCATCCCGGGGAGGATCGAGAGGTAGCCGCCGTCGACGGAGACGAAGCTGGCCATGAGGACCAGCCCCGCGCCGCCCAGGACGATCCCCGACGCCATCGTCGAGCGGCTGCCGATGCGTGCGGCCACCTGCGGGGCGAGGCCGGAGGCGAACATCATCAGCAGCGCCATCGGCATGAGCGCCAAGGTGGAACGCAGACCGGACCAGCCGAGCACCGCCTGGAAGTACGGGAAGAGGACCACGAAGATCCCCGCCTGCACGCCGAAGACCGCCAAGAGCGACACGGAACCGTTCGCGAGACCTCGCTCACGGAACAGGCGGACATCGAGGAGCGGAGTCTGTCGGCGCAGCTCCCATGCCACGAAGCCGGCAGCGGCCATGACGCCGACGAGGAGGCTCAGGAGCGTCGCGGGCGCGGTCCAGCCTCGTTCGGGACCCTCGTGGAGGAAGGAGACGAGCCCGACCGCCGCGACCACGGACGACAGCGAACCGACGGCGTCGAACCCGGGCCCAGACGTCTCGCGCGAGTTCGGGATGGATCGCAGCGCCATGACCATGGCGACGGCGACGAGCACGATCGGCAGGACGAAGAGCCACCGCCAGCTCGCCAGGTCGACCAGGACGGCCGACAGGTACATCCCCAAGATGCCCCCACCGCCGGTGACGCCGGTCCACACGCCGATCGCCTTGGAGCGCTCCTCCTCCGGGAAGGTCGAGGTGATGACGGCGAGAGTGACCGGCATGATCATCGCTGCGCCTGCGCCGCTCAGGAAACGAGCAGCGAGCATGATCTCGGACGACGTTGCAAGGCCCGCCGCCGCACTCGCTGTTCCGAAGACGAGCAGGCCCGCGAGCAGCACCGGCCTGCGGCCCCACCGGTCGCCCACCGCGCCGAGCGGCAGGAGCAACGCGGCCAGGGTGATGGTGTAGATGTTGATGAACCACAGGACCTCGCTTTGCGAGGCGTCGAATGCGACGGCGAGCTCCGGCTGGGCGACGTTCAGCCCGGACACCGAAGCGATGACCGCCACGAGCGCGATGCAGACCCCGGCCAAGATCGTACGTCGGTGTCGTGGGTCTTGGATGGTCGGGTCGGGGGCTCCCGCGTCTGAGGATCGGTCCGTACTCATGGGATTCCTTTCTCGAAGGCACGGTGAATCGGCGCCCGGGCAGCGGCCTGGCGCAGTCGGGTGGTGGGATTACCTGCGTCGGGTGGCGCGCACGACGACATCGTGGAGGGGGACCGCTCGGCCCCCGAGGCCGGAGAGCGTGCGCAGGTGCTCTTCGGCGGTGACGATCTCCCACTCTGTGCCGTCCATACGCGCGGTGATGGCCGCGGAGGTGACCGACGCTTCGGCAGGAGGGTGGTGCCCGTGGCCGGTAGAGCCCGGGGTGTGCAGGTGTCCCACGATGAGCAGCGTGCCGCCGGGAGCCACCCATCCCGCGATGCGGTCGTAGAACTCCAGCTGGGGCATCGCCGGGTGAGCGTAGTGGGTCATGACCAGGTCGAACTGCGCGCCCGGGCTCCAGACGCTCAGATCCGCCTCAACCCATTGCAAGCGCTCGGGTGCCCCACTCGTCGCCGCGCGCTCGGCTGCGCGGGCAAGGGCCTCGGACGAGATGTCGGCTGCGGTGACCTGCCAGCCGTGGGAGGCAAGCCAGATCGCCTCAGCACCGCCGCCGCACCCCGCATCCAGTGCCGTGCCCGGTGTCAGGCCGCTGGTTTCACGGGCGAGGTACGGGTTCGGCGGGTTGCCGCCCATGGATCCGGGGCCGCCGGCTCGCCCCTGTTGCCAGTGCCGCTCCCAGAAGTCCTTGTCGAATTCGTGCGCCAAAGGTCGTCCTCTTCGTTCGCGATGATCTCTCCGCCGGCCCATCGGCGCCGGCAGATCGTGCACCCATCCGCGGGTGCGTCCCTCATGGTGCGGGCCGGTAAGGCGAATCTGCAAATGCTGTTGCCGAATGGCAAAATGGGGAGGGTGGATGAAGCCATTGATCGCACTCTTGACGCTGTCGGACCGAGGTTGAAACGCCTTCGGCTGCAACGAGACGTCACGCTCGCCGACCTCGCGGCGGAGACCGGCATCTCTACCAGCACCTTGTCCCGGCTCGAAGCGGGCCTGCGACGCCCCACGCTCGAGCAGTTGCTCCCGCTCGCTCGCGCCTACGGGGTCACACTCGACGAACTCGTCGATGCGCCGCCGACCGGCGACCCCCGCATCAATCTGCGCCCCATCCCCTGCGGGGACGGCTCTGTCATCCTGCCGCTGACCCGGAGGCCCGGAGGAATCCAGGCCTACAAGTTCGTCCTCCCGGCCGGAAGCGACAATGCGGAACCCGACCTGCGCACCCACGAGGGCTACGACTGGGTCTATGTCCTCAACGGAACGCTCCGCCTCGTACTCGGGGAACACGACCTCACCCTCAAGCCCGGGGAGGCCGCGGAGTTCGACACGCGCACCCCGCACTGGTTCGGGGCCACCAGCGCCGGTCCCGTCGAGTACCTGAGCCTCATCGGGAAACAAGGCGAACGCGCGCACGTCCGCGCAGCACCGAGACTTGGTCCGGCCGAGTAAGAAAGCCCAGGGACCCACGAGAAGCAGCGGTCCTGGGAACTGCCCGCTCGTGCACGACGGCCCACGATGGCGTGCAGCCGGGCCGTTCCAGCCACGTCCTCGGGCAGCCGGGCCTTGGCCAGCCACCGGCCGGAGCCGTCCGTCACCTCTCCACATCGTGGTGGTCCTCGGCCCGGTCATCCCCCACGAACAACCGCAGCGGTCTCCCGTGCTCCTTGCGAGCACGTCGCGAGCTCGACGTTTCCGGCCGGGGCGCCGATCAGCGCCGCCTGCCGGTGACGAACGGCGACTTGCCGTGGCCGGCCGTGATTTGGGCCCCCGACTGTCACATGATCGGCGCAAATCCGGGCAGTGTGGGTCGAGTGAGGTGATTCCGGTGGAGGAGCGCGGCCAGGGTCAGAAGGACGGACTGGCAATCGGGATGTGGCACTCGGATGTGTGCCCGGTGATCGGCTTGCAGGGCGAACTGCAGGCCGCGACGATCGGCGACTTCTTCGACCAGATGGGACGCGTCCTGGCCGACCGACCCGACGTGGTGGTCGTGGACCTGTCGCGGGTGGCGTTCTGCGACTTCGACGGCGTGTCCGCGCTGGCCGGCGCGGATCGGCGAGCGCGGCAGCTCGGAGCCCGGCTGGTGCTGGCCGGGGCGCAGGGCCGATGCGCTCAGATCTTGCACCGCACCGGCCTGGACCGGATCCTCCGTCCGCTTCCTATCGAGGCCCAAGCGGCCACGACGATGCCGGCCTGACCTGCGGGAGCCGAGGGTCGTTCCCCCCGGCCCCCGGCTCCCGCGACCCATCGACGAGTAAACTCGCACCAGGCAAAGGATCATGGCGAGCACGGCAAAGATCCGCTCTGCTCGCCGTGGAGGAGTCGGAACGGCGCCGGGACGAATCTAGGCTCGGGCCAGTGAACGCATCCATACCTCCTGGTATCCGCCTCACGGAGCCATCGCAGTGATCACCGTCGTCGTCTTCGCCCTGGCAGCTGTCTGCACCGTGGAAGTCGTGCTGGGCCTGGTGCTGCTCGGCTGGGCTGCGGCCGAACTCGGCGCCTTCCTGCACAGGCACCCGGACGGCGCCGCCGGTGGCCTGCGCGAGCTGGCGACGAACGCGAGGCGGGTCTGGCCAGGCGCCGTCGTATCGACGCGGTCGGCTGCCCGGCGCGTCATCCCGTGGCGGCGCCGGCCGGGCCGGTGGGTTCGTCGATCTGGCTGGGCGTCGGCCGGAAGCGCATATGCAGCCGCAACCGGGCGTGTCCGCCGGAGTGGTCCAGGCTCACCTCGTCGCGGAGCTGACGGGCCGGCCGCAAGCCGACGCCGTTCGGCGCGCCAGGAGCGGGTTCGAGGGTGAGGCGCTCGACGGTCAGGCCCGCGCCGCTCACATCTATGAGGACCCGTTCGCGGTGAGACCCGCAGGAGCAGCCGTCCCGGTGCCGAGGCGGGACCCGGTCGCAATCGCGCTGGGCGTTGGGGTTCAGGCGATGCCGGCTTCTTGGGTCACATTCTGGTTCGGCGTGGCGTGGTTCCGGCACGGTGCAGCGGTGTGAGCCAAGAAGTCCTCAGCGCCAGCTGTCCCAGGCCGCGAATGACGAGGGCCGTTGTGCTCTCGAAGCCGAGCACGACACGGCCGCAGTCGATCTCGCTCGGTCCGGGCGGCAGCAAATACTTGGCTAGCCACATATTTGCTGTACAGTGATTATGTGTCTAGCCACCTAATGCGTGGCGCAACGTTAGGAGTCGTCATGAAAGCCATCGTTTTCGACCGTTTCGGCGGCCCGGAAGTACTGCACGAGGCGGACATCGAGGTCCCGCAGCCCGGCCCCGGGCAGGTCCGTGTCCGCGTGAAGGCTGCCGGGCTGAACGCGCTGGACGGCAAGATCCGCTCCGGGATGCTGGAGGCCGTGTACCCGACCCAGTTCCCGTCCATCCCCGGTCGCGAGCTCGCCGGCGTGGTGGACGCCCTAGGTGAGGGCGTGGAGGATGTGCAGGTCGGCGACGAGGTGCTGGGCTGGTCGGACACCGGCTCGTACGCCGAGTACGCGCTGGCCACCATCGTGGCCCCCAAGCCCGCCGCCCTCGACTGGCAGCACGCGGCCGCGCTGCCGGTGGCGAGTGAGACCGCCGAACGGGTCCTGAACCTGCTCGGCGTCGCCGCCGGGGAGACCGTGCTGATGCACGGCGCGGCGGGAGCGGTCGGAACCCTGGCGGTTCAGCTCGCCACGGCTCGCGGAGCACGTGTCATCGGCACCGCCGGCCCCGGGAATCAGGAATATCTCGCCTCCCTCGGCGCCACCGCGACGGTGTACGGCGAGGGCCTGGTCGAGCGGGTCCGGGCGCTCGCCCCTGACAGCGTGGACGCGGTGTTCGACCTGGCCGGGAAGGGCGCCCTTGAGGACTCCATCACCCTGCGGGGCGGCACCGATCGCATCGTCACCATCGCCGACTTCCGCGCGCAGCAGCTCGGCATCACCTTCTCCGGCGGTTCTGCGGAGGCCTCGTCCGACCGCCTGGCGGCCCTGGCCCAGGACGCCGCGACCGGCAAGGTCGTCACCACGGTCACCACCTATCCGCTCGACCAGGCCGCAACGGCCCAGCAGGTCAGCGACGCCGGGCATGTCCGGGGCAAGCTCGTTCTCACCGTCGGCTGAACGCGCTCGCCTCTTCATCCGCCCCGCCCGCCGTTCTCGCGATGCCCACCCGGGCCTCGCCGCACCGAAGGACCATGCATGCTGGACTCTCTGTGGACGCCGACCACTGTCGGCGACATATCCCTGCCGCACCGCCTGGTCATGGCGCCCATGACTCGGGACCGCGCCACGCCGGAAGGCGTCCCGACCGAGCTGAACGCCGAGTACTACGCCCAGCGGGCTTCGCACGCGCTGATCATCACTGAGGGAACCCAGCCCTCCGCCGACGGCCAGGGCTACCTCCTCACTCCCGGCATCCGCGATGACGAGCAGATCGCCGGGTGGCGCAAGGTCATTGACGCCGTACACGCGGCCGGCGGCCGGATCGTCATCCAGCTGATGCACGTCGGACGCATCTCCCACCCCGACAACACCCCCCACGGGCGCCGGCCGGTCGCCCCATCGGCGATCCGCCCCGAGGGCGTGATGTTCACCGCGTCCGGGCCCCAGGAGATGCCGGAGCCCCGCGCGCTGTCGACGCAGGAGGTCGCGGCGACGGTCGACGACTTCCGTCGCGCCGCGGCGGCCGCTGTCGCGGCAGGCGCCGACGGCGTGGAGATCCACGCCGCCAACGGCTATCTGGTGCACCAGTTCCTGTCCGACAACACCAACCAGCGCACCGACCGCTACGGCGGCTCCATCGACAACCGCATCCGCTTCGCCGTCGACGTAGCCGCCGCCGTGGCCGACGAGATCGGCGCGGAGCGCACCGGTCTGCGCATCTCCCCCGGCAACCCCTACAACGACATCGCCGAGTCCGACACCGCCGAGCTGTATCCGGCGCTCCTGGACGCGCTGCGCCCGCTGGGCCTGGCCTACCTCCACGTGATGCACGCGGGCGAGGACACTCTGCTGGAAACCCTGCGCGCGCAGTGGCCGGCCACGTTGATCCTCAACCGGGGCGGCACCGATCTGCCCACCCGCGCCAAGGACATCGACAACGGTACGGCCGACCTCGTCTCCGTCGGCGCCCTCGCGCTCGCCAACCCGGACCTGGTCGAGCGGCTCCGCGCCGGCGCGGAGCTGAACGCCCCCGACCCGGCGACCTACTACGGCGGCGGAGCGGCCGGCTATACCGACTACCCCACCCACACGGCTTGAGGAACCGGAACCATGCCCCACATCCCCACGACGGCCAGCAAAGGGCCGATGAGCTACGCGATCTTCCAGCTCGCCCGCGCCCACCGCGCCCACGCCGCCGCCCTGCTTCGCGCGATGGACCTGCATCCCGGACAGGAACTGCTGCTGATGCAGCTCTTTGACCGGGACGGCCAGACCCAGTCCGAGCTGCTCGAAAGCGTCGGCCTGGACCACTCCACCGTCTCCAAGTCCCTGCGCCGGATGCAGGACGCCGGCCTGCTCGTCCGCGAGCCGGCCGCACATGACCGGCGCGTCATGGTGGTCCACCTCACCGACAAGGGCCGTTCCCTGCGCAAACCCATCGCAGCCCTGTGGCAGGCCCTGGAGGAGACCTCCGCGCGGAACCTGTCGGAGCAGCAGGCGGAGGCCTTCGTCGACACCGCCTACGCCATCGCCGAGGCGCTCACCAGCCGCGCGCTTCCGCAAGAAGAATCCGAGTGACTCGCCGGTGCGGCCGGCCGTCTGCACCTCGAGACCGGCCGCATCACCCCGTCCCATCCGCCTTCGGCATCGGCGACCAAGTCCTCGCTCCTGACCTGATGGAAAGTGAAAACCCATGACTGCCACCGACTCCACCGCCCTCCCGGTCCTCGTCGTCGGGGCGACCGGCTCTCTCGGGGGCAAGGTCGTCGACGAACTACTCAAGCGCGGCAAGAACGTCCGTGCCCTGGTCCGGCCGACCACCGACGCGAGCAGGCTCGAAAGCCGGGGTGTCGAAGTCGCCCGCGGCGACATGCTCGACCTCCACTCGCTCGTCGCCGCCATGAACGGCGCCGATGCCGTCATCACCACCGCCGCCGGCTACACCCGCGGCGGCAAGAACGCGCACGACATCGACACCGTCGGCAACGCCAACCTCGCCGAGGCCGCCCACCGCGCCGGCATCCGACGGTTCGTCCTGACCAGCATCCTCACCAGCGACAAGACGCCCGATGTCCCACACTTCTGGCACAAGAAGCTCGCCGAGGACAAACTCGAACAGCTCCGCGTCCCGTTCCTCGCACTGCGCCCGGGGGCGTTCCTCGACCAGATCGCGAGCATGGCGGGCGACCCGATCGACAAGGGCCGCCTGATATGGATCGGCAAGACCACCGTCCCGCTGACCTTCGTCCACACCTCCGATCTCGCGGCGTACCTGGCAGCCGCAGTCGACGCCGAGGCCGACGACGGTGAGCGCATCGACATCGGCTGGGACCGCCCGGTCAGCATGCGCGAGGTAGCCGACCGGATGGGCAGCCGGGCCGGAAAGAAGATCAAGGTGTGGGCCGTCCCGTCCGCCGTCGCCCGCGCCGCAGGAGCCGTCGCCGGCCGCTTCATGCCCCTGATCAAGGACATGGCCGCGATGTTCGGCTGGTTCGACACCGGCCGCTACGTCGCCGACCCCCGCCGCCAGGAGCAGCTGTTCGGCCCCGTCCCCACGGCCGAGGACGTCCTCGCCCGGTACAGCGACGAGTTGGGCACTGCACAGCACCGGTGACAGGCCCGCGTCCCGGCGCCCTGACCAGGACACCTCAGGCTGCCCTAACCGAATCCGATGGCCTGCAAGTCCTGCGAGTCTGCGCGCTGACCCCGCAATCGGGCCAGGCGCAAGGTCGCCTCGGGATATTTGTAAGAATCACGCGGCCTCGTGCACACAGTTGATCTTGGACCAAGGTTGGTTGGGCACGGACAGGCGGACGTGCTCAACGCGACGTGCCGGCGTACGAGATGCGCCTACACCGGCTCTGCATCTTGCCTCTTCCCGCAGGTCAAAGTGAGGTGATCTTTTCAGGCACGTCAGGCGAGTACGCTGACCATGATCGCCTGCGACGGTGAAGGAGCCGCCGATGACCGCCGACCCCACGATGGCCCGGATCGGCCAGGGGGTGGAGTTGCATCACCACCAAGGTCAGCGTGAAGCCGCCCGCGAGTTGTTCGAGCAGATCTGGGACGACATCGGCGGCGAGCAAGGCGACCCGCTGCATGTTTGCGTCCTTGCCCACTCGATGGCCGATGTGCAGGACGACGTGCACCAGGAGCTGATGCGGGATCTGCGAGCGCTGGCCGCCGTCGGCCTGATCACCGATGAGCGGGTGGCCCAAGCCGGGGTGCCGCTTTCGGTAGCCGGCTTGTATCCGTCGTTGCACCTGAACGTGAGTGAGTGCTACCGCAAGCTGGGTGATCTCGGGCGCGCCCGTGAGCACCTCCAGCAGGCGCGGGCGGGGATCGGCGCTCTTGGCGACGACGAGTATGGGCAGCTCATCAGGGGTGGACTGGAGCGGCTGGCCGAACAGTTGGCTGAGGCCACTTGACTGCGCCCCGGCGAATTCCCTGCACTAGCTGTTGATCTTCTTCGTAGATGCTTTGAGCCGGGGTGCTGCCCTCAGGCCAGGAGTCCCGGGGTTCCGGGCGTTTCCCAGGCCGTCAGATGCCGCTCAGCGGGCACCATCAGAAGGAGAAGGCAAATGAGCGCCGCCGCCAGACGCACTGGTGTGCGCTCCCGCCGTAGCGCAGCCGCATCGTCAGCGGTAGCACAGCCCTGACACCCTTGACGATCATGCCACATACCCCAAGAATGGTAATGATTATCGATTTAGACGACATAAGGGGTGGGCGTGGCCGACGAATACGAAGGATCGGCGGAGTTCATCGATGTGATGATCGCGCCGGCCTGGGAGACAGCGGGCCCGGCGCTCACGGAGGCGCTGCGCGGCGTGTCCGGCCCGATCGTGGACGTGGGCGCCGGAGGAGGGCACGGCACGCGGGTGATCGCGGCGGCAGCGGCCGACGCCGAGATCCTGGCCGTCGAGCCGTCGCCAGGGTTGCGGTCGGTCCTGCTGGCCCGGGTGAACGAGTCCGCGGAGCTGCGCGACCGGGTGACCGTGCTGCCGGAGGGGCTGTTGGACAGCGAGCTGCCGGACCGGCTCGGCGCCGTCGTCGCCATGAGCGTCATCGGCCACTTCGACCCGGCCGACCGGCAGCGGATCTGGGCACTGCTCGCCGAGCGGCTTCTCCCCGGCGGCCGGGCGGTGCTGAATCTGCTGCCGCCCACGGAGGCAGCGGCGGTGCCGGACTCGAGGTTCGCCGACGTCCGCCTCGGACGGCGCAGATACGAAGGACGGGGCCGCGCCGAGCCCACCGGGCCGGACCGGCTCACCTGGCACATGACGTACCGCACGTACCACGACGACCGGCTCGTCGACGAGCTGGAGGTGGACTACGACTGGTGGGTGCTGGACGGGCAGCGGCTCAAGGAGGAAGTGAACGAGCACGGCCTCGTCGTGTCCCGTACCGGTCCGGAGGAGCTCGGCATGTATGTGATCGACAGAGGAGGAGCGTGATGTACGAGGTGGTCGTGGTCGGCGGCGGGCCCGCCGGGCTCAGCGCGGCACTGGTTCTCGGCCGGCAGCGGCGCCGCGTCCTGGTGGTGGACGCCGGTCGGCCGCGGAACGCGCCGGCCGCGGAGATGCACATGTTCCTCGGCCGGGACGGCGGCTCACCCGCGCGCCTGCTGGCCGACGGCCGCGCGGAAGTGGCCGCCTATCCGACGGTGGAGCTCAGGCAAGGGCGGGTGACCTCAGCGGAGGGGGAGACCGGCCGCTTCACGGTGACCTTGGAAGACGGGGAACGTGTGGAGGCGTCCCGGTTGCTGCTGGCGAGCGGGGTGACCGACCAGCCCGTCGCCATCGCCGGGCTGGCCGAACGGTGGGGCAAGAGCGTGTTCCACTGCCCCTTCTGCCACGGCTACGAGACGAACGGAAAAGTGCTCGCCGTCATCGGCAACGGGTTCGACGCGATGCTGGCGGCCTATGTCGCCGATCGCTACAGCGATGACGTGGTGTTGTGCACGAACGGTCCGAGCACCATGCCCGAACCGGTGGCCGCCGTCCTCAAGGCCCGAGGCATCCCCGTGATCGAGACGCCGCTGGCGGGCATCGAGGGCGAGCTGGACGCGTTGGCCTTGAGTTTCACGGACGGAACCACGTTGGCACGCGAAGCCGTCTACCACCGGGCGCCCATCCGGCCGAACACGGACCTGGCCGTCCAGCTCGGCTGCGTGCTGCTGCCCGACGGTTGCGTCGAGGTGGACGAGTACGGCAGGACCAGCGTCGCCGGCGTCTACGCGGCCGGCGACGCGGCGCACCTCAAGGCGGTGCCCGACCCGGTGACCTTGGTGGGGCCGAGCGCGGCCGACGGGGTGCGGGCCGCGGTCTGGCTGGAGCAGGAGATGTTCCGCACCGGGTTGCCGGTGGCGCTGAGCTGATCCCGCCCGAAGGGTACGGCGGGCGGGCCCACTGCCCCGCTCGCCGTACTGGTGTGTCAGAGCCTGGCCGCGACGAACAGGTGCTGGGCCGGCGCGGCCAGCGGCGAGCCGGACCCGGGCAGCTCGAGGATGGGACGCAACCCAGCCTCCGCGAGCTCGGCAGGCAGTTCTCTGCCGGTGAAGAACACCCGCCCGGTGCCGCCGCGGCGGTCCCCGACGCCGAGATCCGGCTCTCCTTCCCTGGGCGACAGCAGGAACTGCATGGTGGCGAGCACCAGGTAGTGCTCGCGGATCGCCTCGGTCACCACCACCAGCCCGCCAGGGGCCAGCAGCTCGCGGATCCACCGCAGCGACCGTCCCGCGTGCCGTGCGCAGTGCAGCACGTTGGCGGCGACCACCACGTCCGCGCCGGCTCGTGCCGCTCCTTGGGCAACGAGGTCGGCGTTGATGTCCAGCAGGGCGTAGCGGAGCCGGTCGCCGAACCGTTCCTCGGCCGTCATCGTGAAAAATCTGGACACGTCGGTGAACAGGTAGTCCACCTCCGCGTCCCCGAGCCCGTCCAGCGCGGCGGCGGTGCTGCCCCCGGCGCCCGCGCCCAGCTCCACGACCCGCAGCGGCGTGGGACGAGTGGCCGCCGCGCGGGCCAGGACGTGTCCGACGGCGGCGTTCAAGTACGTGTTGCTGACGTTGTTCTGGTCCTTGCTGAGCGAGGTGAGCAGGTCTCCGTCGGGGAACAACAGCGCTTGAGCCATGATCTCGTCGCGGAGCAGCTCCGGGAGGCGGGCGAGGGCGGTCCGGAAGAAGATCGCCATCTGCTCCGGGTAGCCGAGCGCGGCGCAGGCGCTGTCCAGCCCCGCCCCGTCGTCCTCCCCCATGGGCTCGGAGGCCACGGTCTCGAGCCGGCCGTCGGGATCCCGGCGTACGAGCCCTTCGGTCCTGAGCACCTCCAGCCAGCGCCGGACGATCCATTCGTGCCGAGGCGCCACGCCGAGCGCCCCGATGATCTGCTCGACCGTCCGGGGTGCGCCGGGACGCACGACGCCGCCGACGAGCCCGGTCAGCGCCCGCAGCGCGATCTCGTCGAAACGCCGGATGGAGGCGGGCAGGTGCGCGAGCATGTCGTCGGACACCGGCTCGTGCGCACCGGGCACCATGCGCGTGAGCGCGACGCGTCCCGCACGGTCGGCGCCGGCCGCGTCCCGCGCCAGGCTGACGACGTCGCGGCCCG
The DNA here is from genome assembly GCF_004011505.1 of Nonomuraea polychroma. Lineage (NCBI taxonomy): Bacteria > Bacillati > Actinomycetota > Actinomycetes > Streptosporangiales > Streptosporangiaceae > Nonomuraea > Nonomuraea polychroma. The sequence continues at coordinate 4,199,210 of NZ_SAUN01000001.1, forward strand.
CTCCGCTGGGGACCTGGGCCGTCAGGTCCTCCGGAACCGTCAGCCCCGCGCGCCTGAGTTCCCGGCGGGCCACCTCGGTGAGCCGCTTGCGGGCGAACGCGCCCAGCGGCTCATGCGGCCTTCCCACCCCCGCCAGGGCGTCGGGATGTGTGGCGGCGGCCGCGGCCGGCACCGCGGCCTGCAGCAGCATGGGGTCGTCGGGGTCAAGGAGCACGACCGCCTGTGTGCCGTGCAGCGCGGCACGCAAGCCGGCCCCCGACTGGGCGGCCGGCGCCGGCGTGAGCAGGGCGTTGGGGATGCCGACCACTTTGACGGGGTCGCCCTGGCGCGCCAGCCCGGCCAGGACGGCCAGCGGGTCCGGCCCCATGGTGTCCCAGACGTGGACGGCCACGGCAGGGGCCACAACGGGATCGACGTGCAGGACGGCGTCGAAGCGATATCGGGTCAGCTCGGTGTCGCCCGTCAGCGTCTTGGCGAAGAAGCTGAGGGTGACGTGCCGGTTTGCGCCGGCCGCCACGGCGGCCAGCGTGACGGGGTCGAACAGCAGCTCCGTGTCGGCGGCGGCACGCTGCCCGGGTCCCGCGCCGGCGGCCGGGTGTTCGAGCGTGCGGTAGTGCTCCTCGAGCAGTCCCGAGTGGCGTACGTCGCCCACGATCACGGTCCCTCCGGGAACGACGAGGTCAATGGCGTCGCGAAGCACGGCCGCCAGGTAGTCCACGCTGGGGAAGCACTGGGTGACCGAGTTCAGAAGCACGCAATCCGGCCGTTCGCCCATGGTTGCCAGGGCGGTGCGGACCGCGGCGCCGTTGATCTCGTGGGCGGCGGCCCGCACGACCGTGACGCCTGGCAGCCCGAGTCCGTCCAGGCGGGTCACGACGTGTCCGGCGATGTCGGTGCCCACGTACGCCTTCAGGTGCGGGTGGAGGCGGTGCAGGAGCATCCCGGTCCCGCACCCCAGTTCGAGCACGCGGGAGGGCTGGTGCCGCAGGACCAGTTCGGCGGTGCGGTCGGCCCACTCGGCCATGTGGTCGGCGGGCAGCGGTTCGCCGGTGTCGGTGGCGCGCCAGCCGGACAGGTCGAGGTCGGCGCGGTGCGTGCCCTCTCCGGAGCGGTAGGTCCAGTCGTAGACCTCCCCCCAGTGCTCGAGGTGCTCGGCCACCAGGTCGCCGAGCACAGGCGGTCGTCCCGGCTCATGGCGTACGGCCAGCGCCGCCGGGTCGGCGGTGACGACGAGCCCGCCGGTGCCGGTGCGGTCCACGCGGGCGATCCATGGGTGGGCGAGCAGAGGTTCATAGGACGTCAAGGGAACGCCTCCGGTCAAGGTGGTCGGACAGGGACGGGTGCAGCCGGCCGCCTTCGACGCGCAGCACGCGGTCGGCGCGGGAGGCCACCGCCGGGTCGTGGGTGACCGCCACGACGGCGAGGCCGGTGTCGCGGCGCAACGTGTCGATCAGGTCGAGGACGAGGCCCGCGGTGCGGGCGTCCAGGGCGGCGGTGATCTCGTCGGCCAGCAACACCGCTGGGTTGCCGGCGAGCGCCCTGGCGAGGGCGACTCGCTGGCGTTGCCCGCCGGACAGCGCGGCCGGGTAGCGGTGTGCGTGTTCCGGTGTGAGGCCGACTGTGTCCAGCAGCCGGAGCGCCTCGGCGCGGGCCGCCTTCCTGGGGAGGCCGCGGAGCGTGCGGAGGGGGCGGGCGAGCGCCGCACCCACGGTGCGTGCCGGGTTGAGCGTGTCGAGGGGGTTCTGCCCGACCAGGGCGAGCGCTCGTATCGCGGTGGGGGTCCGCTCGGTGACCGTCCAGGGCAGCGGTTGTCCCAGCAGTGTGCCGTGTCCGTGCTCGGCGGGGTGCAGCCCGGCCAGGACGCGCAGCAACGTGGTCTTCCCGCAGCCGGACGGCCCAAGGACGGCGACGGACTCCCCCTCCGAGACCGCGAGATCGACCTCCGACAGCAACGGTGCGCCGCCAGGCGGCTGCGCCACAGCCAGCCTGCGCACCTCCAGCACCGGTCCGCCGGCCGGTCTCCGCGTGACGTCCCGATCCGCCGCCACCGCCTGGCGGCCATCCGGCGACGGCACGGGGCCGAGCCGGACGACGTGGTCGGCGAGCTCGGCCACCACGCCCATGTCGTGCGAGACGACGATCGTCATCGACCGGCCGTCGCCGCGCCGCCGCCGTACCACGTCAAGCACGAGACGGAGGGCGGCGGAGTCCAGCGCGCTGGTGGGCTCGTCCAGGACGAGCAGCTCCGGGTCCGCCGCCAAGGCTCGGGCGAGCGCCACCCGTTGCGCCTGGCCACCCGAGAGCTGGTGCGGACGGCGGCCGGCGATCTCGGCCGGGTCCAGGCCGACCGCCGTGAGGGCCCGTTCCGCGCCGCCGCCGCGCGCCGCCCTGGGCAGCGCCTCGCGTACCGCGGCCCGCGCCTCCAGCAGGGGATGCAGCGCCGAGGCCGGGTCCTGACCGAGAAAGCCGACGGTCCGCCGCCGCCAGCGGCGGGGGGCTCGTACGGGTGCTCCGTGCCACTCGATCCGGCCCGCCGCCAGGGTCAGACCGCTGGGCAGCGCACCGAGCACGGCTCGTAACACAGTGGTCTTGCCCGTACCGGACGGGCCTGTCAGTGCCAGCACCTCCCCGGGGGCGACCCGCAGATCGAGCCGGTCGACGATCACCGTCCCGGTCCTGTCGGCAACGGTCAGCCCGCGAACGGTCAGCCCGGGCCGGGTCACGAGAGGCCGTCCCGGGAGGCGAGGGCGTGCGAGAGCGCCGCCACGCTGCCGGCCAGAACCGCCAGCGCGACGGTGGGCGCGACCGTCGCGGCGGGGTTGAGCACGAGGCCCTGCAGGTTCTCGCGGAGCATGGCCGCCCAGTCCGGCGCGGGGGGCGCCGGTCCGAAGCCGAGGACGTTGAGCGCGGCCGCGAGCTGCACCGCCAGGACCAGCCGCTGGCCGAGGTCCGCGCCGACGAGCCCGGCATGCGCGGGCAGGACCTCCCGCAGCAGTACGGACGCGCCGCCCTCCCCACGGGACAGCGCCGCCTCGACGTAGCCCGCATGCCTGGAAGCGGCTGTGGCGTCGGCGACCACGCGCAGGGTCAGCGGCGTGCCGCCCAGGACGGTGCCGGCGATCACGGCGGCGGGACCTGGCAACGCCACCACGACGAGCAAGGCGAGCAGCAGCAGCGGAAGCGCCAAGAGCAGGTCGGCGGCGCCGGCGACCGCGCGGGCAGCCCGGCCCTGGCTCCATCCCGCCCACAGCCCGCCCACCACCCCCAGGGCTGAGGCCATGAGGGCGGCGGCCAGCGACGTCAGGGTCAGCTCCCGTCCACCGGCCAGGACCCTGGCGAGCACGTCCCGCCCTAGCCCATCGGCACCCAGCGGCAGCCCGGGAGCAATGCCGGTCCACGGTGCCGCCACGATCGCGGTCGGATCGTGCCCCGCCATCGCCTCCCCGCCGAGCGCCACCAGCAGAGCGGCCCCGGCCACGACCCCGAAGACCGGCACGGCACGCCGCCTCACCGACGGCTCACGCGCAGCCAGGGCAGGTTGTCGCCCCACGACCCACCCGTCCGTGCCCACGACTGGGCGCTTCGGAAGCGAGCCGTTCGCAGGACCGATCTGACGCTTCATGGGCGTGCCGCCTTCGGGTGAAGGCGTGGGGCGGCTGTGTCAGCGGCGAAGAGACCGGCGACCACGACTGCCGCGGCGAGGATGGCGACGCTCTGGACGACCGGCACGTCCCTCGTCGAGATGGCCGTGACCAGCAGCTCGCCCAGCCCGGCCAGTCCGAACAGGGTCTCGGCCACGGCGGTGCCCGCCACCAGCCCACCCAGGAGGACCGCGAGCAGGCGGGTGGCGGGCGCCGCGACCATCGGCAGCACGTACCGGAGCCCGATCGTGACGGGCGACAGGCCGCGGAGCTCGGCGTCACGAACGTATGGCCGGGCCAGCACGTCCGCGATCGCCCCCCGGAGCAGGGCGGCCCCGTAGGCGGCGGCCGGCAGCGCGAGCGTGAGCGCGGGAAGCGCCAGCAGGTCGGGCCGGCGCCAGGGTGGCTCTCCGGCGGGCAACATCGACACCGGCGGGAACCACCCCCAGGCCGCCGACAACCAGGCGACCAGCGCGGCCGCCACCACGGCTTGGGGCAGGGCGGCACCGGCCACGATCAGCGCGTTCACCGCGGACCGCAGCCGCCGGGGCCCGCTCACGGCGGCCCAGGACAGGGCCGCCGTGAGCGGTACGCTCACCGCCAGCGCGGCCCCGGCCAGGGCGACCGTCACGCCGGCGCGCTGCGCTACCAGCTCGGCGACCGGCCGCCCGGTGATGAGCGAGGCGCCCGGCTCGCCGGTCAGCACCCCCGACAGCCAGTCCAGGTAGCGGATGTGCAGGGGACGATCCAGCCCCTGCTCCGCTCGCAGCCGGGCGAGCTCCTCCGGGGTGGCACGGCCACCGCCGAGCGCGTCCGCCGCGTCTCCGGGTAGCGCCGCCGTACACAGGAAGATCACCACGGAGGCGGCGATCAACAGCAACCCGCTCCTGACCAGCGCGCGGGCCAGTCGCGGCACTGGCCCCACGTCAACCGTCCAGGCTGACCTGGTCGATGAACGCCGAGGCGAAGCCGATCCCCTCGGGCACGCCGCTCAGCCCCGCCTTGGCCAGGTCGAGCCGGTCGCTGAGCGCCCAGATGGCGTAGCCGCCCTGGTCACGGAGCTGGGTCTGCAGGTCTGCGAGGAGTGCGCGCCGCTCGGCGTCGTCCGGCTCGGCCAAGGCCTTGTCCAGATCCGCGGACCAGGCCGGGTCCTTCCACGCCGTCTCGTTGGTGGGCGAACCAGGCGTGAGCGTCACCCTCACCACGTCGAGGAACGGGATGCCGCCTAGGTAGCTGAGATAGAACGGCTTTCGTGCGTAGACGGCGGAGAAGTAGGTGTCGGCCGGTTCCACGGACACCTTCACTTTCATTCCGATCTCGGCGAGTTGCTGGGAGATCAGCGTGGCGGCGCTGTCCATGCCCGGGTACGCCGTGGTGGTGTGCAGCGTGAGGTCGATGCCGCCGGCGAGACCGGCCTCGGACATCAGCTGCTTGGCGCGGGCGAGGTCGCGGGTGCGTTGCGGCAGGTTCTTGGGGCTCGTCGGGTCCTTCGGGGTGATGAGGTCGTTGCCGATCTCGCCGTAGCCGAGGAAGACGGTGTCCAAGAGCTGCTTGCGGTCGAGGGCGAGCCGCACGGCCTCGCGTACCCGGAGGTCGTCGAAGGGCTTGGTGTCCATCCGCATGACGAGCGGATACAGGGTCGCGCCGGGCCTGCGGAGCAGGCGTACCGCGCTGTTGCCCTCCTGCTGCTTTGCCAGCGTGGCCGGCACCCCTCCGGCCAGGTCGACCTGGCCCGACAGCAGTGCCTGGGCGCGTGCCTGCGGATCGGGCACGGCTCGTACCTCGATGACCTTGGCCGTCGGCTTGGGGCCCCACCAGTCGTCGTTCCTCTCGAAGACCACCGCTTGCGCCCCGCCCTTGCTCGCCGGGCGGAACGGCCCGGAGCCGGGGACCGGCTTGGTGAAGTCGTCGATGCCCTCCGGCACCACGAAGGTCGCGCCTTCCAGCGCCTTGCCCACCTCGGCGTAGGGCTTCTTGGTCACCAGCTCGAAGGTGGTGTCGTCGATCACCTTGGAGGCGTCGAGGTCGAACATGGCCATGCGGCCGAAGTTCTCCGCTGCCTTCTTGCCCATGCGACGCAGTGAGAAGAGCGCGTCGGCCGCCTTGACCTTGCGGCCGTCAGAGAACGTGGCGTCGCCCCGGATGGTGATCCGCCACTTCGTCAAGGTGGCATCCGGCTCCCACGCGGTCGCCAGGCGGGACCGGCTGGAGCCGTCAGCGCCGGGGACGGTGAGGACGTCGTACGTCAGGGCCATCCTCACCACGTCGCTCTCGCCGGGCAGCAGGCCGTGCGGGTCGGTGACGGCGTTGGAGGGCGAGCCGGGCGCAGCGTAGCGTATCGTCCCGGTGCTGGTGCCGGCCGCTGGGGAACTGGTGACGGCCGGCTTCGTGGCGGCGCAGCCCGTCAGTAGGGCGACCGCGGTGACGATCGCCGCTGACCGGCGGCGGAGCTGGGGATGCATGGCAACCTTTCTCACAGTCGCGCCAGCGCCCGGTCGAGCGCGGCGTTGATCAGCTTGGCCACAGCCGGCAGCGCCGGAGGGTGCAGCAGGCCGTAGTGGTGGGCGTCGACCCCGGCGGCCTCGACGGGGCCGTCCAGATAGCGCCCCCAGCCGAGGTCGGGACGGCCGGGCGGGGTGTCGTCGACTCCCATCCCGATGCCGGAGTTGCGAGGCGACGCCCGGTCCGCACGAATCAGCAACGTGGCCGTGCCGGGGTCGCCCAGGCGCCGGGGGGCGTGGGCGGCCAGCGCGCGCAGATGCCTGGCGAACACGGACAGCCGCCCCGCGAGGTCCTCGCCGCGACCCAGCAGCCGGTGCTCGCGCAGCCGCTCGGCGACCGCCGCCATCCGCCCTTCTTCGGGTACGTCGCCGATGGTCAGGTCGATGCCGAGGTACGCCTCCAGCGCGTGCAGGTGCCGTACCGTCACCTCCCATGCGATCTCGGCGGTGTCGCGGCCGGGCACCTCGCGGATCAGTGCGGGATCGTTGGAGTCCAGCAGCACCAGCAGCGCGGCGTGCCTGCCGCCGGCGTGGAGCTGCGCGGCCATCTCCTGAGCCACGGAGCCACCCATGGACCAGCCGCCCAGCAGCCAGGGACCCGGGCCGGGGCCGCCGGAGGCGTCGATCGCCGCCACGTACTGCTCGGCGATGCCCTCGATGGTCTCGGGTCCCGGGCCCGGCGCGCCAGCGAGCTCGGGGTCGGCCAGTGCCACGACGTCCACGCGGGGGTCCAGGAGCCGGGACAGCTCGGCGTAGCACAACACGTCGCCACCGGACGGATGGGCCAGGTAGAGCGTGGGGCGGGCGGCGCCGCCGGGCTCGGCACGCAGCGGCAGCACGATGTCCCGCACCGGCCCGGCCTGGACGGCCGCCCGCGGGGTCGGCACGGCTTGGCGTGCGGATGGTGCGGCGTGGCCTGGCTGCGGGGCGTGCCTCCATGGTTCCGGGCGGAGCCACGCGTCGGACGATCCGGCCAGGGCGCGCACCCGTTCCACGTGCTCGGTGATCGCCGCCTCCAGCTCGTCGGTGGGCAGGGCGGCGTCCAGCGCGTCCCACTGCAGCCGCAGTTCGCCGTCGTGTTCGAGCACCTGGTGGTCCAGCCAGGTCTGCGGGGTCTGCGAGACCGCGTACACCTGCTCGCCGGCCCACTCCAGGCGGCGACCGCCTTCCACCATGTCGGTGATGCCGAGGGCGCTGGTGAACACCACGGGCACCGGCCGTACCTCCCCCGTCCGCGCTGCCTGCTCGGCGAGCACGTCGAGGGCGGAGAAGCCGCGGTGGTCCAGGTCGGCGAACATCCTGGCCTGGGTGGCGGCGGCCCGGTCGGCGAAGGTGGCGGCGGGCTCGGCAGGCACCTCGTGGAGCAGCAAGGAGGTGAAGTCGCCGACGACCCGGTTGACGTGCGGGTGGATGGGCGGCCGGTCGAAGAGTGTCAGCGTCACGCAGAACCCGGCCGACCCCGCCCAGCGGGCCAGCACGTCGGCGTAGACGGTCAGCAGCACCGCCGCGGGCGTGACCCGGTGCCGGGCGGCGGCGTCCCGGAGCCTGGCCCACTCCTCGCGGCTCAGCCGCGCGGCACGCCGTACGAACTGGGGCGGCGTCCCGTCCGGGTCGCGGACCGGCAGGCGGGGCGGGCCGGGCAGTGTGTCGAGCCGCTCGCGCCAGTAGCGCGCGGCGCGGTCGTCGCGCCGCCGTTCCAGGGCGGCCGCGCAGGCGGCCGGGTGCAGGTCCAGCGGCGGCAGCGGCGCGCCGGGGTCCTGGTAGAGGGTGCGCAGCTCCGACTCGATGATCCACCAGCTGGCGGCGTCGCAGATGAGCACATCGACGCCGATGAACAGCCTGACCACATCTCCGGGCAACCGGGCCGCCTGGATCTGCGCCAGCGGCCAGCGATCGGGCGGGCCGGGCTTGGTCGACAATCGTTCCCGCAGCACGGCCAGCCGCTCCATCCTGCGTTCCTCCGTCATGGAGGCCAGGTCGTGGACCCTGATCCGGTAGCGGGGCAGGTCGTCCAGTACGCGGAGCCGCCCGTCGGGCGTGGCCACCGCGCGCAGCATGGGATGGCGGGCCACGACCTCGTTCCACGCGTCCTCGTAGCGGTCAAGGTCCAGGCCGTGGCAGTCGTACTCGAGGAAGAAGCGGCAGGGCAGGTCTCCCCACCGGTAGCCGCCGTCCCGGCCGATCCAGTACGCGTGCTGAACCCGTGTCATGGCGAAGGTGCCGTCGCGGTCGACGGCGTCCGCGTCCGGAGTGATCTCCAGGGTCGGGTACGGCTGCGAGCGTGCCGACTCGATCAGCTTGGCGATGCCCGCCACGGTGGGCGCAGCCAGCAGTTCCCTCATGCCCGGCTGGACCCCGAACCGTTCGCCCAGCGCGGCCAGCATCCGTACGCCCAGCAGGGAGTGGCCGCCGAGCGCGAAGAAGTCGGTGTCGGGATCGGTCACGGGCACGCCGAACAGCTCCGACCACACCTCGGCCACCGCTCGCTCGGCCGGGCTCAGCCGGGCGATGTCGCCGGTGGCCACGGCCTGCCGGGGCCGTCCGGCCGCGGCGACGCGCACGTTGAGATCGGTCGCGGCGACCGCCACGATCGGGGGCAGCGTGCCCGCCGCACGGGCGGCCAGCAGCCGGTCCAGCGCCTCGGTGCCGGTGGCCGCGTCGAGGGCGTCGGCGAGGACGACGGTGGCCTCACCTCCGTCGTCGCCCACCCGCCAGCCGTCCCAGACCGCGCTGACCCACTGGGTGGGGCCGGGCGCGGCGCGGCCGAGCGCGTCCATTGCGGCGTTGGCCGCCGCGTACGGGCCCATGCCGACGCCGCCGACCAGTGTGGTCACCGAGGACATGAGGAGCACCGTCCGTGGCCGGCGTTCCGCCGGCAGCGCGGCGATCGCGTCGCTGAGCACGATCGTTCCTCCGGCCTTGGCCCGTACGTGCTCGGCGGTCTGCCCGGGGTCCAGCGAGCGCAGCGGGTCCAGCCGCGCGTCCGCGACCACGCCTGCCGCGTGCACGATGAGCTCGATCGGCCCGTCGGCGGAGAGCTCCACGATCAGGGCCGAGGTGGCGACGGGGTCGGCGGCGTCGCAGGCCCGCACCTCCACACCGGCTTCGTCGAGGCCGGTCCCGCGGCGGGCGGCCGTACGGGACGTGACGACCACTCGATGCCCGCGCGCGGCCAGGTGCCTGGCGAACAGTTGCCCCACCGCCCCCAGCCCACCGGTGATGAGTACGGTGCCGGGCACCACGGCGGTCTTCTCGGGGACCGCCCCGGTCCAGGGCGCCAGGCGGCGGCGCCAACGGGTCGTGCCGCGCACGGCGGTTTCCGCTCCCGTCTCCTCGCCGCTCGCCAGCGTGCCGAGCTCGCGGAGCACGGCCCGCGTGTCGGCGTGGGGGTCGGCCGGTACGCCGAGGTCGAGCGTGGCCCAGCGCAACCCGGGCTGTTCCTGGCCCAGGACGCGGGGAAGCACGCGGACGGCCGCCTGCGCCTGATCGGGTGGCGGGTCACCGCCGACCTGCTCGCCGTGCCGGGTCACCAGCAGCACACACGGCTGATCAGCCTGGGCGGCGACCACGGCCGCGGCCTCGCCGAACGCGAGTACGGCGGCCGAGACGGCGTCACCGCCGGCGGCCGCTTCCTCCGATGCCACGACGACCAGTCCGGTCACGGGCTCGCCCGAGGCCCCGCCCAGCTCGCCACGGAGGGCGTCCGCCAACGCGCCGGTCCCGATCACCGCCCAGCGCCCGTCCGGAACCGCGACCGGCCCGGCCGGCACGACCTGGTTCCAGACCGGAACCTGCAGCGGCTCGTCCGCGGCGACCTCCAGCGACGTGCCCTCCGCCGGAGGGTCGATCCACAGGTGGCGGCGCTGGAAGGCGTAGCCGGGCGCGTGCACGCGCCGCCGCCCAGGGGTGGACAGCGCGGCCAGGTCCACGGGGCGGCCGTGGGCCCACAGGGTGCCGGCCGTCTGCCGCAGGCTCACCGATTCGGGCTCGTCCGGCAGCAGCGTGGTCACGACGGACCGCAGAGCCGGCAGGGTGTTCCTGCGAGCCAGAGCGGACAAGGCGGTCCCCGGGCCCACCTCGACCAGGAGCGTGTCGCCCGCAGAACCGACCGCGGCTCGCAGGGCCTGCGCGAACCGCACCGGCTCGCGCAGCTGCCGCGTCCAGTGACCGGCCTGCGCCAGCTCGGTGCCGATCGGCCTGCCGGTGACCGTGCTGAACACGGGCACGACCGGGGCGCCGCCGGTCAGATCGGCCAGTGCGGCACCGAGCCCGGGCAGCTCCGGCTCCATCAGCCGGGAGTGCATCGCGGCGTCCACCCGTAGCCTCGTGCCGGTGATGCCACGTTCGCGAAGCTCGTCCGCCAGCAGGTCCACGGCCGCCGCGGACCCGGACACCACGCAGGCGGCCGGGGTGTTGACGGCGGCGAGGTCGAGGCCGGGATGGCGGGACAGCAGCTCACGTACATCGTCCTCGCCGAGCGGGACGGCGAGCATCGCGCCGCCGCCCGCGGCTCTGGCGGCGGCGCACCGGGCGGCGACCAGCTTGGCGGCCTCGGCAAGAGGCAGCGCCTCGCTCACCACCGCGGCAGTGCATTCACCCAGGCTGTGCCCGACGACGGCGTCGGGCCGCACGCCCCACGAGGCCAGCAGCCGCGCCACCCCGTACGACACCGCGAAGATCGCCGGCAACCCGAAGCCGGCGTCGCGGACGCGCCCCTCGGCGATCCCCGGGTCCATGGCGTCGCGGACGTCGGCGCCCAGCAGCGGGCGCAACAGCTCAGCGCACTCATCGACGGCCTGGGCGAAGACCCGCTCGTCGCGATAGAGCCCACCGCCCATCCCCGGATACGCGCTCCCCGCACCGGGGAAGGCGAAGACCACGCGCGGGCCGTCCGCCTTGACCGGCGTCGCGACGGCCAGCCCTGCCCTGCCCACGCCCGCCACCCGGTAGGCCAGCTCCGAACGTCCCACCGCCAGCGTGTACGCCAGATCGGCCTCGCCGGGCTCGGCTCCGGACGTCACGGCCCGGGCGGTGGCGGCCGCGGCCTCGGCGGTGGCGGCCGAGACGGCCAGCAGCTGGGGCCGCGGGTCGGCGGCGACGGGCGGACGCTGCGGGGCCGGTCCCAGCACGGCATGGCAGTTGGTGCCGCCGATGCCGAACGAGCTGACCCCGGCCAGCGGAGGCGTGTCCCAGTCCCGCGTCTCGGCGATCACCTCGAACGGCGACTCCTCCAGAGCGAGCAGCGGGTTGAGCGGATGGGCGTGCAGCGACGCGGGCAGCACCCGGTGGTGCACGGCCAGGACCGCCTTGATGAACGAGGCGATGCCGGCCGCCGAGTTCGCGTGGCCGATGTTGCCCTTCACCGACCCGAGCCCGCACCACGCCGGGCCGGTGTCCCCGAACACCCGCCGTAACGCGGCCACCTCGATGGGGTCGCCCAGCGCGGTGGCGGTGCCATGCGCCTCGATGAGCCCGATCTCGCGCGGCGACGCACCGGCCACCGCGAGCGCCTCGGCCACCGCCCGAGTCTGGCCGCGCAGCGACGGCGCGGTGAACCCGGCCTTGTCGGCCCCGTCGTTGTTGACGGCCGAGCCGTGCAACACGGCGAGGACGGGATCGCCGTCGGCCAGCGCGTCGGCCAGCCGCCGCAGCACCACCACGCCGACGCCCTGGGTGTAGACGATGCCGGTGCCGTTCGCGCTGAACGGCCTGATCGTCCCGTCCGCCGCGTACACGCCGCCGGGGACGTGCACGTACCCCTGGCCCTGAGGAACGATCAGCGACACCCCGCCCGCGAGCGCGGTGTCGCATTCGCCGGACAGCAGCGACTGCGCGGCCAGGTGCACCGCGACCAGCGAGGTCGAGCAGCTGGTCGCCACCGCGACCGCCGGGCCGGTGAGGTTGAGCCGGTAGGCGGTCTGCAGGGGCAGGTAGTCGGCCTGGGTCGAGATCGCGGTTTGCAGGCTGCCGAGCGGGTCCCGCCCCGCGCCGGTCGGATCCCATCGGCCGATGAGGTTGCTCGCCAGATAGGCGCTCTGCATAGCACCCGCGAAGACCCCGATCGCGCCGGCCCCGCGTCCGCCCCCATGGCCGGCGTGTTCCAGCGCGTGCCAGGCGCATTCGAGGAACAGGCGCTGCTGGGGGTCGAGGAGAGCCGCTTCGGCGTCGCTGAACCCGAACGGCTCGGGATCGAAATCCGCCTGGCCCTCGATGAGCCCGCCGACCGGGACGAAACCCGCGTGCGCTCGTAGCCTCTTCGGCACACCGCGAGCGGCCAATTCGTCATCGGTGAATCTGGTCAGGCCTTCGCGGCGGTCGCGCAGCAGCTCCCAGTACGCTTCGGCGTCCGGCGCCCCGGGAAAGCGGCAGGCCAGGCCGACGACGGCGATCGGCCCGGACTCGCCGGGGTCGGGGAGGGGCGGGTTCGGCACGGCGGTCATCCGGCCAGCTCCGCGGCACGCGCCCGGGCGGCCCGGCGAGCAGCGGCCCGCCCCGACGCGGGTTCCGGCTCGGCCGCCGGCGGCGCACCGTCCTGGGATGGTTCCGCGGGTATTGTGCCGTCGCCGGGCGCCTCCCTTCGGGCGGTGATGAACGTGGCCAGCTCCCGGACTGTCGGCCGAGCGAACATGTCCACCACCGTCAGCCCGTCGTCCAGCTCGGCTCGCAGTTTGCGATGGGCGAGCACCATGGTCAGGGACGACGCCCCGAGCCGGAAGAAGGGCGTGGTGACATCGACCGGCGTCTTGAGCAACTCGCTGAACACCCGGGCCACGACCCGCTCCACCTGCGGATCCGGCCCCGCGGCAAGGGCGGCGAGCGTCGGCTCCTGATGGAGCGGGGCAGCGGCCGTGGCGGGAAGCACTCCGGGGGCGGCCGTGGCGGGAAGCACTCCGGGGGCGACCGTGGCGGGAAGCACTCCGGGGGATGCGGTGGCTGAGTGCGTCCCGGCCGCGGGCCCAGCAGGCTGCGGCACGGCGGCCGGCCCAGCGGCGGAGTGCGGCAGGGCGGTGGTGCCTGGCTGCGAGGAGGTGGCGGCGACGGACCCGGAGAGCCCCTCGCCGTCGGCGCTGCCCTCCACGACGAGCTCCATCACCCCGTCGGGCGAGACGGTGAGGCTGAGACGCAACCCGCGCGTCGCCGTCGCCGTGATCGCCCTCACACGCGGTGCGTCCTCTTCGGCGGCCGTCAGCGCGGAAAGCGTCTCCGAGGGGACGTCGACCTGGGAGGCTTCATCCACGGCCGGAGCGTCCGACCGCTGGTACGGGTTCGCGAGCGCCTTGTAGTCGATCTTGCCGTTGTCCGTGATCGGCAGCGCGTCCATGGTCAGGAAGCGGTTGGGCACCATGAATCCGGGCAGATTCGTCCGCAAGGTCTCGATCAGCTCGTCGTCCGGCGGCGGCGCCGCCGGATCGGCGGGGACCACGTAGCAGACCAGACGGGGGCGTTCGTCGGGACCGGGCACCGCGCGGGCCACCGCCTGCCGCACGGAGGGCAGCCGGTCAAGGGTGGCCTCGATCTCGCCGAGCTCGATCCGGTGGCCTCGGATCTTGACCTGCCGGTCCAACCGGCCGAGGAACTCGATCGTCCCGTCGTACCTCCAGCGTCCGAGGTCGCCCGTGCGGTAAAGGCGGCGGCGCAGGATCGGGTGCGTGATGAACCGCTCGGCCGTCTGCCCCGGGTCCCCGACGTAGCCACGGGCCAGACCGTCCCCGCCGATGTGCAGCTCGCCGGGATCGTCGACCGGGCATGGCCGGCCGTGTTCGTCGAGGATGTGGAAGGACTGACCCCGGAGCGCCCTGCCGTACGGGATGCTCGGCCAGGACGGGTCGACCTCGCCGATGGGGTGGCAGATCGACCAGATGGACGCCTCGGTCGCGCCGCCCAGGCTCACCACCTCGGCGTGCGGGGCCAGGGCCCGCAGCCGGTCGGGCAGGGTCACCGGGATCCAGTCGGCCGACAGGAACACCAACCGCAGCGTGGACAGCGCCCCGCGCACCGCCTCCGGCTCCAGCTCGGCGTATTCCACCAGCATCTCCAGCAGCGCGGGAGCGGTGTTCCACACGGTGACCCGGTGGCGGGCCATCAGCTCCAGCCAGTGACCGGGATCGCGCTGCCGGCCGGCATCGGGCAGCACGACGGCGCCGCCGGAGCCCAGAACGGAGAAGATGTCGTAGACCGACAGGTCGAAGCTGAACGCCGACAACGCGAGCACCCGGTCGCCGGGGCCGAGGGGGAAACGCTCGGCGAGGTCGTTCAGAGTGGTACGGGCCGCGCGGTGCTCGATGGCCACGCCCTTGGGCCGCCCGGTCGAGCCCGACGTGAAGATCACGTAGGCGAGGTCGTCCGGCGCGGGCCGCCGCGGCTCGGCCTCGTCGGGATGCTGAAGAACGCCGTCGTCGTCCAGGCGGTGCACGATCACCTGCTCCGGCCACGCGGCGTCGTCGGCCTCCGCGGCGAGCAGCGCCATCCGGATCGACGCCTGCTCGCACAGCGCGGCCACCCGGCCGGCCGGCCAGGAGGGTTCCACCGGCACGTACCCCGCCCCGCTGGCCAGCACCCCCAGCAGCGCGGTGACCTGCGCGAGGCCCTTGTCCGCCGCCACCGCCACCAGGTCGCCGGGCCCGGCCCCGAGCGCGGCCAGCGCGCGTCCGGTGCGGGCGGCGCGCTCGGCCAGCTCCCCCGCCGTCACCTCGCGTGTCAGGTCGAGCAGGGAGGGTACGAACGGGGACCGTTCGGCGGCGGTGCGCAGCGGGTCGTCCAGGAGCGGACCGGCCCCGTCGAACGCCCCGCCCGGCACGTCCTCGTCGGCCAGGAACGACGGATCCCAGCCGAGCGCGGGGTCGGTCCACAGCTCGGGCTCCGTGGCCAGCCGCCGCAGCAGGCGGACGTGCGCGGCCAGCATCCCGTCGACGAACCCGGCCGGCAGCGCCCCGTCCACGGCGTCCCACGCGATGCGGAGCCTGCCGTCCTCGTCCCAGACGATGTGATCCAGCATCACCTGCGGCGTCTGCGAAACGCCGAAGACCTCCGTGCCGAGCCAGGCGGCGGGCGGGTCGCCCGGCCCCGCCAGGCCGACTCCGCTGGTGAAGACCACGGTGTGCGTGGGCACGGGCAGGCCGGTGGCCGGGTCGGTCACCCTGGGGCGCTCGCCCGACTCGATCGCGGCACGCAGTGCCTCCATCCCGGAGACGGCCCGGTGGTCGAGGTCGGTCCAGAACTGCCGGTTGACGGCGGCGGCGTAGCCGGCGAAGCCGTACCAGCGTCCGGGGTCGGCCGTGGGGATCTCCACGAGGACCGTGCTGGTGAAGTCGCCCACAACGCTGTCCAGGCCCGGGGTGTCGTCGCCGAGAGCGAGGTCGTCGCGGTCGAAGAGGGTGGTGTTGAGGCAGAAGGGCTCGCGGGCGCCCCAGCGCTGCAACACCAGGCCGAAGGCCGCCAGCAGCAGGCCGGTGGGGCTCAGTCCGTGTGCCGCGCCGTGTTTGCGCAGCTGCGCCCAGTCCTCGGCGGACAGTTCGGCGGCGTGCCGGGTGATGCGGTGACCGCGGAATTCCGCCGGGCCGCGCGTCCAGGGCAGAGCAGGTCCGTCCGGCAAGCCCGGCGCGCGCCGGGCCCAGTAGGCGGCGTCCAGCTCGCGCCGCCGCTGTTCGGCCGAATCCTCCAGCCGGCGCCGTACCAGATCGGCGAAGCCGAGCGGCGGCGCGGGCAGTTCCAGGGCGGGGTCGGCCACGAACTGCCCCCACTCCCGCATCAGGCGCATCCAGCTCATGAGATCCAGGGCCAGGACGTCCACGCCGGCGAACAGCCGGGTACGGCCGTCCGGCAGGAACGCCGCACGCAGGTCGAACAGCGGCCACCGGTCGGCGGGAAGCACCTGGTGCGAGCACTCATGACGGAGCGCGGTCAGCGCCTGCTCGGCGCGTTCCGGTGTCTCGCCACGCAGGTCGACACGGGCGATGGCGTAGTCGGGCACCTGGTCGAGCACCCGCTGCCGGGCGTCGGCGTCCACGACCATGCGCAGCATCGCGTGCCGCCGGACCAGCCGGTTCCAGGCGCTTTCCAACCGGTCGAGGTCGGCCTCGGACGGCCCCTGCGGCACGCGGTCGTACTCGAAGTAGTAGAAGGTCGCCACTCCGCCCAGGGGGAACGCCGGGTCCCGGCCGACCAGGTAGGCGGTCTGGATGGGGGTCAGCGGGAACGGCTCGCCCGCTTGCGCCGACTCGTCCGGCACGGTCCCGGCGGCGACCGTGCGCGCGGTCGCGTCCCCGAGGAAGGCCGTCAGCGGCAGGTCGAGTCCGGACTCCTCCAGCAGGCGCCGCCGCAGCCGCACGGCGGTGAAGGACTCCAGCCCCAAGGAGATGAGCGGGGTGTCGGGGTCCAGGTCCGAGGGCCGGAGTTCCAGAACGTCGGCCAGGCAGGCGAGCACATCTTCGACGGTGGCGGAACCCAAGGGAGACCCCTTCCACGGAGATCAGTCAATGGAAACGGTTTTCATTGCTACACAACTTCGGCACTTTGTCCAGATCTTGAAAATGATTACCGTTATTTCGTACGATCTCGCCCTATGTCGCCCCTGAACGATCGTGCGGACCGCGCCGGGCACGCCGCGATCGCCGGATCCGACACCTGCGGCGCGGCTGAAGCCATCCACGACCTGGACCGCCTGGTCCTGCTGGGCATCGCAGCCGACCTGCACCGGCGTACCCGGCTGCGCGACGGCGCGGCGCATGAGCCCGGCGTGGTCGCGGACGACCTCGGCGCCGCCCGGCGGCACCGCTGGATCGCCGGTCACTGGCTCGCCGCTCTCCGCGCGGCCGGCCTGGCGAGCCGGGACGCCGCGGGCCGCTACCACGGCCTGCACGGTCCCCGGCGCGCGGAGCTGGCCGCCGCCCGCACCCGCATGGAGGCCGCGCGGTTGGCGCTCGGCTACCCCGCCGAGCTGGCCGAGCTGATGCTGCGCTCGCTGCGGCTGCTGCCCGCCCTGCTCCGCGACGAGATCGGCGTGCAGGCGCTGCTCTATCCCGACGGCGAGCCCGCCACCGCCGAGGCCGTCTACCGCGACAACCTGATCAACCGCTACCTCAACGCCGCCGCGGCCGAGGTGCTCAGGGACCAGGCCGAACGGGCCACCCGTCCGCTGCGGATCCTGGAGCTGGGCGCGGGCATCGGCGCCACCACCGCCGACCTGCTGCCCGTGCTGGCCGCCCGGCCCGTCGAGTTCTACCTTTTCACCGATCTGTCGCCGTTCTTCCTCGACACCGCGCGACGCCGCTTCGACTCCGGCTTCCTGCGGTACGCGCTGCTCGACATCGCCCGCGACCTGCCACACCAGCCGAAAGAGCTGGACCTGGTCGTCGCGGCCACCATGGCGCACAACGCGCCGCACGTCGGCCGCCTGCTCGACCAGGTCGCCGCGCTGCTCGCCCCCGGCGGGCGGGTGCTGCTCATCGAGACCGTCCGCGAACACCCCCAGTCGCTCACCTCGATGCCGTTCGCCCTGTCCACGGAGGACGGCCCGCCGCGGCGGCTCGACGGCCGCGCCGGCACCACCCGCACGTACCTGAGCCGCGAGGAATGGCGGGGCTCGCTGGAAGCCGGCGGGCTGCGGGTCGAGGTCGACCTGCCCCGCGCCGGGGACCCGCTGGCCGCGCTGTCGCAGCGCCTGTTCGTCGCCACCCGCTGATCACCTGACGATGGGAGTGCCCATGAAGGAACTGGCCGAGATCTGGTCGGAGCTGCTCGGCCTGCCGCCCGGCGAGATCCCGCACGATGTCGGCTTCCTGCGCCTGGGCGGCGACTCGGTGCTCGCGGTCCGCATGTCGGCGCTGGTGCGCAAACGGCTCGGCGTCACGCTCGCCCTGTCGGAGGTGCGGGTCGAGACCACGCTGGGCGAGCTGACCGAGCTCGTACGGCGACGCGCGTCCGGCGAGCCCACGCCCCGCGCCCTGCCGATCACCGTCACGCCGCGCCCCGACCCCCACGCGGAATTCCCCCTGCTCCCCCTGCAGCAGGGCTACTTCGTCGGGCAGCAGGACGGGTGGGAACTGTCCTACGACTCCGCCCACTACTACCTCGACTACGCCTTGACCGGAGTCGACGGCGACGAGGCCGCCGACGCACTGGCGGACGCGGTCGAACGGCTTGCCGTGCACCAGCCCACGCTGCGGGCCCGCGTGACCTCTGACGGCCGCCAGCACGTCCTGCCGATGTCCGCGCCAGGCGCGGTGCCCCAGGTCCGCGTGTACGACCTGCGGGACGCCGACGGCGAGGAGATCGCGGCGGCCCTCAGGGACGTACGCCAGGAGATGAGCACCCGCGGCCCGGACCCCACCAGCGGCCCCGGCCTGGATCTTCGCCTCACTCTCCTGCCCGGCGGTGCGGGCCGGCTTCACCTGGGCCTGAGCCTGCTGGTCTTCGACGGGTGGTCCTCCAGCGTGCTCAGCCGCGACTTGCTCACCTTCGTCGCCGACTGGAACGCCGCCCTGCCGCCCTTGGAGATCCACTTCGGCGACTACGTCACCTCGCTCGCGGAGCTGCCCGCCACCGAGGCGTGGCAGGCCGACCGGGACTGGTGGTGGTCCCGGCTCGACGCGCTGCCGGGACCGCCGGCGTTGCCGCTCGCCGCCGACCCCCAGGAGGTGCGACCGGTCACCATGGGCAACCGGGAGCACCGCTGGAGCGCCGAGAGCTGGGCCGCACTGCGGCAGCAGTGCAGCGGCCGGGGCGTGACCCCGTCAACCGCCATGCTGACCGCCTTCGGCCTGGTGCTCGCGCGCTGGGCGGGACATCGCCGGATGTTGCTGAACTCGCTGCAGCTCAACCGGCTACCCCTCCATCCCGACGTGCAGCGGGTCGTGGGCGCGTTCGCCGCCACCATGCTGCTCCCCCTCGACCTCGATCCGCGCGCCACCTTCGCCGAGCTCGCCACCACTGTGCAGGCGGCATCCGGTGAGCATGCCGCGCACAACCTGATCACCGGTGTCGAGGTCGGGCGCGAGCTGGCCCGCCGCCGTGGAAGCTGGCGGCCGGTCGGCCCGGTGGTGTTCCAGAGCGTGCTCGGGGTGGACGCGGCCATGGGCGGCGGGCCGCCCCAGGACGCCGGGCCGCTCGGCCGGGTGGTCGCCTCCGACTACTTCCACCAGTTGCGCACTCCGCAGGTCGCGATCGAAGTCCGTTGCTTCGAACTGGGCCCGGAGATGGTGGCGGTCTTCTCGCTCGTGGACGAGCTGTTCGAGACCGATCAGGTGGCGGCGGCGTTCGCCGAGTTCGTGGCGCTGGTCGACGGCCTCGCCGACGGCGCCGGCTGGGACCGCGTGCCCGGTCTGCCCGAGGCCGCCGACCCGTGCGCCGGCGACGGCGGCCTGCGGCTCGGCCTGCTGCCCGAGCCGATCGTCCGCCACCGCGAAGGGCCTCCGGCCGACGATCTGGAGCAGGCGGTCGCCGACGTCTTCGAGGAACTCCTGGAGGTGCCCGTGCTCGACCGTGCCGCCGACTTCTTCGGCCTCGGCGGGGACTCCCTGGTCGCGGTACGGGCGGTGGTGCGGCTCGCCAAGGAAGTCGGCGTGTCCGTGCCGGTGCGCGAGTTCCTGGCCGACTCGACGGTGGCCGGGGTGGCGCTCGCCGTCCGCTCTCGCCTCGGCGACCAGCGATGATCGGGCTGCTGGGCGGCACCGGCGCGGTCGGCCGCACGGCCGCGCAGCGCCTTGCGACCTACGGTCTCGGACCGCTTCGCGTGGGCGGCAGGAATCTGACGGGCGCCGCCGAGCTCGCGGGCTCGCTGGCCGCTCCCGCCCAGGCGGTCCGGGTGGACCTGAACGACCCCGCCGAGCTGGCCGCGTTCTGCGACGGGTGCCGGATCGTGGTCAACTGCGCGGGACCCACGTACCAGATCCTGGACACCGTGGCCCGCGCCGCCTTCGCGGCCGGCGCCGACTATGTGGACATCGGCGGCGAACTGGCCGCCAAGGACGCGCTTACCGGCCGCGACGTGGCCACCGGCAGGATCGCGGTGTTCTCGGCCGGGGTCATGCCGGGGCTTTCCGGCCTGCTGCCCCGGCTGCTGGCCAAGGGACGGCCGTTGCGCCGCCTCGACGTGTACGTGGGCGGCGCGGCCGTCTTCACCCCGCTGTCCGCGGTGGACGCGCTGTTGACCCGAGGACCGAAGTTCGGGGTGCCGATGGCGGCCTGGCGGGACAGCCGGGTGGCCCCCCATACGCTGATCCCGTTGCACCAGGTGCGGCTGCCCGGCTTCCCGGTGCCGGTGCACGCGTGGCCGTACCTCACGACCGAGGCGCAGACCCTGGCCGCGGACACCGGCGCCGACGAGGTGCGCTCCTACAACGTGTTCGTCTCCAACCGCCTCCCGGAGGCCCTCGCAGCCGTGTGGGCCGATGCGGACGACATCCACCCCGCCGCCCTGGCACCGCACGCGGACACCGTGGTGCGCGCCTCGCTGCAGGACAACGCCGACTTCGGCGCTTTTTACGTCATGTTGTTCACCGCCCGCTCGCATCCAGGTGCGCCACCCGGCCCGGCGAGGGTGCTGCTCAAGGCCGTGGACTCCTATGCATTGAGCGGGGTCGTGATGGCACTGGCGACCCGCGCGGTGCTGGCGGGCTCCGTGCCATCCGGCGTGCACCTGGCGGCGGAGGCGCTCGACCCCGACGCCGTCGCGGCCACGCTGCGCGATGACCCGCTGGTGGACGAGCTCCTCGTCGAATGACGAGGGATCCTGGCGCCCTGCTCCGCCAACCCGCGAGCGCGTTCGATCGCGACCGGGGAGAAGTCCACCCCCGGTCACCCGGGCCCCGAGCCGAGTCCAGCTCAGCGTGTCCATCCCGAAGTGGCATTGCAGATGCAGCAGATCCTTCCCGGCTACGTCACCGACCACCTCGCGCTCCAGCGAGCCGAGCGTCTGCTGCCCGGCCAGGAACGAATCCACGTCGTAGATCCGGTCGGCGGGGGTGGTGCCGTGCACGCGGGCACGCAGATCCCACAACGCACGGTTGGGCATCTCGTCAGGCGTGGGTCGAGGATGACACACCCCCTCACGCGGCCAGGCCGGGGCCGGCGTACCGCCCGTGGACCGCGCAGCACGTGCACGTCCTCAAAGCCGGCCTGGTCGAGAGCCGCAGCTGTTTCCATGTCCGTCGTGGTCGGAGGCGGCAAGCATGCGCTCCCCCATGATGTCTGCTTGCACCTGGAGCTCGGGGCGACGAACCGGCGCTACGCCGTGGCCCATAAGGGGCAACCCCCGTTGAGGTCAAAGGCCTCGTGGACGCAGCACCCGTCCATGCGGTCCCGGTAGTGCCGCCCGCCCGGGCTCCTGCAGCTTGCGTGCTCGCTTACCGGGACGGGTCCTCCTGCACACAGGGGTCGTCAGCGGCGAGGTTGATGGCGTGCTGGTGAAGCTCGGCGGCGAACTCCTCGGCGCGGTTCAGCTGGATGCGCAGTGCTGCGCATCGCTCCTGGGCGGCCTGCTCGAAGCGCTCAAGCCGCGCCCGCAGGTCGGCGCGCTCGGCCGCGCCGAGCGCGCCGAGCGGCGTCCGACCCGCTGCCGGGCCCGCCTGGTCGAGCCGGTCGGTGACGAGCCGGTCGGTGATGGCCAGCAGCTCGCCCATCTCCTCCAGCGTGAAACCCAGCGGCTTCATCCGGCGGATCACCATCAGCCGGGCCACGTCCGCCTCGGTGTAGAGGCGGAACCCACCCCGGCTGCGCGCCGACGGCCGCACCAAGCTCACCTCGTCGTAGTGCCGGATGGTGCGCAGCGACAGCCCGGTCCGAGCGGCCACCTGACCGATGTGCAGGTGATCTCCACCACCCCCGGGCGCGGCCGGAGCGTCATCGGGGGCGGCAGCATCTGCCGATGTGTCCATCTGCGGTGTGACCTCACTGTGTGGTGGCGGGGCAGTGCGGACCGGCGCCCCCAACCCCCGCCGAATCTCTACCCTAACGTTAAGGTACAGTTGGCGTTGATCGGACCTGGCCCGGCCGCATGCTGTCAGCCGCCCGGCGGCTTCCGTCCACCGGCACCCCCTGGTGCCGCTCCGCATCCGAGGTAAGGAACATCGACGCGCGCATGCCCGTGACCGCCACCGCCAGCTGCCCGCCGTGACCTCCTCGCGGTAGGTCCGGCACGCCGTGCCGCCTGCCGCCCACCTTTCTCCGGGCGCCGTCATAGACGCGCCCCCGCGCCCACCACCCCCCGGCCACCCTTGGTGCCCGCCTGCGCCCGCGCGCTGCCGATCGTGGCCCCCTCGCACGCAGGGCGGTCTTTGCTCACGTAAGGACGTTGTGATGCCCCGTTTGTTTCCCCGCGCCCGCCGAACCGGCCGGCCCGCCTGGCTGAGCCCCTCGGTAGCCCGCACCGAGATCCTGTCCGGGCTGGTCGTCGCCCTCGCCCTGATCCCCGAGGCGATCTCGTTCTCCGTCATCGCCGGCGTCGACCCCAGCATCGGCCTGTTCGCCTCCTTCACCATGGCCGTGGTCATCGCGATCGCCGGCGGCCGCCCGGCGATGATCTCTGCTGCCACCGGCGCCATCGCCCTGGTCGTGGCGCCGCTGGCACGCGAGCACGGCCTGGGCTACTTGATCGCCACCGTCATCCTCGGCGGCCTCATCCAGGTCGCGCTCGGCGCGCTCGGGGTGGCCAAGCTGATGCGGTTCGTACCGCGCAGCGTGATGGTCGGTTTCGTCAACGCCCTCGCGATCCTGATCTTCATGGCGCAGGTGCCCGAACTCACCGGCGTGCCCTGGATCGTCTATCCCCTGGTCGCCGGCGGGCTTGCGCTGATGGTGTTCTTCCCCCGCCTGACCAAGGCGATCCCCGCGCCGCTGGTGTCCATCGCCGCCCTGACCGCCATCACCGTGGGCGCCGCTCTGGCCGTGCCCACCGTCGGCGACCGCGGCGCGCTGCCGTCCGCGCTGCCCGTCCCCGGCCTGCCGGATGTGCCTTACACCCTGGACACGCTCGTCCTCATCGCCCCGTACGCGCTGGCCTTCGCCCTGGTCGGGCTGATGGAATCGCTGATGACCGCCAAACTGGTGGACGACCTGACCGACACCCGCTCCTCCAAGACCCGCGAATCCATCGGCCAGGGCATCGCCAACATCGTCACCGGCTTCTTCGGCGGCATGGGGGGCTGCGCCATGATCGGCCAAACCATGATCAACGTCAAGAACGGCGCCCGCACCCGCATGTCCACCTTCTGCGCGGGCGCCTTCCTCATGGTCTTGTGCATCGTCTTCGGCCCTTGGGTGTCGCAGATTCCGATGGCCGCCCTGGTCGCCGTGATGATCCTGGTCTCGGTCGGCACCTTCGACTGGCACTCGATCGCCCCGGCCACGCTCAAGCGCATGCCCGCCGGCGAGATCACCGTCATGGTCGTCACCGTCGCCGTCGTGGTCGCCACCCACAACCTGGCCATCGGCGTCGTGCTCGGCTCGCTCACCGCGCTGGTCATCTTCGCCCGCCGGGTCGCTCACCTGGCCGAGGTCTCCGCCGTCGTCGACCCCGACGGAAGCCAGGCCATCTACGCCGTCACCGGCCAGCTGTTCTTCGCCTCCAGCAACGACCTGGTGGGACAGTTCGACTACGCCGGCGACCCCGACCACGTCGTCATCGATCTGTCCGGCGCCCACATCTGGGACGCCTCCAGCGTCGCCGCCCTGGACGCCGTCCAAGCCAAGTACGCCGCCCGCGGCAAAACCGTGCAGATCATCGGCCTCAACGAGCCCAGCGCCAAGATGCACGCCACCCTGTCCGGCGAACTCACCGGCAGCCACTAGCCAGGCAACAGGACAGATCTGCACTCCGACACGGCCAGCACCACGGCGGCGCGCCTCCTGCAAGCTTGGGCGTGGAGGCCCAGTCCCAGGTGAGCGGCCGCCTACTGGACCAGCAGGCGGCGCTGGAGTTGGCCGTGGCTCGCGAGTCACGCGCTGGTTTGTAACAGCAGTCGACCAGCAGGCTAGAGAAACGAGCCTGCTGGTGTTCGCAGACACCGAAATCCTGAGATGGGCAGCGATAGAGGCGGTTATTCGAAACATGCCTCCAGTGGCGTGGACCGCGAAGCCGGGGCTAAGGAGAAGAGGCCGCTGCGTGGGTCAATCGCGGATCGTGTGGCCGTGATTCCGGCGCTGGACGTACAGGCGATTGCCCTGCGGGCCGGTCCATTCCAGACGCACGATGCCGGCCACGGCGGCGTCGGCGACGCGCGTCGGGTCGGACCAGTAGCCGAAGTTGGGGTTGCGGAAGAACGTCGCCCACAGCCGGCCGCTGCGATCCACGAAGAAGTTGTTGTGGCCGGCGCCGACGCCTACGGTCCACCGCCGGGAATACGGTCCCTCGAACTTGTCCGAGACGGCGACGACCGCGTCGTACTGATGCTGCACACGGCCGGGGCCGGGTGGGTCATAGGCGTATCGTGTGGTGCCGCCGGGAGTGGTCGACGTTCGGTTCCATGCAGCGTGGAGGAGGTAGTACTTGCCTCCGTGCTTGAAGACATACGCGCCTTCGAGGTACGGCTCGGGCGTGTAGGGCGTCTGCTGGAATTTCGAGAGGTTGGTCGTCGGGATGATGTCTTCCATGTCGTCCCGGAACTTCGCGTACAGGTGGTTGTGCAGCACAAGCCACGCGTCGTCGCCCTCGGTGTAGAGGCTGCCGTCGATGTGGTGGTAGGCGCCGGGCTTGATGAAGTTCGGTCCGCCGATGAAAGAGTCCCCGAAGGGTTTTTCGAGGTTGCCTTCGACAAGGCGGTACGGGCCCTCGATGCCGCCCTCACTTACGAGCATGAATGAACCGACCTTCCGGGAGTGGTCGCCCATGCAGGCGACGATGTACCACGTGCCGCGGAAATGGTGCACTTCCGGGGCCCAGACGTCGCCTCGCTTGCCGAACTGGTCGTCGTGCCAGTACTCCTGCCACGGCGCGACGACCATGCGTCCGGGCCGGTTCTCGCCGACGAACTCGGGTGACCACACCTTGCCCTTTTCGGCGCCGGGCCGGATGCCGGTGGTGTCGACCAGCCTCCATGGCCCCCGCAGCGACGGGGACACCCACATGAAGATGCCGTCGTTCCATGGGGCGGCCGCGCTGAGGCCGGGTACGCGGGTGGTGCCCGTGGCGACGTAGATCGGACGGCCGTTGACGACGAAGCAGTTGACGTACGTGTCGCGCATCCAGACCCGGCCGAGCTCCTTGTCGCGGGGGCGTAGTTCGAGAGGAAGGATGAATGAGTTGTCCTCGCGTGGCCACAGGTCCAGCCGGGTGTCCGCCAGGCCGTAGGGTTCGAGGTCGGGCCAGTTCGACGGGTACCGCCGCATTGTCGACGCGACCTCCGTCGGGGTTGCCTGTGCAGCGGTCGCGGGCAGGGCCGCCGTTCCCAAAAAGCCGGCGGCGCCGGCCAGCAAGGACCGTCGGCCAACGTGCAACCCGTTGTCGGAACTGGTCATCAGTCATGCCCTCCTACTCGGAGCCTGCCGAGCTCGCTTCTGCTGAGCGGCCGGTCTTGCGCAGCAGGCGTAGAGGACGAGCGCGTCTTGCTCTTGCCGGCGATGAGTGAGAGGGCCGCCCTTGTGCCGCATGCGGAGAGTCTGCCGAAGCCGCCCAAATTTCGTCAATAATCCGGAAAAATTCCATCTTGACTTCGCCGGGTGGTCTTAGCGTGCGAAATCACAGGTCAAACGGTTGTGTGTGGAGAAACGCCGCAACGCAGCCTCACCCATAACGTTCGCGTAACAGACTTGGCGAATCGCCTCGTCGCTTTGTTGGGTGCAGTTCGTCTCGGCGACGTTCGGGCGACCAGTGTCGGGGCTCCGGGGTGACCGCCACCGCGTTTGCCGCGTCTTGCCCAGACCCACCCGATGCCGTCGTCTCGTTGGCAGTTCCCGGTCTTGAGTTCGTGGCCGTGGGATCCTGTCCATCCCCGGGTGAAGGGTGGGACAGGTGGAAGACGACAGCACTGCCGGAACGCGCCGCGGCTCGCGGAGCCGCATTCTGATCATTGCCGCGGCCGGCATGGCGGCCCTTGCCGTCTTGGCCATCGCGACCCTCGGCAACGGCACCAACCCCCGCCGTGACAACCGTGCCGTGATCCCCGCCGAACCGCCCGCGGCCGACACCGCCACACCGCAGGCGTCCCCCCGTCTGTCCACGGCGAGTCCCATACCGAGGTGGGAAGGGCCGACCGTCCCGCCGATCGACGAGAGCTTGGCACAGGGTTCGGCGTCGGCACCGGTCACCATCGTCGAGTTCGGCGACTTCAAGTGCTCGGAGTGCGGCACGTTCGCGCGCCGCATCGAACCCGCGCTGCGCCGCCGTTACATCGACACGGGGATCGTGCGCCTGTTCTGGCGCGACTTCCCCGCCCAGGGCAAAGAGTCCGAGCGGGCGGCCATCGCGGCCCGTGCCGCCGACCGGCAGAACGCGTTCTGGCCCTTCCATGACGCCCTGTACGCCGAGCAGTCCTCGGGCTTCACCGATGATCGGCTGCGTGCGGTCGCCGCCCGCGTCGGCCTGGATGTGGCCCGCTTCGACGCCGACCGGCGTGACCCGGAGCTGCGGCGGGCGGTGGAGCAGGACTTCGCCTTCGCGGCCCAGCTCGGCCTGCCCGGCACCCCCGCCTTTCTGATCAATGGAGAGCTCTTCTTCGGTGCGCAACCGCTGTCGAAGTTCGTCGAGGCGATCGAAGAAGCCCGCCATGGGTGAGGTGGGATACGCCGCCGCTTTCCTGGGCGGGCTGTTCGCCCTGGTCAGCCCATGTGGCGCGGTGCTCCTCCCGGCGTTCTTCGCCTACGCCTTCCCCGGCCGCGGCGCGCTGATCGGCCGCACGCTGCTGTTCTACCTGGGACTGTGCGCCGTCCTGGTGCCGCTCGGCATGGGATCCGCCCTGGCCAGCCAGCTGTTCTACGGTCACCAGGACGTAGTGATCATCGTGGCCGGTGTCGTGTTGATCGTCCTCGGGGTGCTGCAAGTGCTCGGCCAGGGCTGGACGCTCGGGCCGCTGGAGCACCTGCGCGGACGCGTCCGTGGGGACTCGCCGGGGGCGGTGCTGGCCCTCGGCGCCACCTCCGGGCTCGCCGGATTCTGCGCGGGCCCCATCCTCGGCGCCGTACTCACCGTCGCCGCGTCCTCCGGCGACGCGCTGCGCGGGGCCGTTCTCCTGGCCGTGTACGCCGCCGGGATGGCGGCGCCGCTGCTGCTCCTGGCCTCCCTGTGGCAGCGCTACGACCTGGCTCACCGTTCCTGGCTGCGCGGCCGCGGGATCCGCCTGGGCAGGCTGCGGCTGCACACCGCCACGCTGTTGTCCGGGCTGACCTTCATAGCCCTCGGCGTCGTCTTCCTCGCGTTCGACGGCACCCGCGGCCTGACCCTGCCCATCCCGGAGGACTGGCAGGAGCGCCTGCAAGAGGTCGCGGCCGCCGTACAGGGCCATCTGCCCGACCTGCCGATGCTCGCGGCTGCCGCTCTCGTTCTCCTCGCGGTGACCGCCTGGCGGCTGGCGAAGGCGGGAAAGTGATCACCTGGTAGCCGTCCCCGGACCTCCGCCTATGGTGAGCAGGCAAACACCTCATAGAGTGGATGACGTGGGCAGATGGGCCAGCCCTCGCAGGCAGGGCACGCAGCTGCCGATCAGGCCGCGGATCGATTACGCGGCGCTGTTCGCCGCCACGCCGTCCCCGTGCCTGGTGCTGGACCCGGACCTCGTGATCGTTGATGTCAACCGGGCATACCTGCGCGCGACCGGCCGCACGGCAGACGACTTGATCGGGCGGCACATCTTCGCCGCTTTTCCCGACAACCCCGACGATCCCCACGCCGACGGAGTGAGGAACTTGAGGGCCTCGCTGCAGCGCGTGCTGGCCTACCGGGAACCGGACACGATGGTGCTGCAGAAGTACGACATCCCCCTCGCCGACCATCCTGGGGCGTTCGAGGAGCGCTGGTGGTCCCCGATCAATACGCCCGTTCTGGCGCCGGATGGGGCCGTGTTGTGGATCATCCACCGGGTGGAGGACGTGACGGAGTTCGTCCGCTCCGGCGGCCCCGGCCGGCTCGCCGCCCGCCGCCCGAAGGTGCGCGAGGAAGCGATGGAGGCCGAGCTGTATGGCAGGGCGCAGGAACTGCATCGGCTGAACGAGGAGCTCCGCCAGGCCCACTCCCGGGAACGCCATGTCGCGCTCGCCCTGCAGGAGGCCATGCTCCGTTGCCCCAGCCTGGACTTCCACCCCGGCATCGCAGTGCGCTACCTGCCCGCCGTGGGAACGCTGAACGTCTGCGGCGACTGGTACGACATCGTCGACCTGCCGGACGACTGCTTCGCCGTCGCGGTCGGCGACGTCGTGGGCCACGGTCTGGAAGCCGCCGCCGTCATGGGGATGCTGCGCAGCGCGCTGAGCGCCGCGATCCGCGCCGTGAAGAAGCCGGCCCCGGCGCTGGACGTGCTCGACCTGTACGCCTGCTCCCTGGACGAAGCGCTGAACACCACGGCCATACAGGCCGTGATCGACACCAGGAGACGCCACGTCAGCTACAGCAACGCCGGCCACCCGCCGCCCGTCCTGCTCCACCCGGACGGCTCGTGTACCCTGCTGGACCAGGCCACCGACCCTCCGCTGGGTGCTCGCCCTGAGCACGTCACCCGTCCTCAGGTCCAGCTGCCCTACACGCATGGCGGCACCCTGGTCCTGTACACCGACGGTCTCATCGAGCGCCCCGGCGAGGACATCGACCTCGGTCTGGCACGCCTGACCGACGCGCTCACCAGATTCGCCCGGCTCGGCCCCGAACACCTCGCCGACGCCCTGCTGGCAGGCCTGGACGTCAGCAGCGGCGCCCGCGACGACATCGCCCTGCTCATCGTCCGCCTGTAAGCGGGATGCTCCAGGGTCCCCCGGGTCCAGCACTGGCGACCTCGTCCAGTTGGGCGTCGGCCACCCGACTTCTGATCTTCGCCACGTGTTCCGGATCACGTGCATGTCATCATGGGCTCGCAGAGGCGGCCGCCGGCTCCTCGATGGATGCTCATGCGTGTTCAAGTATCCCCGGCTTGACCCCTGTCGGAGCTGGAGAAGCGCCTCATCTCGAGGCGGCGGCTGATCTTCAATCATCATCGGTCCCAGCATGCCCGCTACCTCGGGCCGCCGTACAACGAGACCCGCTCATCCTTCTCGTAGTCGAAGACCAGATCGGAATCCACAAACAGATCACGCCGCCACGGCGCATATGCCATGTTGACCTGCCATTCCGTGTAGTACCACTGCGTGCGAGAGCTGCTGTAGCGGAAGTTGGCCTGGTACCGAGCCCGTTCCCCAGGGCGCAGCAGGAAAAGCTGATGTGGACGCCGGAGTTGCGGATGCGCGTCATGCGCCGATGTCCGCGAAACCAGGACCCCATCTCCCGACAGAGCGAATCGAAGCCCAAGCAGCTGCCGGGGGAGTGAGTGCTCGGCGGTTGTCTCGACGGGGAGGTAGCCCGTTCGCCCTTCCGCAAGGACTTCATGAACGGCCAGCGCGGCATCCGGCATCGGTGGCAGTTCCATCGCAGAGGGCACGTGACTTCGGAGAGCCGCCTGCTCAGCGCCACGCTCCTCCTTGGTCCACTCGACCACGATTCGCTGCACTATCACCATGACCCCGCACCTCCGATATGCCCGGCGTACCAGCTCATCCGCCCGGTCCGGTCGGCTGGATCGGCGCACCGTCACCGGAGGTAGGCAAGTCGCCTCGTTCGACCGGGCTCGGGCGCGGCCCCGACGATCCCGTCCCGACAGCACGGCGGGCGCCATCTATCGCGGCTTTCAAGGTCTCCCGGTTGACGTCAGCGAGCTTCCCGGCCAGCAAGAGGAGCGCGTCGTCGCGGACAGCGATGTACTCATGCCTCCCAGCGGCCTGCCGGTACCAGCCGACTTCATCACGGGAGCACTGGACTGGCGAGCCGACGGGGTCGGCATCGGTGACGGGCCTGTCGGGGCAGAGCGCGTGGCTGAAAGTGCCACGATCAACGCGCAGCTGAACCTGCTTCCCCTCAGGAGAGACGTAGAAGGCCCCGAAACCCTCTTCATTGATTCCACCAACGGACTGCTCGGCGAGCTCGTAGCCCGGCAGATCCACAACGTAGATCAGGTCAGGCGCGGCACCTGACGCACGGGCCTGGTCGATCAAGGCCTGACTGAGTGCACCCTGCGAACCACACCCCGCCACCACGAAGGCCACGATCCCGAGCCGGACGCTCCTCAACATGCCGTCACCATAGCTGACGCTTGATCCATGCCTCCGCAGGTTTGTCCCCGCAGCCCTCCAGAACGGGTCTTTGCGGGTGCAGGCATCTCCCGCCTGCACGACCGACCGGAAGGGAACCGATGGAGCCGCCGTTCAGCGACCTCGATGCCAACGAAGTCCGTGCAGTCATCGAGCGGCTCGTCCAGGAGTACGGCTGGACTGTCGCAGCTCTGCTCGCGACGACCGTTGCGCTCTTCGTCGTCGCCCGGTCGATCACCCGGCAGCTCCGATACGCCCGACTTGCCGAGGGGGCGCCGATGCCGTTTAGTTAGCGATCTTGCTGGTGGCGTCGCTTGGTGATCTTGATGGGTGAGTTAGGCGGCGGTCGGGGTCGGTTGACGGATCCGGTGGCGGTCGGCGCGTTGACAGCGCTGATCCCACGCCAGGTCCTGGACGCGGCCATCGCCGCACTCGGGTGCCGTGAGCGCCGGGTTCGCAAGCTGCCGCGCACGTGGTCGTCTATCTCCTGATCGCGTTGTGTCTGTTTCCTGACGATGACTACGAGGAGGTCGCCGAGAAGCTGACCGGGATGCTTGAGCTTCCCCCCGTTCTCCGGACACCTGACCTGCGGTCATCCTTGATCATCAGGAAGGATGTCCCCATGCCCTCGCCACACCCTTCCGAGTTTCTTGCGGGAAGCCATTAACCCGAACTAGCCTCGCGCGGCCTGAGCGCCGGTGACGCCAGACAATCGAGCCCAGTCAGCAGGTCGTCGAAGATATGCTGGCGTGCAGGGCGGACGGCGGCATCCCACCCATCCAGGTGCCGGAGGCCATTCAGTCGAGCAGACCGATGCGGCGGGCGATTGCGGCGGCTTCGCCCCGATTGGACGCGCCGAGCTTGGCAAGGATACGGGTGACGTGCACGCTCACCGTCTTGGGGCTGATGAACAGGACGGAGGCGATGCGGCGGTTGCTGGCGTCGTTGGCCATGTGCCGCAACACCTCCAGCTCCCGTTCCGTCAGCCCGAGGCGCCGCACCTGCTCCATGGCGGCGTTCCCCACACCGGCCGGCTCATGGCAGTGGTCGTGGAGCTTGACGTGGGCGCTGCGGGCCAGCCTGCCGAAGAAGACCATGGGACAGGAGCCCAGGGCCGCATTTGCTCGTATGCGGATGTTGCGTCTTACGCCCACCATCGTGACCCTTTGTCAGCCCTGGTGGATTGCATTGGGTGGACGATCGGCGCATCTTGGTCGTCTCGCGCGATGGCCTGGGAGCTTCAAATTCCGCCGGTTTCCTCTGATCCTGTAGAGCACGGTGCGGGATCGTGACAGTCGGCTCGCTGCGGACCCCCGGCTTTGCGACGCAAGCTGAGGAGCCGAATAGGGAATATGCCTGATGCCGCTGATCCCGCCCTGTTGGAAGGGTCTGCCTGTTATCGGCATGGACGTTGACAGGAGTCGGTGAATGCGGCGGCGGAAGTTCTTGAAGGTGGGGTTGGCGAGCGTGTCGGCGCTGGCCGTCGCGGGTGGCGGCGGATTCGGCTGGGCCTGGCTATCGTCTGCTACGGGCAACGTGGATGAGCTGGCGTTCGATCTGCCGTTACGGATCCCGCCGCTGCTGGAGGGCGGCTCGTTCGACCTGCGGCTCCAAGCGGGCGTCAGCGAACTGCGTCCGGGCACGAAGACCGGCACCTGGGGCGTCAACGGACCCCATCTGGGACCGACGCTGCGCATGCGGCGGGGTGAGACCGTCTCCCCACGGGTGCACAATGCCCTGCCCGAAGCCACCTCGGTGCATTGGCATGGCATGCGCCTGCCGGCCACCATGGACGGCGGCCCGCACCAGATGATCGCTCCAGGCTCGACCTGGAAACCGACGTGGAAGATCGACCAACCGGCGGCCACCCTCTGGTACCACCCGCACCTGCACGGCACCACGGCCCGGCACGTCTACCAGGGGCTGGCTGGGCTGTTTCTCATCGACGACGAGCACGCGGCGAAACTGCCCCACGAATATGGCGTGGACGACATCCCGCTCATCATCCAGGACGCGACTTTCGACGGCGACGGCTCGCTCACGTTGGATAACTTCGGCATGTCCGTGGTGCCGGGCATGGACCTCATGGGCTTTCTCGGTAAGGAGGTCCTGGTCAATGGCACTCTCGGACCGGCCTTCACGGTCACCACCACGCGGGTGCGGCTCAGGCTGCTCAACGCTTCGGTGGGCCGGGTGTACAACGTCGGGTTCGCGGATGACCGGGAGTTCGCGCTGGTCGCCACGGACAGCGGCCTGGTCGGCGAGCCGGTACGGCTGACAAGGGTGCTGCTGGCCTCCGGTGAACGGGCGGAGATCGTCGTCGATTTCCGCCCCGGCGAGCAGGTGGTGCTCCGCAGTTTCACCGCGGAGCTGGGAGGTGGCACCGCGTTCGACCGGTTCGCCGGTGGCGCCGACGCCTTCGATCTGATGAAGTTCACCGCCGACGGGCGGCTCGCCGAATCGGCGGCTGTGCCGGCCAGGCTCGCCGACGTCCAGGCCCCGGTCGTCCCGCCGAACGCCAAGACGCGGACTTTCCGGCTCGGCAGCACGTCCATCAACGACAAGAAGATGGATCTGGCCCGGATCGACGAAGTGGTCCCCGCCGGAGCCACCGAGATCTGGGAGCTCAACAATCCGAGCGCCTACCATTCCTTCCACATCCACGAGGCCAGCTTCCGGATTCTCGACGTCAACGGGAAGGCGCCCGCCGCCTATGAGGCAGGCCGCAAGGACACGGTGTACGTACCGCCGGAAGGGCACGTACGGTTGCTCGTGGAGTTCGGCCGCCACACCGACCCGGCGGCCCCGTACATGTTCCACTGCCACATGCTCGTGCATGAGGACAAGGGCATGATGGGCCAGTTCGTGATCGTCGAACCAGGTCAGGAATCCCAGGTGAACACCCGCCTGAACCTGAAGAATGGCCATGCGGCCCATTGAGATCCGCGACCTGCGCCCGGATGGAGATCTCCGACCCGGTCGGTCTGCCGCCACGCGCTGATCATGCGACGCGGCCAGGAACAGTAGTACTACAACACTGTAATTCTCGGCTGAATAGTCCCTGGTCTCGCATTCAACCAACTGGTGGCCATCCCGCCGTAGTCGTCGGGATTCGCGCAGGTGATCCAGCGGCCCATAGACGGCTGAACGTGAGTCGTTCATCTCACTGAGTGAGCGGAAACCCTTTCCCATCCACATGCATCGAATGGATCATGCTTCTTCTCTGCGTAGTCGCGAGTTGGGTCGCCCTCGGGGCGACGTACTACTTCCACCTCTGGCTGATAGACAACCTGTGGCCATGGTCGCTCGCCTATCCCGCGCTGTGGCTCCTGGCGGTCAGCCTGACAACGTTCTGGGTGCTACGTCTGCGACGGCGGGAAAGGCAGGGATGGGCCCTGGTGGCCGTGGCGTGTCAAATCGCCGTAGGGGTGGCCGTCGCCGGCGTGCTCCCCTGGGAACGGGTCTTCCGGCAGACCTGGTTCGAGATCCACCGGACCGCCTTCGCCGAGTTGGCGCGCACGGGCGACGACCTTCCGGAGGGATTCTCGGCCTTGCCGGGCCGCTACCGCAAGCTCACGCTCGGACGAGGCGCAGTGGAGAGGTCAGAAGACGTGCTGTTCCTCACGGTCGCGGAGATGAAGCCAGAGCGGATCGGCTTCACCCGGGTGCTGGGCAAGAGGGCGGGGGCCGACCCGTGCACCCGACTCAATGAGATCGACGACGTGCAGTACACATGCGCACCCCTTGATGACGGCTGGTGGTGGACGGGCGACAACTGGCCGATCGAGAGATGAGAAACGAGGTCTTCGCGATTGCTGGGCCAATGTTGTCACGTGATCACGGTGGTGATCGCGAGGGATGGCCATGCGTGACCGTTGACATGTCCATGGAAATGAGAAGCACCCATGATGTCCGCGCCAAAGCGTGGCCTGGCGGGGTCATTCAGTCGAGCAGACCGAGACGACGGGCCATGGCGGTGGCTTCGCCGCGATTGGATGCCTCGAGCTTGGCAAGGATGCGGGTGACGTGCACACTCACGGTCTTGGGGCTGATGAACAAGCCCGAGGCGATGCGGCGGTTGCTGGCGCCGTCCGCCATGTGCCGCAACACCTCCAGCTCCCGTTCGGTCAGTCCGAGTCGCCGGGCCTGTTCCTGATCGGCGCTTTTTCTGCCGGCCGGCTCGTGACAGTGATCGTGGAGCTTGACGTGGGCGCTGCGGGCCAGCTGCGCGATGTCGCGCAGCAGCGGCTGGGCGCCCAGCGCCGCCGCCTTCTGCGCCGCCATGCTCAGCAGTTCCTGGACGGCGGCGCGGTCGCTGTTCCAGGCCGCCGACTCCGCCGCACGCGTCCGCGCGTACGCGATCCGATAGGGGTCTCCGACCGCCTGCCACGCCTCGATCACCGGCGCCCACGGTATGGCGCCGAGCTCGGCTTCCACCTGCGCTGCGCAGGCCGCCCACAAAGGCGTGTCCGTGGGAAGGCTCCGCATGGTCTGCTGCAGTTCTTTGAGCAGGACGGGGTCTGTGGCCGTCGACAGTCGGGTGGACCGCACCAGAGCAGCGGCGAGGACGAGCGCCGGCCAGGCCACCGGGGCCATCCCCGGCTTCTGGAGCGGTGGTAGAGCGTTCCGGATGGCTCTGTGGGCATCCTCGAGACGGTTGTCGCGGTAGGCGATGGCGGCGGCGAGCCGGTGGATCGCCGGTGACCTGCTGCT
Source organism: Nonomuraea polychroma (assembly GCF_004011505.1). Classification (NCBI taxonomy): domain Bacteria; kingdom Bacillati; phylum Actinomycetota; class Actinomycetes; order Streptosporangiales; family Streptosporangiaceae; genus Nonomuraea; species Nonomuraea polychroma. Next base: position 4,234,320 of record NZ_SAUN01000001.1, read on the forward strand.
GGTGCCTTCGCCGCCGTCGAGCAGCTCTGCGGCGGCGAGCCGCTCTCGGGCCGCTGCCATGTCCCCCCTGGCCAGGGCGAGCTCGCCATCCACCAACTGGAGGCCGACGGCGTACCTGCCCTCGGGATCATGTGCGAGCCCGTCCTGCATCACGTGCGCGGCCTCGTCCCATTGGCCGAGAGCGAACAGCGATGTGGCGAGGTGCTCGGACATAGCGGCCCCGAGCGAGCGCATCGTTCCGGCCGCATGGGCGAGGGGCAGCCCGGCGCGGGCCGCCTCAGCGGCCTCGTGGTAGCGGCCGGCACCGGCTAAGCACGCGGCGATGCTGACCTTGACCCGGACGGTTCGCGTGATGTCACCGCGGGCCTCGGCCGCCTTCCCCGCCTGCCGTAGTTCCGCCAAGCCCGCAGTGTGATCGCCAAGCCGGAAACGTATCGTGGCCACAGTGATGCGGGCATTGAGCCGGACCTCGTGCTCGTCGAGAGCCTCGGCGACGTCCACGGCCTCGATGCCTGCCCGCTGCCCCCGCTCCAGATCTTCGCGAACGAGCAGAATAGCGGCCAGTCGATCGAGGACGGCAGCGCGGATCACGCTCGGTTCGGCAGGCAACAGTGCGGCTGCCTCTTCGAGTGCCTCCTGCACGCCCTCGAGCCCCAGGTTCGCCAGCAGGATGGCGCGATGGGCGAGCAAGATGGCCCGCTGGCCCGGAGCGGGCGCCGGATCTGTCTCGGAAAGAGCGCGCGCGATCAGATCGAGTCCCTGCACTGACTCGCCTGCCCATAGGCACGCCATAAGAGCCTGGTGGAGGAGCTCCTGGCGGTCGTCATCCCCGCACAGCTCCAGCGCCCGCGTCAGCAGTTGTGCCTGCTCGGTGTGGCAGGAGACGCTGCCGGCGGCTTGGGCAGCCGACAGCAGCGCGGGCAGCGCGCGAGCGTGCGCGCCCGCGCCATGCCAGTGGTGGGCCATCTCCCCGGCGTGTCTTTCCGGGGCGACGAGCTCCGGCCGCGCCTCCAACGCCTGGGCGAAGCGCCGGTGCATCTGTGTGAGCCGTGCGGGCAACAGGTCCGCAAGAACGGCCTCACGAAGCAGCGCATGTGGGAAGCGGTAGCCGCCGGCGTGCGGCAGCAGCGCGCGGGCTTGGACCGCCTGGTGCAGCCCCTCCAGTAACTCCTCCTCCGGCAGCTCGGCGACCTCCGCGAGCAGGTCGTGCGAGACGGCTTGCCCGCCGACAGCCGCCAGTGCCACCAGGTTGCGGCAGGTGTCAGGCAGGTCCCGGGTGCGCTCCAGCAGGAGCTCCTTGAGGGATCCGGGCAGGTGCTCGGCTCCAGCCAGCTGCTCGGTGTACAGGGGGTTGCCGCCCGCGCGACGCAGCACGTTGTCCACCACGCCGGGAGCGGGTGGGGATCCGGTGAGGCTCTCGAGGAGTTCGGTGGTCTCGACTCTGGTCAGGCGGGGCAGCACCAACCGCCGCACGGCCGGCAGGCGTTCGAGCTCCGCGACGAAGGCCGGTAGAGGGTGCCACAGGGGCAGGTCGTCGCCGCGGTGGGCCAGCACGGCCATGACACGGGCGGTACGCAGCCGGCGCGCCAGGTAGCCCAGCAACTCGCGGGTGGAGTGGTCGGCCCAGCGCAGGTCGTCGACGAGCAGCAGGACCAGCTGTTCATGCCCTAGCCGCTCCAGACATGTGCCGAACACCTCGAACAGGCGTGATTTGCCGCCGACGTCCAGCGGCGAGCCCACGCCTGCCTCCGGCAGCAGGGCGAACACGGTCTCGGCACCGGGCGCGAGAGCCGCCACGGCCTCCCGACCGAGCTGCCCGATCAGATCGCGCAGCATCGCCGTCAACGGCGCGAGCGGCAGACCATGCGCGCCCAGCTCGATGCAGGCGCCACGCAGGACTCGCACGTCGGCCGGAGCGGCCTGCGTGGCAAGGTGCTCCATCAGCCGGGACTTGCCGATACCGGCCGGGCCCTCGAGCACGACGAACTGGGGGCGTCCTGAGCTCGCCAGTTCCAGCGCTTGGTGGAGAAGTGCGAGTTGCTGCCGGCGGCCGATCAGCTCCATAGCCGACCTTTATGCATGATGCGCCTTTCCTCCTGCAAGTTACGAAACGGGGATGGGAAGCAGGAATACGACTCGTCCTATGACCTGCCTACAGACTCGTGGAGGTCATCCGCGGCCGCGCTCCCGTTCGTGGTCGGTCGGCGGGGCGCCTCGCATGATCGTCTCGGCGGCGTAGCGCAGCCACGCGCCGCCGTCCGCCGCGGGGGAGGAGCGGGCCAGGGCGTCGAACAGCACGCCGTCGAGCTGCGCCACCAACATGCGCGCCGCGTTGCCTGCGTCCGGCACTCCTACGGCGCGCATGCCGTCGGCGGCCAAGCGGAGGAAGCGCTCGCTGGCGGTGTCGAGCTCCGTCCGCAGCAGGGTGCTGCCGGCGGCGTCGAGATACAGCTCCATCCTCGCCCGGGTCCGTGCCCTGGCCGGGCCCAGCCAGTGCTCGAGCAGGCCGACCAGGGTGGCCGTGACCTGTTCCCTGCTGCTCCACGCATCGGCCGGGAGCTGGACGAGCGAGGCCTCGTCCAGCTCCAGCATGCGCTTCAGCACCCCGTCGAGCAGCGCGAGCCGGGTGCGGAAGCAGCTGCTCGTGCTCCCCGGCGGCAATCCGGCCCGCGCGTCGACGGCGCGGTGGGTCAGACCTCGCATGCCCTGCTCGGCGATCACCTCGATGGCGGCGTCCGCGGCGCGTTGCCTACGCGTCCTCACTGGCATCGCTCCACGGTGACCGGCACCCCGTTGAGCACCGCCGTACCGCTGACCTGATCGAGGCGGGCCGGGTCGGTGAGGGCGTTGACGTTGGAACCACGCACCCGGCGGGCCACCGACAGCCGGACCCCTGGCAGGTCATGGCCGTATCCGTGAGGCAGGCTCACCGTGCCCGGCATGATGTCGTGGCCGGCGCTCGCCTCCACCGTCAGCACGCCCGCGGGTGAGCGCACGTTCACGAGGTCGCCCTCGCCCAGCCCGCGCGCCGCCATGTCGTCAGGGTTCATCAGCAGGTGGTGGCGCGCCCTTCCCTTCACCAGCCGGGCGGAGTTGTGCATCCACGAGTTGTTGCCCCGCAGCTGCCTGCGGCCGATCAGCAGCAGGGTGCCCGGCGCGGGCGGCTCCAGCAGTTCGGCGACCGCCTCCTCGGCCGCTGCGACCAGGGGCGGGGGCGCGGTTCGTACGCGCCTGCGCGGGGTCTGCAATCGCCCGGGCAGGCTGGGCCGCAGCTCGCCGAGGTCCGCTCCATGCGGGCGGCGGCGCAGCCGGGCCAGCGAGAGATGGTACGGGCCGGTGCGAAGGCCCAGGTCCACGATGCGCTTCGGCCGCATCCTCAGCATGAGGGCGGCACGCCATGGTCGAGACCGTACCAGCCGGCCGTACCTGCGCCCCAGCTCGCGGAAGATCTCCCAGTCGTGGCGGGCACCGGGCTGCCGGGGAAAGACGGCCGGCACGTATCGCGCGGTGTTGCGGACGGCGAGCATGTGGAAGATCAGATCGTAGTGGTCGCGTTCGAGCGGTTCCGTCGGCGGGAGGATCACGTGGGCGTGCCGCGTCGTCTCGTTGATGTAGAAGTCGACGGCGACCATGAAGTCCAGTCCGGCGAGCGACTCGTCCAGCGCGGGCCCGGCGGGCGTGGACAGCACCGGGTTTCCCGCCACCGTGAGCAGGCCGCGCACCTGTCCGGGCCCCGGCGTGCGGATCTCTTCCGCGAGCGCCGCCACGGGCAGTTCGCCGCCGAACTCGGGCAGCCCCCGTACCCGGCTGCGCCACCTGCCCTGGTGACCGGGATCGATCTGCCTGGCCCTGATCGGATCGACGGCGGGCTTGGTGAACATCGTGCCGCCGGGCCGGTCGAGGTTGCCCGTGACGATGTTGAGCAGCTGGATGCCCCACTGGCACAGCGTGCCGAACCGCTGCGTGGACACACCCATCCTGCCGTAGCAGGCGGCGGACGGCGCGGCGGCGAACTCCCGTGCCACCCGCCTCACCGTGCCGGGCTCGACGCCGGCGACGGCCTCGACCCGTTCGGGCGTGAAGGGCGCCAGGACGTCACGGACCTCGTCGAGCCCGTCCACGTACGCGGCCGGACGCGCCAGCCCCTCCTCCAGGATGACCCGCACCATGCCCAGGATCAGTGCCGCGTCGGTCCCCGGCCGGACGAAGTGGTGCTCGCCTCCCAGCTTGGCGGTCTCGGTCCTGCGCGGATCGAACACCACCATCGTGCCACCGCGCGCCAGCAGCGCCCGGATCCTGCGTCCCATCCCCGGCGCCGTCATCAGGCTGCCGTTGGAGACGGCCGGGTTCGCGCCGAAGACGAGAAAGTACGCGGTGCGATCGATGTCGGGAACCGGGAGCAACCACTGGTTGCCGTACAGCAGCCGGGACACAACCTGGTGCGGAAGCTGGTCGACCGAGCTTGCCGAGAACCGGTTACGCGTTCCGAGCAAGCTCGCGAACGCCGGGGCGTGCGTCATCGAGCCCAGGCTGTGCGTGACGGGGTTGCCCAGGTAGACCGCGACCGCGTCCGCGCCGTGCCGGCGCCGGATCCGCGCGAGCTCCCCTGCGACCAGATCGAACGCCTCCTCCCAGGAGATGTCCCGCCAGCCGTCCTTGGTGCGCCGAACGGGCGAGCGCAGCCTGTCGGGGTCTTCCCGGAGGTCGGCCAGGGCGAGCGCCTTGGGGCAGATGTGCCCGGCCGACAGGGGGTCGTCCTCGTCGCCTCGGATGTCGATGACCCGGTCGCCGGACGTGGTGACGCGCAGGCCGCACATCGCCTCGCACAGCGTGCACCTGCCGGGTCGGGTGATGCCCTCCGTCATGACTACAGTTGTAGCACCTGCGCGCTACAGGCGTAGCAATCGCACCTGGGGCCTGCGACTGCCGCTGGCCGCCAGGACCTTCGCCTCTCGGTCCTTGGGTTCAACAGGTTGGCCATTGGGGACGGAGGAGGAGTGGAGCTCTTCGTTGGTGAAGTGGCGCTGGTCGTCGCGCCTTCCTGCGCTCGATTAGTCCCGCGCAGGCGGCCTTGGCCCGATCGAGGCATTCCTGAGCGCAGCTTGGGGAAGTCGACGGTCGCTGGGCTTGCCGCCGCCGAAGCCCTGCGCCGCTACGGATTCACCGGTTCCATCTGGAGATGCCGGGGATCGGTACGTTCGGGCTGTACGCCTGGCACCGACCGATCGCGACGCGTACGCCATGCTGCCCACCGGACCCGGTGTCCTGAACGCCCGCGTGACCGACCGCTACCGCCAGGGCAGAGTGTTCCTGGCCGGTGACGCCGCCCACGTCCATTCGGCCATGGGTGCCCCCGGCTCAACCTGGGGTGCCGGCAAGAAACGCGTTATGAGCCCCAAACGAGCGGCTCGCCAGCCCGAAGCCTCTCCAAAGCCTGCTTTGATCTTGTGCGAAATCCGCGTTCGGAAACTATGTTTCACTACCTCTCGGCTCAGTCGTTTATGAGCCACTGATGTGGCCGCAGTGAGAGCGTCGCGCTGGCTGTCGGGGTTCTAGTCACGGGTGGTGCTCAAGCAGGGCATCGACACCTCCACGCCGTCCGGGCGCCTGCAGTTCCACATGTTCGGCGCCTTCGACGAGTTCCTGCGGGAGCTCATCGTCGAGAGCACCCTCGAAGGGCTCGCCTCGGCCCGAGCACGGGGCCGCGTCGGTGGACGCCCCTCTGCCCTGGACACTCACGGTGTGGAGATGGCTCGCGCGTTGTACGAGATGAAGGGCGAGGACAGCAAGCGCCGCTACACCGTTCAGCAGATTCGCGACCGGCTCGGCGTCAGCCGCGCCACGATCTACCGCCACCTCAATCCTGACAAGCCGGACAAGGCATAGGAGGAGCCTGGCGTCACCCCCGAAATCGGCCAGCTGGGTCGATGGCCCTTCAGCCGGGGTTATGGAGTCCCAGGAGCACGAAGAAATTGCCCACGAATATAGCGCTGGCCTGCCATAGTGCAGGAGCTTGACCGCCTGTGGCGGCTATCACATGGAACTGGAATCGACGTACGGACACAGACGAGTCGTGAGCACTGATCTCGAATTATGGTCCCGCGCAGCCGAAGGGAACAGCGAGGCTTTAGCGGCCTTGTTCGACAAGTACGCGCGCGATGTCTATAACCACTGCTTCCGCCGTACCGCAGACTGGTCGGCCGCCGAAGATCTCACCTCGGTGGTGTTCCTGGAGGCGTGGCGGCGGCGCGGCCATGTGCGAATCCGCCACGAAAGCGCGCTCCCCTGGCTGCTCGGCGTGGCCAACAACGTTTTGCGCAATCGGCACCGATCGCTGCGCCGCCACAAGACTGCACTGGAACAGCTCCCTCCCAAGGCATACGAGCGCGACCCGGCCGAGGACATCGCCCGGCGAATCGACGACGAGCACCGGATGCGCGAGATCCTAGAGCGGATGGACCGGCTGTCGTCGGCGGACCGCGAAGTACTCGCCCTTGCGTCTTGTCGGAGCTGACCTACGAGGAAGCGGCCGTCGCCCTGGGCATCCCGGTGGGCACGGTGCGGTGCGACTGTCCCGGGCTCGAAGCCGCCTGAAAGACCTCCTGGAAAAGGAACCCCAACCACGGCTCGGACACAGATGGAGTGAGCGCCTCTCAGCGCTCCGCAAGAAGGGAGAGGAGCTGTGACCAACCACAAGCTTCCGGAAGAACGCGACCTTCCTGCCGCCCGGCACTCACTCAGAAAGGCCCACCTGACGACCATGATCGAACAGAAAACCGCATCTGCACCGGTACGCCGACGCCGTCGCTGACTGGGCTTGGCCGTTCTGGGAACCGCTGTCACCGCCGCACTGGCGATCGGCGTCCCCGTGCTGCTGGGCCAGGGTGCCACCCCAGCGAACGCGGTGATCCGCGAACCGGACCGGTCCATCAAGATCTACATCAGGGACTACAAGCATCCTGAGGTGATCGAACGCCAGTTGCGCAACCTCGACGTGCAGGCGAACGTGACCTTCCTGCCGACCGGTAAGCAGTGCAAGGAGCCCCGGGGCACGTACCTGCCGGACAATCCGGCCTTGCTCACCACCGAACCGCCGGCTGAAGGTGAGGATGACTATTGGAGGCTGCATCCGGAGCAGATCAAGCCGGGGCAGACCCGCCCAACGCGCATCTCAAGCCCGAGTCTGATCCCCCTCGGGCTGGCCCGATGCCGGGAGAACTGGCTGGGCGAAGTCGAAGGACTCAAGGTCAGCCTCGCCGGAGCGGAACAGAAGCTCGCCCAGCTCAACGAACGCGCCCGTCGCGCCGCCACCGTGAACCTCGGCATCCCGACATTCCGCGACGTCGCTGGCCGCACCGTCAGCGCCAACCCGAACAAGATCATCAACTAGTTCAGAAAAGATGTACACGAGCGCCGCCTGCAGGCGCTGTGAACCTGGCCTGGAAGTTGGCTGCGGCCGTGCGCGGCCGGGCCCCGCCCGGCCTGCTGTCCGAGAAGGTCAACCGCCGCCGCATCGCCACCCCCTAGCTGGCGCCGACCAGTGGTGTGCGGGCTCATCGTGAGCCAGGCCGGGCCGCGTATCGGTGGACGCCCGCCTGCAGACGCAGCAGTTCTATGCCGTCGCCACCTTCGTGCTCAACGGCTCCCTGTTCGTCCTGGTCGGGCTCAAACTACAACCGGCGGTACGCGGCCTGACCAGCCTGGCCCTCGCCCAGGCCCTGACCGCCACCACCGTGGCCGTCGCGGACCTCGTCGCCGTGCGCTTCGCCTTCCTGTTCGCCGCGGCGTACACGATCCGGTTACTGGACCGCCGCCCGCAGCAGCGGCTGCTGCGCGTCAGCAACCGCGCCCGGCTGGTCAGCGGCGTGGCCGGGTTCCGCGGCGCGGTTTCACTGGCCGCCGCGCTCGCCGTCCCCAACGCGCTCACCTCCGGCAGCCGTTCCCCTACCGCGGCACCATCGTCTTCCTCGCTCTGGTGCTGCGGGGCCATCCTGCTGGCTGGCCATGGTCCGGTGGGCGTGTCTGCCCAGCGACACCGGTATCCAGGGACGAACGCCGTATGGCGGAGACCCTCGCCACCGAGGAAGCCCTCGCCGCCCGCCGAGCAGCGGCGTGAGTTCCGGCAGGACCGTCCCGTCGAGCCTGCTTGGCCGCCCGGCCGGTATCCAGGCATCCATGATCTAGGAAAACCCTGGCGAAACAAGGACCGCACCCTCTCAGGAGCCTTCCCACCACGGCTCCACGCCCTCCTGGGCGACGAACTCGTAGAAGTCCATATTGGCGATCTCCAGGTTGTTCGCGAGCGATCCGACCATGCGACATGGAAGAACGGCGGGTTGCCCTGGCGTGTCGTAAAGGTCGACAACGATCAGCGGTCGGCCGGGCTCCACAAAGGTCCTGTCGTCGGCGAGCGCGACCAGCGTGGTGTGCTCCTCAGGCGGCACCAGCGCCGGGACTTGGCCCGGCTGAAGGCCCTCAAAGGCCCGGTCGTCGACGACCAGCGCCGTCAACGGCCAGTGCTCCACGTTGATCTCATCCGGGTCCATGTCCGCGCCGAGCCAGCCGTCCTCGTCGGCCCCGCCCAGTTCCTCCAGCAGAGCCCGCCAGCCCTCCTCGTCGCCGAAGGAGGTGCGGACCAGCAGAGCCGCGTCGGTGGCGGGCAAGGCCGGGAACGACCTGTGCGGCGTGGTCGTCGGTGGGGGAAAGGCCGGTCTGCCGCCGTCCCCCAGGTACATACCGCATATGTCCATGTGGCGCACCAGGTCGTCGAACGCGAGGATGCGGTCCAGTAGGGCGGCCAGGATCTCGCCGAGCCGGGCCGGCGGGACCCGGACGCCTCGCCCGGGTGTTACCGCCAGGTCCACCAGCAGCGGCCCATCCCCGCCGTACACCACCGAAATGTCGGCCAAGACGACAACCGGCGGCACGGCGCCGCCGTCCGGAATGAGCGCCGGGACGTTACCGCCGTGCAGGTAGTCCCATTCCGGGTTCTCGACCGGGAGGAGTCGCACCCCGCTGTCGCCGAGGACGAGCACGTCACCTTCCTGGCGGCCTCCGATCTCTTCGAGCAGCCGACCCCACAGGGCTTTGCCGTCCTCGTAGCACGTGCAGACCAAGAGCACATCACCGGGCGCTGGTTGAGGCAGGCTGGGACGGGACATGACTCCTCCGTGGGGATGCGAAGATCAGGATATTACCGTGGAGTTCGCGCGTCTGGTCCATGCCGACTGGTGCACTCGTGGTCTCCTCTTTTCGCAGGTCAACGGGGATCAACAAGTCGCACATGACACGTTCGACCTCCTGGCGCGATAGGCCGCGGTCGCGCCGCCACAGCTGCCACAGGTAGATATCCGTCGCGGCGTGGTGCAGGTTCAGCGCACGCCCGCGGACGTGTGATGGTACCGGCGAAGGGGCGATGCTATTGGGGCCGCAAATGCCCAGGGCCTTGCCGGCCCGTGTGGGGTCCTCGACGGTGTCGAGGAGCGCCATGGCGTAGTCGGCGCGAGAGCCGCGTCGCGCCGCCCCGGGCGTTGGGGTCGAAGTCGATGTGCATCATGAGGCGTGTCCTCGCCTCTATGAGGATCTTCGCTGAACCGTCAGGTACCACCTGATGCGGAAGCTGGTCGACCGAGCTTGCCGAGAACCGGTTACGCGTTCCGAGCAAGCTCGCGACTGCTGGCGATGTCAGCGCTGTGCCGGGCCGTCCTCGTCCCAGCCCGGCACCTGGACCCAGCGGCGGAACGGGCCTGTCACAGCTCGGCGATCGGAAATCCTCAGACCGGTGTACGCGCAGCCGTAGCCGACGGCGTCCCCTGCGTAACAGGAGGAGTAGAGAAAGCGGAGCAAGACGTTCCCCCCGCCGGGCTCAAGGTAGCCGACCTCGATCGGGTGTATGTCCAAACCCCAGTCGTGGTCGAGCGTTCCGTCGCGGGCGACCATGCCCTGGGCACCGCTCTTGGGGTTCAGGTAAAGGCCGTAGGCCACCGTCCCGGCCGAGAGCCGGCCGAGCACGGTGTGGTTGGCCGGCAGAAAACCCCAGGGCTGAGATACGACGCAGCCGCCTTCGACGCCCGTGACTCCGACAAAGCGCAGGTCGCAGAAGTCATCGGGGTCAAGGTAATCGTCTTCCTCTTCGTCTTCGTCGGGCTCGCAGAAGGGGAACGGCGGGTCATCAAGGTCGAGCACCGGGCACCGCTCCGGGGAAGCGCCCAGCCGGCGGATCGTCTCGTCCTCGTCGATCCCGGCGACGAATGCGATCCCCAGCCCTTCGGCATCTACATCGCCCAGCATTCCGCGGAATCGGTCAGCCTCCGCCGCGGCGGCCCGTTCCTCGGCGGGGGGAGGCACGGCGCCGGGAAGGTGTTCGAAGTGTGAGGCGAGGGGAGACAACAGGGCCAGCCGCCCCGGAGACCAGTCGCCCGCGATCGGACGCCACGCGTCGGCTCCGGCTGCCAGCAGCGCAGCGGCGTTCTCCGCCCGCCGACCGCAGACCGCGGCCCACAAGGCCGTCTGCCCTTCGCCGTTGTCGGCATCGACGTCGCGGACCAGCGCCGCCAGCGTGGCGACGACCTCCGGTGAGCCTGAGCCGGCGGCCTCGCTCAGCGGCGTTCCGTAGCCGCTGGGGTGAAGAGGCCCGTTCGGGTCCGCGCCCGCCGCCAGCCGACCTCGGACCAGGTCCAGGTCGTTCCAGTCCGCCGAGGCCATGTACTGCCAGTCGGCGCGTGGCTCCCCCCGGTCTCGATCATCGGTTCGCATATATGTTTTCTCCCCCTATTCGGGTCCTCAGCTTGCGTGTCACGGGCTGGAGTCGGGAGCGGGTACCGCGGGAAAGGTGAGCACCTTTCCCGTCAGCGCGGAGCGCGCCGCATGTACCAGCTCGGTACGCCGAGCACCGTCCCCTCATCGATCACGGCGTAGCCGAACCGCCGGTAAAAGGCGACGTTCTGCTGCTTGTCGGTCTCCAGGTAGCCGGGCAGGCCGTCCTGGTCGAGCCGGTCACAGTGAGCCCGCATGATCAGCGTGCCAACCCCCTGTCCCTGCAGGTGCGCATCCACCGCCAGCGGGCCGAGGTGGACGTGCGGCTCGGCGAGATCACGCGCGGACCATTCCGTGACCCAGCGCAGCACGCGCATCGAGGTGGGCAGGCCGAGCAAGAGCAAGCCTGGCAGTTGCCGCAGCTTCTGGCCGGGACCCGCCTGGCAGGCGCCCGGCGGCGACACACCCATCACACCCAGGATCGTTTCGCCACGGACCGCGCAGATCGGCTGCTGGCGGGATGAGGTGGCGAAGAGCCCGCGCATGATCTGCGCATGGCAGCGCAGCCGCCTGCGGGGATCGGCGCCGTACGCGGCCACGTGCAGCGGGTTGTCCCGCATCCCGCGGGCCAGGACGCCCACCGCCGCGGGGAGCTCCCCCGGGCGGAGGTCACGAATGTCGATGTCGACTGCCATGGGGCTCCTTGAAGATCAGAGAACGAGGGTGCCGCACGCCCAGATGGCCGCTGAGGTGACGGCTTTGTCCGGTAACACGGTTGACGGCATATCTCGATCTTGATGGTCTCGGCTGAGGGCGGCGGGGGCTCGCTCACAAGCAGGCCCCTTGGGAGATGGAGGCCTGGCCGCCGACGGATCAGCGAGCGGCTGCCGCACCTTGGGCAGCGGCGGTGAGGCGGTTGCTGAAGCGGGCGAGCATGGCGGTCTGCATCGTTTCCGGGAACAGCCGGGCGAGCATCGGCGGTGTGCGCCAGTTGGCGGGATTGCGCTTGGCCAGCCGGGAGACCAGGTTGATGTGCGGATAGCGGGCCTTCTCGTAGGCGCGTAGCCGTTCCACGAGATCGCCGCCTTCGGCGAGCTCGCGGCCGAGGACCCAGGCGTCTTCGAGGGTCTGGTTGGCGCCTTGCCCGAGGGTGGGCGGCATGGTGTGGGCGGCGTCGCCGACCAGGGTGATGCGGCCCTCCCCCCACACTGGGCGGACCTTGTTCCAGTGGTGACCGAAGAACTCCAGGTCGTCATCGGAGGCGGCGGCGAGCACCTCGGGGACGGGGGAGACCCAGTGGCCGAAGCGGCGCCGCAGGTCGGCCAGCGGCGCGGCGGGGCGCGGGTCGGTGGGGGCCCAGCGCACGTCGAACCACCACTGCAGCAGGCCCTTCCCGGCGGGCATGAGGCCACAGGCACCCTCCCGTCCGCTGATCATGAGGTGGCGGGTGGTGTCGGTGATGTCGATGGCGATCGGGCTGAGGCCCTGCCAGGTGCCGAAGGTGGCGGGCTGGACGGTGCCCTCGCCCCACAGCGTACGGCGTACGACGGAGTGGTGGCCGTCGGCTCCGATGAGCAGGTCCGCGATGACGGTGGAGCCGTCGGCAAGGGTGGCGGTGACCCGCTCATCGTCCTGGGTGACGCCGCGGCAGGCGACGCCGTACTGGATCATGTCGGCGGGTAGCCCGTCAGCCAGGCGCTCCAGCAGGTGGCGGCGCGGGATGGCCTTGGTCGGGAAGCCGTATCGGTCGGCCGCGTGGGCGATGTTCATGGTGGTGCGGAGCCTGCCGCGGGAGCTCAGCGCGTCGATCCGGTCGATGCGCGCGCCGACGCCGTCGAGGCTGATGCCCAGGTCGTCCAGGATGGCGTTGCCGTTGCTCCAGATGAGCACGGCTTTGCCGCCGGTCCGCCGGGACGGCGCCTGCTCGAAGACCCGCACGCGGTGACCGGCGGCCAGCAGGACACGTGAGACGGCCAGGCCGCCCACCCCCGCACCGACGACGATGACGTCCATTTCTTCCCCGTTTCAAAGTATCTTCGCTTGAAGACGCATCACATTGGATTAGGTTGCCCAGGTGCGGGACCCTCGCCGCGGGCTCGACCGGCGAGACGCTCCGGCTGATCGACAGGCTGGAGAGGGCCGCCGGCGCCAAGCCGAGCCTCTCAACAGGGCGGGCGTGGCGGCATCCGGCATCTTCCCTATTCGGGTCCTTAGCCTTGGCGCCTTGGCGAGGCAGGAGCGAGCAGGAACCCGCCGCGCTAGAGTGCCACCCCATGCAACGTTTGTCCGGACTGTTCGTCGGTGCGATGATCGGAGCGGTGTTCATTCACCTCAGCGCCAACGACGTCCACAACTCGCTCTTGGCGATCGTCCTGCGCGTGCCAGCCATCGCGGTCCTCGCCGGTGTCGCTGTCATGTGGCTCCTCGGCGTCAAGGCCGTCCAGTCGGGCGACGTATTTCCCGTGGCGCCGGATGCGGGGAGTGGGCTCTTCGACCGCACGTACGCCCTCATCGTCGCCGCCGAGGCCGCGCTATTCCTGGCCGGTCTCGCCCTGCTCCGCGGGTGGGGCCCGGCCGAGCAGGCCACGGTGGCCTGGCTGACGTTCATGGCGGGCGTGCACTTCATCGTGCTCGCACCGCGCTGGCGGGCGCGCCTCCCCCTGATTCCCGGCGTGATCCTCGTCGTGCTCGGCGTTGCCGGATTCACGCTGGCCGCCACCATGGCCCCGGCATGGGCGCCCGTCATGATCGGCGCCCTGTCCGGAATGACCGTACTGGTGGGGAGCGCCGCCTGTTGCTGGCGCACGCTGACGTCGATTCGGCAGGCTGGCTCGTCCTCCAACTCCTGACGGAGGCAGGACCACCACATCGAAAACCCAAGCAGCCGGAGCGCGACGGCCTCCGAGCCGCATCGATCTTGGTCAGGCGGCACCTCGGCCCGCCGGCAGGCTTGTCACGCACTGTCGCCGGTGCCGCCCAGGGCACGCAACGCGTGTTTGATGAGCCTGTCCAGGTAGGCGTGGTCGGGCAGCGGGTAGTGAAGCACGTGCCGTCGGTAGACGGGGGACAACAGCACGTCCAGCGCCACTTCGAGGTCGGCGTCGCTGTCGAGTTGCCCGTTCTCTCGTGCCGCCGTCATGCGTTCGTTGAACTGGCTGACCCGGTGGTCGATCAGTCGCTCACGGAGCTGGCGCGCGAGATCGGCGTCGAGCTGGCTTTCGGCGAGCGCCCCGGTGAAGGCCGGGCCGAGATACGGGTCGCGGAAGACGTCGAGGATGCCGGTGAGCCAGGCGTGCAGATCGGCTGCGAGGTCGTCGGTGTGGGGAAACGTCTGGGGGATCGGCGCGGCGTCGTCGATCGCCTCCAGGACGATCGCTCCCTTTGACGGCCACCACCGGTAGATGGTCGCTTTGCTCACCCCGGCCCGGGCGGCGATGGCGTCCACAGTCACCGCCGCGTACCCGCGTTCCACACAGAGGTCCAGGACCGCCGAGAGCGTCGCCCTGCGACTACTGTCGCGGCGACGGTCCACGTTTGGGCGTGTCGTCGGTCGGGGCACGCTCACCACTCTAAACGAAACGTTTTGTTTTGACATCCCTCGCTTCGCCCCGGCAGGATCAGAAAACGAAACGAATCGTTTCGCAGTTGGATCGATGGAGGGCGAAACAGGTATGACCACGATGGACGTAGCCCGGTATCAGGCGGCGGAGAGGCTGCTCAGGCACAATCGCGCTGGGCTGGTGCGCGGTGGCGCCGTCAGCCCTCAGTGGATCGAGGGCGGCGCCCGCTTCTGGTACTCGGTGGACACCTGCGGGGGGAAGAGGTTCGTCGTCGTCGATCCCGCCGCGGGGTCGCGTGAGCCCGCCTTCGACCACGCCCGCCTCGCGGCTGCGCTGGCGGCGGCCAGCGGCCGGCAGGTGGATGCGGCGGCGCTCCCGTTCGCCGCCATCGACCTGCGGGAGAAGGCCGTCGTGTTCTCCGCGTTCGATTCCTTCTGGCAGTGCTCGCTGGACATCTACTTGTGCGAGGCGATCTCCCTGGACGCCGCCGGTGGCGCCGGTTTCCTGGAGGTGCCGTCCCCGGATGGCAGGTTCGTGGCGTTCCGGCGCGAACACGACCTGTGGGTACGCTCGCCGGGCAGCGGTCGCGAATGGCCTTTGACCACCGACGGGCGAGAGGACCATGGGTACGGCGTCACGCCCTTCGCACCGGCGGTCCTGCCGAACAAGCTGGGCCTGCCGACGCACCTGCCACCGGCCCTGGCCTGGTCGCCCGACTCGACCCGGGTGCTGACCCACCGAACCGACCAGCGCCAGGTGCGCCGTACTCACATGGTCGAGGCCCTGCCGGCCGACGGTGGCGTGCCCAGGCTGCTCACCCAGCGGTACGCCTACCCGGGTGACGCGCACATGTCACTGGGCGAGTTCGTGGTGATCGACGTCACCACCGGACACGCCGTTCAGGCGCTGGCGGAACCCGAGCCCATCCCTCTGCAGTCGCCGATCGCCTCCGGCTGGGCCTGGTGGGCCGAGGATGGCCAAGCCGTGTACTACCTGAGCCAATCCCGTGATGTGCGCACGATCCGGCTGAACCGGCTCGACCCCGCGACCGGGCATGTGCGCACGGTGTTGAGCGAAAGTGGCCCGACCCGCGTCGAGCCGAACCCGGCCGCCCTGCAGCCGCTCGTCAAGGTCCTGGCCGGAGGACGCCAGGTGCTGTGGTACTCCCAGCGCGACGGCTGGGGCCATCTCTATCTGTACGACGCGCACACCGGCCGGCCGCTCCGCCAGGTCACCGCAGGCGAGTGGGCGGTGCAGGAGATCCTGCACGTCGACGAGGCGGCGCGGGTGGTCTACTTCGCCGCCGCTGGCCTGGTCGAGCAGGACCCCTACCGCCGGTCGGTGTGCCGGGCCGGCCTCGACGGCACGGGTTTCGCCCGGATTACCGATGACGACCTGGACCACGTGGTCACGATGGCTCCCGGTAAGGACTTCCTCATCGACGTGGCCTCCACCGTGGACCGCCCTCCGGTCATCAGCGTGCGCGACCTGGACGGGCAGGTGCTGGTCGAGCTGGAGCGGGCCGATATCGAACCGCTCCTTGCGACGGGCTGGACTCCTCCCGAGCGCTTCCGCGCCACGGCGGCCGACGGGGTTACCAACGTCTACGGGGTGCTGTACCGGCCGCACGACTTCGACCCCGGCCGCAGCTACCCGGTCATAGACCACCTCTATCCAGGCCCGCAGAGCACGCGCGTCTCCCCTGCCTTCGACCCCGGCATGCTCGGCCGCGAAGCCGAGGTGCTGGCGGCGCTCGGCTTCGTCGTCGTTGCCGTCGACGGGCGCGGCACGCCCGGCCGCGACAAGGCCTTCCACGACGCCTCCTACGGCAACTACGCCTCCGCCGGCGGCATCGCCGACCACGTCGCCGCCCTGCGGCAACTCGCCGCGACCCGCCCCTGGATGGACCTCGGACGAGTCGGGGCCACCGGCCACTCCGGCGGCGGATTTGCCACCGTCCGCGCCATGCTCGCCTGCCCCGAGGTTTACCGGGTCGGGGTCGCCGAGTCGGGCAACCACGACAACCGCCTCTTCCATCTGCAGTTCGCCGAGGCGTACGACGGTCTGGACCCCGCGGCCTGGGCCCGATCGTCGAACGTGGATCTGGCTGACAGGCTCGAAGGAAAACTGCTGCTCATCCACGGAGGGGTGGACGACGTCGTGCACGTCCACCACTCCATGCGGTTGGCCGAGCGGCTCATCACCGCCGACAAGGACGTCGAGCTCCTCGTCGTTCCCGGCGCCGAGCACTTCTTCGTCGGCTACGAGCATCACGTCTACCGGCGCAAGTGGGACTTCCTCGTCCGCAACCTCATGGGGATCGAACCGCCGGAGCACCGCCTCACCCCGGCCGTTCTCAGCATGGACCTGATCATCAGCCTGTTCAGCTGACCGGCCGGGCGAGCTCGGCGACGCCGTGGCCGGGACCAGACCAGCCCGCCTGGGCAGCTCTCATGATCAAGAAGCGGCGCAAGACCCTCGTAGTCTGCCGCGCCTGCCATGAGGCCATCCACCACGGGCAACCCGCCGCGAACGCGGCATAGATCGCTGGAGAGCCACGTGTTGGGAAACCAGCCCGCGTGGTTCGGAGGGAGGCCGCGCCGGAAAAGGACTGAACACCAGGCACCTCGCCGCTCGGCCCACCCTGTTCAATCGTGTTTTCGAGCGGGACAGGCTTCCAGGTATGACTTGCGAGCGAGTCAATTAATCTTTATATATAGATCGCATGAGTCGAAGATCTTTGCAGGAACCGACGTTCCTGATCCTTACAGCGCTCGCCGCTGGGCCCCAGCACGGCTACGGCATCATCACGGACGTTGTGCAGATCTCGGGTGAACGGGTACGACTGCAAGCCGGCACGCTGTACGCCGCGCTCGACCGCCTCCAGGGCGAGGGGCTGGTCGCGACCGACCGCGAGGAGGTCGTCGACGGCCGCGCGCGGCGTTACTACCGTCTCACCTCAGAGGGCGAAGCCCGGCTGGCCACAGAAGCGGAGCACCTGCGTCGCAACGCCGACACCGCCACCTCTCGCCTGCGCACCAGACTCCGCCCGGCGTTCAGCATCAAACCGGCGGCGTCTCGGGAAGCGGGCCTCGCCATGGTCTTCAGGAGCGCCACGTGAACTTGGAGGATCGTTACCGGCGGTTACTGGCGTGGTATCCGAAGGAGCACCGAGCGTCGCACGAAGAGGAAATGGTCGCGGTGCTCCTCGCGGCAGCCACGCCCGGCCGAGACCGGCCGAGTGCCCGCGAGACCTTCGACCTGCTGCGAGGAGCCTTCGCCATCCGGTTGCACCGTGCCGTGGGGCCCGTCTCCCGCCGGCACTGGCATGCCGCCTTCAACCTTGCGGCGCTTCTCGCACCGATCTGGCTGCTCATCCTCGACCTCGGTCGGGCCACCGCCTACGCCGGGCATGCGCTGCGATCCGCGAACAACGGCCCGGAAATGGCGTTGAAGACGCTCGCCATCGCGCTGCCTTACGGGGTCATCGCCTTCCTGGCATGGCGGAACTCGCGAAAGGTCGCGGCCGCCGTGGCATGGGGCTGGACCGTGCTGTACGCCGGGCTCGTCGCCAGCCCGCCCGATCTTGGCCTTTCTCCCATCCACGTGGTGTGGAACGGAAGCACGGGATTCGCAAGCGTCGTGCGGTTCGTTCTGCCCGCCTGCCTGGCCGCCGTGATGCTGACGTTCACTCCGTCATCCGGTCCCGCTCCGTTGGGAACCCGGCGGTTGGTCGGATGGACCGCCGTCTTACTCGCCAGCGTCGTGGCGCTTCAGATTCCCTTGCCAGCGGCAAGTTACCTCCCGCTTCTCGTGCTCGCGGTGGCGGCGGTAGTGGCAGTGTGCTCCCCCGTGGGGCGGCGGGCGGTGTTCATTGTGTTGCCGCTCATGGGCGTCACCCTCGGCTGGCTGCGCTGGGTGGAGGAGCCGGCGAACCTTCCGGTGGTGGCTGCGCTCTCGATGGCGGTGTTGACAGTCACGGCGTGGCTGGCCAGAACCGGCACCACCGCCTCTAGTCCGGCAAACGTCTAACGACAGGTACGTGAGGGTTGCGGGATGGACCTGAAACATCCAGACTCTGTCCTCGGCCTCCGACCCCTTCACTGCACGCCCGAGATTCAGATGGCCAGATCGACGGCCTGAAGTCCGGCGCTGGTCGAAGGGGTCGGGCTGGCGGCGCAGGTCACCGGTGACGTAGGCGCTGCCCGGACGCACTTTCCGGAGCAACGGTCTCGGGCACGTGGTAACAGGCGATCGGAACCCCGAGCCGGTCATCCCCGGGGGGTGGACGTCATGTCGGTGGATCGCGAGTCACGAGCCCTGTTGCAGCGGAGTGTGGGCGGCCGGCTCGGCGGGCTCCGGGCGGCTCGAACGGTTCGCCGCGCGTGCGGTGATGGCGCCGATCGCACAGATGATCGCGAATCCGAACAGTACGTACCGTGCCGAGTCGAGCATCGACGGGTCGCCGAGGTTGACCAGGACTCCGGCCACGGCCGTGCCGAACGCGATCGACAGGCTCGTCACGGTGGCGATCGCCGCGGCGGCCCTGCGTCCTTCCCCCGGATCCTGGGTGCTGGACATGGCGGCCACGGACAGGTGTGGGTAGGCCAGGCCGATGCCGGAACCCGCGATGAACAACACCGGTACCCAGATGAGTACCAGCCAGGTCGGCGTGTCCTCGCGCTGCAGCAGTCCCTGGAGGAGGAAGCCGGACGCCAGGAGCAGCGGGCCGATGATGCGCAAACGGCGTACCGCGCGCTCCCTGGTGGCCGATGAGCTGCCGAGCTGGGTCAATGACCAGCCGAGCGAGATGGCCGCCCCGAACAGGCCGGCCGCGAGCGGGGGCAGCCCACCCAGCTGCTGGCCGAACAGCGGGACGAACGACTCGACCGCGACGCCGA
This sequence comes from Nonomuraea polychroma, assembly GCF_004011505.1. Classification (NCBI taxonomy): domain Bacteria; kingdom Bacillati; phylum Actinomycetota; class Actinomycetes; order Streptosporangiales; family Streptosporangiaceae; genus Nonomuraea; species Nonomuraea polychroma. Next base: position 4,253,536 of record NZ_SAUN01000001.1, read on the forward strand.
AGGCCAGTAGCCCGAGCGTCAGATAGATCCACTTCAGTGGTGAGCCGGCCTGGTAGGTAGTGCGCGGGAAGACCCGCAGCTCGCTGCGCCGCTCGTAGGCGACGAAGGCGGCCACCAGCAGCAGTGCCACCACGATGCCGCCCGCCATCGCCATGGTGCCGGGCAATATCCCCGCCAGGCTGACAGCCGCGGTGGCCGCCGTGACCAGCAGCAGCGACACGGCCGGGACCGGAGCCCGCGCGTCGCTGCGTTCGCCGCGCGGCAGCACCCGGGGCACCACCGCGCAGCACGCCGCCGCGATCACCGCCATCGCCACGAACGCCAGGCGCCACGAGCCGAACTGGGCGAACAGGCCGCCGAGCGCCGGACCGACGAAGTTGCCGACACCGTACATCGCTGACATCAGGGCGTTGCCGCGGGTCCACAGTCGGCGCGGCAGGGCCGAGCGGATGACGGCGAACCCCAGCCCGGACAGCACCCCCGCCCCAAATCCCTGGACGCCGCGGCCGGCCAGCAGTACCGGCATCGCCGGGCTCGCCGCACAGGCCAGCGAGCCCACCAGGAACACGGCGAAGCCGAGGCGGTAGGCGCCGACGTTCCCCCACCGGGCCAGGAGCCGACTGACCAGCATCGTCGCGATCACCATGGCGACGAGGTAGATCGTCATGTTCCACGCGTAGAAGCCGGCGCCGCCGATGTCGGCCACCGCGGTCGGCAGCAGGCTCGAGGCCAGATAGATATTGACCGCACCGACGAGCACGCCGCCCGCCAGCACGATCGCAGCTCCGAGATGTTCGGGGCCTAGCAGTTCCCGCCAGGCAGGCGGGGCGGGGGTTGAATCGGGAATCACGCGGTCATCTCCCTCAGTTCGTCGGGGGCCGAGGTGGGCTTTTCGGGGTTCGGACTCGCTGGCCCCGGCCATGGAGACGTTCCGTGCATCGATCCGTCCGCGGCGCGGCCGCCGGCCGCGGGTCTCGATGGCAGGCTCCGCGCCGGGCTGCTCGTTGTCACCAGCACTCATGACTTCAAGGCTGTCGTTGAACCGAGCCCGGAGACTTTTCGCCGCCTTTCGTGGACGGTTCTGTGCCGGTAGCCGGGAAAGCCTCAAGCATCGGTCGAACCATGCCGCTCTGCTCCCGTGGTCGAGGCCATGCGAGCAGCCGATCAAGCACCTCTTCATGACGAACACGGTTGAGGCCGCGGCAACCTGTGAGTTCTCTTGCAGTTGAGCCGTGACACGTTAGTTGGAACATGGCCATGGTTATTGGCACTATCCAACTGTGCTGGCCCAGGTTCTGCCGTGCCGGTGGATCGTCGAGAGGCCATCGGGTTCCATCGTTGTCGACACAGAGCGGAAGGCCGTCCACGAGGTGCTGTCCGCTGACCGCCCTGGTGCCGCGAGGGCCGTTGTGGCGGGCGTCGAAGGCCGCCGTCAACGTCCCCAGGCCGGAAGGGAGACGGTCGGGCACTGCGTAATCGTCGAGGTGCGCGTCGTCCACGACCACGAGCAGGTCAATGTCGCTCCAGTCGTCGGCCCGGCCCGCGCCGAGCGACCCGACCAGGGCGGCGCCAGCCGTATCGGGGTCGGCGTCCTCCTCCGAACCCCGCCATGATCAGGTCGATGCAGTTGTAGCTGTGCAAACTGGAGTAGCTCGACAACCTGGCCAGGCCGATGTCGAGGGGGAGCTGGAAACCGGCGCCGAAATTGCCGTCCGCGCCGTCGTGCCGCATCAGCGACACGTACAGCGCGTCGGGGATTTTCATGCCGAAGGAGCGTTCCCATCGGTCGATGTCGCGGGGGGAAGACGGGAAGGAGAGCTTGCGAAGCTTCGCGGAGGCGTGGGCGGCCAGCCAGCGCTCGATCTTGACCCAGGCGGCATTCACGCGCGCGGTCACGGCCGGATCGGTGGCCCTCGGAGGAAGAGGGGGTTCGGACGGCGGGTCCATGTTCACGTAGTACGTGGGGCCGGGTTCGTCCGAGGGCGCGGGCTCGGCCTCCACCAGATCGGGACACCCACCTCGCGCGCCTGCTCGGCGGTGAGCATCCGGGCACGCAGCGCGGCCTCCGACTCGGGATCGTCGCAGTCGAGCGACACGCCGCCGCCCCAGGAGTAACCGCAGCTTACGAAGCGGGTATCGACGAGCACGGCCGCGCTGCCCGGGGCAGAGGCCACAACCAGCACCAACGCGAGCGCGACACGTAATGCCCGAACCCTGATCATCGCCGCACCATGGCGCGCTTCGCCCGCCGCTCGCGCGGTCTACAGACGGTATATCCGGAAGGGGAAGCAGGCCGCACCAAGATAACGATGGAGTCGATCAGTTCGCGGAAGTGAACAACCACGTGAGCCCTACGCTCCGGCTGGGTTGTCCACCAACAGTTTGCATCCGTCAGACGTCGCGGCCGCGTGGCGGCCCAGCAGTCCTCAACGCCCACCGTCGAGTTGCGGCAGCACCTTGGCTGCGATCAATTCCAGGTGATCGAGATCAGCGAAGTCGAACAGGCGCAGATGCACCCGGGTGGCGCCGATCGCGGCGAACTCGCCGATCCGATCGACGAGCTGGGCGGGTGAGCCGATCACCGGATCCTCCGGGGGCAGCGCGCTCGGTACGTGCAGCGGGGCCGCCCGGCGCCGGGCCTCCGCATCGTTGCGCCCGATCGCGACGACGATGCCTGCGGAGAGCACCAGCGGAGCGCGGCCGTCGCGAGTCCGGCCGATCCGCTCCTGCGCCTCGACGACGCGCTCGAACGCCTCTGCGGTCTCCGGCACGTTCCTGAACGGCAGGTTGAACTCGTCCGCGTAGCGGGCGGCGAGCTGCGGGGTGCGCTTCGGCCCGCGGCCTCCGATGATGATCGGCGGCCAGGGCCGCTGCGCCGGCCTGGGCAGGGCAGGGGCGTCGACCAGCCGGTAATGCTCGCCGTGGTGGCTGAACCGGCCGCCGGGCGGCGTGGTCCACAGCCCCGTGACGATGGCGAGCTGTTCCTCCAGCCGGTCGAAGCGCTCACGGACCGGGGGAAACGGGATGCCGTAGGCGGTGTGCTCCCGCTCGTACCAGCCCGTGCCGATGCCCAGCTCCACCCGGCCTCCGCTCATCTGGTCCACCTGCGCGACGGTCACCGCGAGGGGCCCGGGCAGCCGGAAGGTCGCCGAGGAGACCAGCGTGCCCAGCCGGATCCGGGAGGTCTCCCTGGCCAGGCCGGCCAGAGTCACCCAGGCGTCCGTGGGGCCGGGCAGGCCACCCTTGAGCTCCATGGACCGGTAGTGGTCGGCGCGGAGGAAGCCCTCGAACCCGCCGTCCTCGGCCAGCCGCGCCATCCGCAGCTGGTCGTCGTAGGTGGCGCCGCGATGCGGTTCGGTGAAGACACCCACGCGCATGCTCACTGTCCTCTCTCCCGGGCCACCGCTGACGTGCCCCACCCCATCAGCAGCTCGTGCAGATCGGCGCTGCATCGTGCGACCTCTTCGAGATGGGCGTTGCGGCCCAGGGTCCGCGGGCGCGGGATGCGGATGTCGACCACCTCCCGGATGCGTCCCGGACGCGGCGTGAGAACCACCACCCGGTCGGCCAGGAGCACCGCCTCGTCGATGGAGTGGGTGACGAAGACGATGGTCGACGCGTTCTCCATGTGCACGCGCTGCAACTCCACCGACAGTTCCTCACGTGTGATCGCGTCGAGCGCGGAGAACGGCTCGTCCATCAGCATCACCCGGGGGTTGCCGATCAGCGACCGGCAGAGGGAGACCCGCTGCTGCATACCGCCGGACAGCTCGTGCGGCAGGCGCTTCTCGAATCCGGCCAGTCCGGTCATCTCCAGAAGTCGCATGGCGCGCTCACGATGCGCCGCCCGGCGCCAGCCGAAGATCTCCACCGGGAGCAGCACGTTGTCGATGACCGACCGCCAGGGCAGCAGCGCGGGCCGCTGGAAGAGCATCGCGATGTCGCGCCGTGCCTTGGTGACCTGCTCGCCGGCGACCGTGATCTCACCTGCTGTCGGCGGCAATAAACCGGCGATAAGCCTCAGAAGTGTGGATTTCCCGCATCCTGATCGGCCGACCAGAGCGACGAACTCCCCCTCGGCTACGGTCAGGTCAATACCGCGCAGCGCCTCCACGACCCCGGAACGTCCACTGAAACTTCGGGAAACGCCGGACAGCCCAATCATGCGCGCAGCTCTCCATCTGACTGCGGTTTTTACCCAGTCGAACCAGAGTATACGGATTGACAAGAAATGGAAGTCTTGTGGGGATAGATGCCATTTGTTGTATTATTCACCGCGATTCCATCTGAGGGCTCAGGCACCTCGTACGCTGTCCGCGACAGCCGCCCCCGCGACATCACCTCACCCACGATCTCCCGGCTCCGACCCCGAACGTCCCCCTCGGGGACTGATCGGCGCTGGATGAAAGGAAACGGTGCATGAGCAGGCTCACCCGTACTGTCGCCACTCTCGTCTTGACCTGTACGTTCATCGTTGGTTGCAGCAATTCTGACAATCAACCGCAGACATCGACTTCTAGCATTAAACCACTAGAAAAGGTGACTTATCTGACCTCGTTCGGCAACTTCGGGCGAGACGCGTACGCCTGGGTCGCGAAGGACAAAGGGTTCTTCCGTGAGGCCGGCCTTGACGTGGACATCAAGCCCGGGAGCGGTACGGGCGACAACATTGCGAAGGTCGAGGCCGGAGCGGCGATGTTCGCCCCGGTCGACCTCACCGGCCTCCTGCTGGCGCGCGGCAGCGGCGGAGCCAAGAGCATCGTCGTGGTGGCCGGAGTTCAGCAGCGCACCATGGCCGCGCTCATCAGCCTCCAAGGCAACGGGATCTCCAAGCCGAAGGACCTGGAGGGCAAGACACTCGCCGACAGCCCGGGTTCGGTGGTGCGCAACCTCTTCCCCACCTACGCCAAGCTGGCGGGCGTCGACGCGACGAAGGTCACCTGGGTCAACGGCGCACCCGCGAACCTCATCGGCCTGCTGGCAAGCGGCACCGTGGCGGGCATCGGTCAGTTCGTGGTGGGCGAGCCGACGGTGGAGTCGGTGGCCAAGGGCAGGCAAGCCGTCGTGCTTCCCTACAGCGATGTGATGAGCGATCTCTACGGCAACGTGCTGGTCACCACGACCACGATCGCCCGGGAGCAGCCGGACCTGGCCAAACGTTTCATCGCGGCCCTGATGAAAGGGCTCGTTCACAGCATCGACAACCCGGACGAGACTGGCCGAATCCTCCAGAAGAACGTCCCAGCGTCGGCGGCCGCCCCCGCCGCCGCCGAACTCACCCTGATGAGTGCTTTCGTCCGGCCGGAAGGCTCCGGCGACGTGGTCGGCACGATCGATACGAAGCGGGTCGCCGGCAGCATCAAGCTGCTCCAGGACGCCGGTGCCGTGCCGTCCGGGCTGACCCCCGACCAGCTCATCAGCGCAGACCTGACACCGAAGCCCTGACCGGACGAGGAGCATGTGACATGGCCGAGGCGGGCGACTCCCGACCCGCGAGACGTGTCGTTCCCCACGGGCGCGCGACGGTCACGGCGGTGGGGTGGCCCGCTCTCGGGCTCGCGGTCGCGATCGGCGGCTGGTGGCTGGTCACCTCGGCGTTCCCCCTCGTCCATCCGGCGGTGCTGCCGCCACCCGCCGAGGTCCTGACCGCTTTCCAGGTGAAGTCGGCGGAACTGCTCGCCGGACTGACCACGACAACTCTGGAGACGGTGGCCGGCTTCCTGATCTCCGTGGTCGCCGGAGTGCTGATCGGGCTGCTCCTGGCCACCTCGCGGGCGGCCGAGCGGATGTTCTCGCCCCTGCTGGTGGCGATCAACGCGGTGCCGAAGATCGCGCTCGGGCCGCTGCTGGTCGTCTCACTCGGCTGGGGGCAGCGGCCCATCCTGACCATGGTCTTCCTGCTCTCTTTCTTCCCGATCGTGATCTCCACCACGACCGGCCTGACCACGACGCCCGCCGAACTCGCCGAACTGGCCCGATCCCTGGACGCCTCGCGCTGGCAGACCTTCCGCAAGGTACGGCTACCGGCCGCGCTGCCGCACATCTTCGTCGGGCTGAAGGTCGCCATGCCGCTGGCCGCCATCGGCGCTGTGATCGGCGAGTTCCAGGCCGGCGAGGGAGGCCTCGGCTACCAGATCGTCCAGTACAGCGGAATCGCCGACAGCGCCACCGCCTGGGCGGCGATCGTCCTGCTGGGAACGATGAGCGTCGCGCTCTACTCCGCCCTTGTGCTTGTCGAGCGACTGGCGCTGCCCTGGGTACGGGAAACCACGTCAGAGCGCTGACCAAGCCCCTTCCCGCAAACCTCATGTCTGCCCCGGGCATTAGGTGCCGTCACCGCCGCCCCGGCAGGCATGCGACAGCATCTCGGCCGGCATCCATCAGGCGTGGATGCGGAAATGTCGGCGATCACAGGTGGAGACGCGGCCAGGACGCCGTGTCGCGCAGCAGCTGCCGGTCGTGGGTGGCCAGCACCACCGCGGCGCCCGTGACGGCCAGCGCCTGCGTCAGCTCCTCCACCAGGGCCATCGACAGGTGGTTGGTCGGCTCGTCGAGCAGTAAGACGTGCGGGCGCGCGGCCAGCAGGACCGCCAGGTCGAGCCGCCGCCGCTGCCCGATCGACAGATCGGCGACCGGCCGGTGTGCGGCTTCGGAAGGCAGCAGGCCCAGCTGGCCGAGCCCGATCGTGCCGGCCTCGGCGAGCTTGCCGGAACTGACGAGCCGGCCCACGACGGTGTCGTAGACCTCGAAGGCCCGCTGCCGCAGCGGCCGGGGTGACACCTGCGCGAGCAGCCCGACGCGTACCCCGCGCTTCCTCTGCACGGTGCCCGACTCCGGTGCCAGGGTGCCCGCGAGCACGGACAGCAGGCTGGATTTACCGGTGCCGTTGGCGCCGGTCACCACCAGGCGGTCGCCCGACCGCAGAAGCACCGACTGCGGGGCGCGGAGCCTGCCGCGAACCGTCACCCCGTCAGCCCTCAGCAGCGTGACGCCCTGTGGCGCGTCCAACTGCGGCATCTGGAAGCGCAGCGGCGGCCTGGGCACATCGAGGACGTGCGCCTCCAGCTCCTCCTGCCGCCGGTGCACCGCCCGTACCAGCGCCGGCGCCCGGGTCGCGCGGGTGTGTTTGCCGGTCCCTTTCTCCGGCCGCCACCCGGTCGAGAGCCGGTTCTGGGCGGCGGACAGATCGTGAGCTAGGCGCTGCCGCTCCAGTTGCTGGTCGCGGTAGGCGACCTCCCAGCGTTCGCGTTCGGCGCGCCGGCCCTCGTGGTAGCCCATGTACCCGCCGCCGTAGGTACGGGGGCGCCCGTCGCTGGTCGGATCCAGGTCGAGCACCGCGGTGACCACGTCGGACAGCAGCGCGCGATCGTGGCTGACCAGCACCACCCCGCCCGGGTGATCGCGCAGCCTGGCAGTCAGGTGGTCGAGGCCGTCGGCGTCCAGATGGTTGGTGGGCTCGTCCAGCAGCAGCAGGTCATGCCCGGCACCCAGAAGGCAGGCCAGGCGGATCCGGTACCGCTGACCGACTGACAGCCCGGCCAGCGGCCGGGCCCGGTCGCTCACCGCGCCGAGCGCGGCCAGCGAGATGTCGACCCGGCGGTCGGCCTCCCACGCGCCGATGGACTCCGCGACCGCCAGCGCGTCGCCATAGGCCTGCTCAGCGCCGGGACGTTCCTCGGCGAGCGCGAGGGTTGCCGACTCGAACGCGCGCAGCACGCTGCGTACCTGGGCGAGCTCGTGGTCGATCAGGCCGCCGACCGTGCGATCGTCCCCGATCGGCATCTCCTGGTCGGCGACGGCGAGCGTGCCCACTCGGTGCACGGTGCCCGCGTCGGGGGTCAGGGTGCCCGCGAGCACCTGCAGCAGCGTGGTCTTGCCGCGGCCGTTCTCGCCGACCACCCCCAGCCGGGCGCCGGCAGAGACGGTCAGGTCCACGCCGGTCAGGACCGGCCGGCCGCCGCGAGACACGTACAGGTCAGTGGCATTGAGATGGGCCCGCGCACGGGCCGGTAGAGCAATGACGGTGGACATGACTTCCTCCGAAGGCAGGCTCCGGCACGCCTCTGCGCGGCACGACAGCGCGGAGACGGGAACCTGAAAGGTGAGAGACGACGGCAGACGCGCTCAGCGGCCACCAGAGAAGGGCGGCTGAGCCGGGTCGTCCTCAGAGGAAGTACAAATGCACGTGCCCACGGTATCGGATGTTGCTCCATGCACTGAGACCTTGCGTGGAGACGGCCGTGGGGTGTCAGCCGTGGCGGGCGGCAAGGACATCCGGCCTTGCTTGATCAGGAAGGTTGGCAGGCAGGGCACCAGACCGTCGTACGACCGGTCATACGACGGCGGGACAGAGGCGTGCCACAGCGCGGGCAGGGGCCATCAGGCTCATCGCGGGCTCCGGTGAGCCAGGTGTCACGTGAGGGCACACATCCGGCCTTGATGGACTCTCGCAGGACCCGCCGCATCGCCCCGTACAGCGCCGAGCGTTCGGTTTCGTCCAGGTCTGCCACGGCACGCTGAGGATTGATACGGGCATGCCAGCAGATCTCGTCGGCGAGCAGGTTGCCCAGGCCGGCGAGGAATGTCTGGTCGGTCAGCACCGACTTGAGCCGTCCCCGGCGGCCCGACAGCAGCTCGTCGAAGCGCTCGCGTGCCACCTCGCGCGCGTCCGGGCCGAGATCGCCGAGCATCCGCTCGGCCTGCGTCTCATCGGCGGCAAGGCGGATGCCCTGGAGTTTCCGCATGTCGCGGAAGCGCAGCTCACCGTCGTCGAACCGCCACACGACACGGTCATGCCGGTGCCATGGTGCGTCAAGGGCATGCCAGGACAGTGAGCCGGTCATGCCGAAGTGCAGCATCAGCACCGGCCCGCCGGCGGGCGCGATCAGCCACTTGCCGTGCCGCCACGGCCGCTCGAACCGGTGTCCTCGCAGCGCATCGGTCAGTTGCCGCGCGCCGATGCCACGAAGAACCCCAGGGTCGCGCACGCGCACGGCCCTGATCGGCTCGCCGGTGTGCTCCGACAACACCCGGCGGAAGCCCTCCACATCAGGGAGTTCCGGCACGAGGAATGTCCTGCCCACCCAGCCCTGCCCCATCCCTGAGCAGCGCTTTCAGGTCGGCAAAGGGTGAAGCAGGTCCGGTGCCTCAGGTGGTGTATGTGGGAGCGCCGACCACGGAGGCCTCGCCTTCGCCACTCTTCGCACCGGTCAACATTTGCGAGCAAATACCGGTCATTGTGGGTCTTTCACTGACGGAGTATACGAGGGGTGATCTTTGGGAGAACGATGAGTTCGCCCACTTACCGGTGACGATCTACGTTCTTATGCTGACGCCGCGCAGCATGATCGCGCATCCCCCCGAGTACGTGATCGGAGATCAGAGTGGCGTTAGGTCGTACCCCCGTGGGCCGCTTCCAACCGGCCCTCCGGCGGATCGCGGCAGTCCTGTCAGTGGTCATGGTGGCCACCATCGTGGACAGCTGGCAGGCACACGCGCAACCCGCTCCCACCCCCCAACACACCCCGCAACCGACCGCCGCGACACCGAATCCCCCGGCCGCGCGCAGCGCAGCGGACGAGGCTTCGGCCAGGCTGACGGCGCGGCTCACCAAGCAGCGCGTCGAGATCGAGGCAGCGCGTACGGAGACGTCGTCGACCTACGCGAACCCTGACGGCAGCCTCACCGTGGAAACGTTTACCGGTCCGATCAGATACCGCGACGGCAACACCTGGAAGCCGGTCGACATCTCCCTGACGGCCATGACGGACGGCACGGTCGCCGCCCGGTCCCACCGCCGTGGCCTGCGGATCGGCGGCGCCGGCACAGCGCGCGGCTCCCGTACCCACACCGATCTGATCACCCTTGGCACGGGCGAGGAGCACATCTCGCTGCAGTGGCCTGGCCGGCTCCCGCAGCCCCAGGTGGCCGGGGAGACCGTCACCTATCCGGCCGTGCTGCCCGGTGCCGACCTGGTGGTCACCGCGACCCGCACGGGAGCCGAGCAGTTCCTCGTGCTCAAGGATCGCCCCACGGCCCCCCTGTCCTACCGCCTCAGACTCCAGGCGCCGGGACTCGAAGCCCGGCGGACCGACGAGGGAGGCATCGAGCTCGTCGACAAGAAGAACAAGACCGTGGCCACCGTGCCCGCCCCCACGATGTGGGACGCGCAGACGCACCCGCAGTCAGGGGAGCACACGCGCCGCGGCAAGGTGGACATGAAAATCGACGGCAAGGACCTCGTCGTCACCCCCGACGCCGCCTTCCTCGCCGACCCCGCCACCACCTACCCCGTGACGGTCGACCCGGCGGTCAACCTCGGCCAGGCCTTCGACACCTTCGTGCAGGAGGGCTACGGCACCGACCAGTCCGGCGCCACCGAGCTCAAGATCGGCAACAACGGCAGCGGACAGCGGGCCCGCTCCTTCATCACCTGGAAGACCCCCGGCATCGCCGGCAAGAAGATCCTGTCGGCCACGCTGAACCTGTGGAACTTCCACTCCTGGTCGTGCAACGCCAGGACCTGGGAGGTCTGGTCGGCCAACCGGGCTTCGACCTCTTCCAGGTGGCCGGGCCCGGCCCTGAGCACCCGCTACGCCACCTCGACCCAGACCAAGGGGTACGGATCCGGCTGCGCCGACGGCTGGGTGAGCGCGAACATCACCTCCCTCGCGCAGTACTGGGCGGACAACGGCTGGCCGGAGTCGGGCATGGGGCTGAAGGCCGCCGACGAGTCCGACCCGTACGGCTGGAAGAGGTTCAACTCCGGCAACGCCGCCTCGAACGTGCCGTACATCGCGGTGACCTACAACTCCTACCCGTCCACCCCGGTGTCCACCTGGACGTCGCCGAACAGCAACTACACCGTCGGCACCACCACGACGCACTGGGTGAACACCACGACCCCGCAGCTCCGCGCGCACGTGGGCGACCCCGACGGCGGCAACGTGCGCGGCCTGTTCGACGTGTACGACGGAAGCACACTGCTGATCGACAACGTCTACGGAGCGTACGTCGCCAGCGGCGGCTTCTCCTCGACGGCGAACCTGGCGGCGGGCAAGCTGGCCGACGGCAAGACCTACACGGTCAGGGCCTGGGGTAACGACGGCTCCCTGACCTCCAAGGCCTACCAGAGCTACACCTTCGTCGTCGACACCACCAAACCCGCCGCTCCAGCCGTCGCGAGCACCTCGCACCCGGCCGACGGCGGCTGGTACGCCGACGCGGGCAAGGCCGCCACGTTCACCGTCACGCCCGCCGGCCCGGACACCGGCTGGATCGCCTACAAGCTGGACGACGGAGCCGTCACCACGGTGGCCACCACCGGCGCGGCCACGACGGTGACCGTCACCCCGGCCACGCCGGGCCCGCACACCTTGGCCGCCTACACCATCGACAAGGCAGGCAACGTCTCTCCCACCACGAGCCACGAGTTCAACGTGGGCGCGGGCACGCTCTCCTCGCCGGCCGACGGAGAGCGCACCGCCCGGCGCGCGGAGCTGGGCGCGACCGGACGCGGCGAGTTCGACCGGGTGAGGTTCCAGTGGCGCAGGGCCGAGACCGACGCCTGGGCCGACATCCCCACGGCCAACGTCGTCGGGGCGAACGGCCAGCCCATCGCCTCCTGGCCGGTGACCGCGACGGTCTCCGGCGGTTCCGCTCGCGTGTCCGGCCTCACCTGGAACGTCGTCGACCAGCTCGGCGGCGACGCCGCCGTACAGGTGCGCGCGGTGTTCACCAATGCCTCCGGCGGCTCGGCCACGACTCCCGCGGAGGACCTGGTCGCCGACCGGCAGGCCTCCGGCGCCGCGACCGAGCAGGCCGGCCCCGGCACGGTGAACCTGCTGACCGGCGACTTCCGCCTGGAAGCCACGGAGGCCTCGTTGTTCGGCCTGTCGATCTCCAGGACCGCGTCCTCACGCGATCCGAAACTCGGCTCGCGCGTCACCGGCCAGACCTCGCCGTTCGGCCCCGAGTGGTCGGCGGGCGGCGTCTCGGAGGTGGCCGAGTCCGAGTACGCCTCGCTACGGGAGACCTCGGCCAGCTCCGTCGAGCTGACCTTGGTGGACGGCACGCCCATCCAGTTCACCAAGACGAGCTCCGGCTGGAAGCCGGAGGAGGGCGCCGAGGAGCTGACCCTGACGGGCGCCTACACGCTCAAGGACGCCGACGGCGTCGTCACCACTTTCAGCAAGCCGTCAGGCGCCACCGTGCACCTGCCGGCGAGCACGACTCCGCCGGGCGACAACAACGTCACCCGGTACGTCTACGAGACCGTGTCAGGCGCCACCCGGCTCAAGGCGATCATCGCCCCGACCTCCGCGGTGGCCGACCTCGGCACTGACTGCGCGCTGCCGGCTCCCAAGCCCGGCTGCCGGGTGCTGGAGCTGGTCTACGCCACCGCCACGGCCGGGGGCGACTACGCGGGCCGCGTCAGCAAGATCCTGTTCCACGACTCCCAGACGCCGGTGGCCGTCGCGCAGTACGCCTACGACACCTCCGGACGCCTGATCGAGGCGTGGGACCCCAGGATCTCGCCGCCGCTCAAGACGGTCTACGGCTACGACGCCGCCGGCCGCGTCACATCGCTCACCCCGCCGGGCGAGAAGCCCTGGACGTTCGTGTACGGCAAGGCGGGCGACCCGTCCGACCCCAACGACGGGCGCCTGCTCGCGGTCTCCCGGCCGGCGCTGACGCCGGGCACGATCGACCAGGTCCAGGGCGAGTCCCGCACCTCGATCGTCTACGACGTCCCTCTGGACAAGGCCTCGGGCGGCCCCGCCGACCTTCGCCCGCAGCACACCGCCACCTGGGGGCAGAGCGACAACCCGACCGACGCCACCGCCGTGTTCCCCGCCGACCAGGTGCCGGCCTCGCACACCGGGGCACAGTCGTCGTGGACGCGGGCGTCGGTGACCTACCTCGACGCCAGCGGGCGCGAGGTGAACGAGCTGAGCCCGGGCGGTCACCTGTCGACGACCGAACACGACAAGTTCGGCAACACCGTGCGATCCCTCACCGCGGGCAACCGCGAGCTGGCGCTCGGCGCCTCGGCGCGGCTGGCCGAACTCGGCATCTCCGGGCTCGGCACGGCGGAGCGCGCCGAGCTGCTGTCGACGCGATCGCTCTTCAGCGAGGACGGGCAGCGCGAGCTGGAGGAGTACGGTCCGCTCCACCTCGTGACCGTGCAGGGCACGGTGGTGGCCGCCAGGTCGCACACCGTCAACACCTACGACGAGGGCAGACCCGCGGACGCTCCCACCAAGGACCTGGTCACCAAGGTCGCCGTAGGCGCCAAGGTGCTGGGCAAGGAGAGCGAACCGGACGCCGACGTCAGGGTCACCACGACCGAGTACGACTGGCAACTCGGCAAGGCGACCAAGACGGTCAAGGACGCGGGCGGCCTGGCCCTCGCCACCACCACCGCCTACGACGCCGAAGGCCGGCCGATCCGGTCCACGCTGCCGAAGTCGAACGACGCGGCCACCCTCGTCACCACCTACTACACCGCCTCCGGCGCGGCGCCATGCGGCGGCAAGCCGGAATGGGCCGGGCTGGTCTGCCGTACGGCACCCGCGGGCGCCATCGTCGGCGGCGGGTCCAACCCGACCGAGATGCCGGTCAAGGCGACCACCTACAACCGGTTCGGCGACCCCGCCACGGTGGCCGAGACGGCCAACGGCGTGACCCGCACCACTCACGTCACCTACGACGCGGGCGGCCGGCCGCTCACCAGCTGGATCTCCGGGGGGCTGGGCCAGGCGCTGCCCGCCTCCAACGTCTACTACTCACCCGACACCGGCAAGGTCCTGGAGAAACAGCGGATCGACGCCGCCGGCACGGTCATCGAACGTCTCGTGACCGCCTACGACCGGCTGGGCCGTACGATCTCCTACACCGACGCCGACGGCGGGGTCACCACCACCGCCTACGACCTGCTCGACCGGCGGGTCAAGGTGACCGACACCGCTCCTTCCACGACGACGTACACCTACGACCACGCGAAGGAACCGCGCGGCCTGCCGGTCTCGCTGACCGACTCGGTGGCGGGCACGTTCACGGCGAGCTACGACGCCGACGGCGAACTGGCCGGCGGCGGCTTCCCCGGCGGGGTGCACCTGGCGGTCGTGGAGGACGAGATCGGTGCGGACGTCGGCCGCGTCTTCACCAAGGACGGCGTCGAGGGGCCGATCCTGGACGAACGGGTGCTGGAGTCGGTGCACGGGCAGTGGATCACCCACGCGCGCAGCGATTCCGGGGCCGACCGTGAGTACGGCTACGACAAGGCCGGGCGCCTGACCTCGGTCAAGGAGTCCGTCGGCGATCGCTGCACGCTGCGCAGGTATTCCGTCGACGACAACTCCAACCGGACCCGCCTCGCCGTGCAGGCGGCGGACCTGTCGTGCCCCGCCGCGGACGACGCAGCGGCCACGATCACGTCCTACGTCTACGACTCGGGCGACCGGCTGGTGGGCGACGGCATCGCGTACGACGCGCTGGGCCGCACCACGTCGCTGCCCGGCGGCCGGGTGCTCGAGTACCACGTCAACGACCTGGTCCACCGGCAGAAGGTCGGCTCCAGCACGATGACGTGGGCACTGGACGCGGCCGACCGCATCCGGTCCTTCACCACCGACACGGGGTCGGGACCCGCCACTACGGTGAACCACTACGGCTCGGACAGTGACTCTCCCGACTGGGTGAAGGAAGCCACCGGTGAGATCACCAGGAACGTGTCGGGCCTCGATGGCGACCTGGCGGCCGTCACCTCCGCGTCGGGGGCGGTTCGCTTGCAGCTCACGACGCTCCACGGGGACGTCGGTACCGAGCTGGAGCTGGGCACCGGCGTGGCGACCGTCGTGGACGCCGACGAGTACGGCGTCTCGAGGTCGTCCGCCCGCCGCTACGGCTGGCTCGGTGGCAAGCAGCGGTCAGCCGAGACACTCGACGGCGTCATGCTGATGGGCGTGCGGCTGTACGACCCGGCCCTGGGTCGCTTCCTGCAGCTCGACCCGGTGGAGGGAGGCAGCGCCAACGCCTACGAGTACTGCATGGCCGATCCGGTCAACTGCACCGACCTCGACGGCAAGTGGGCGTTCCTGGTTCGCCTCGGCGTCCAGGCCTGCATCCGCTGGTGCGCGCGGGGAGGCAGGGCCGCCTGGGGCGCCGCGCGGAAGTACGGGCCGAAGGCCTGGCGCTGGGGCAGCCGGTGGGGCCGCCGGGCCTACCGGGGCGCCTACCGGGTCGCACACTACGGCCGGGTCTGGACCAGCCGCGGCGGCTACATCGGCGGCGCTTCGGGTCTCGGCTACTGCGGGTACCGGCGAGCGTGGCGTAGCTGCCCGCGCTACTTCGCCTACGGCGCGGGCTGGGGCGCCTTCGGAGGAGCGTCCTATGGCACGTCCTACGGCCTCTACCGGGGAGCCCGTTACGGATACCGCGTCTACAAGAGATGGAGGCGCATTTTCCGCTGACGCCGTGATCAGGTGAACCGGGGCCCGGACCACTCCGGGCCCCGTCCCACTGGCCCAGATCCTCGAGGCGAGCAGGACGACGGTCCGCGAGGCGGTCGGCGGCTGCTCGCCGTGGGCATCGTCGACATCCTGCGCGGCCTGGTCGAGGGCATGGCGTGCGACGCCATCGAGGCCGGCGACGTGCCGATCGCGCGCCTGCCGTGCGACCACGGCCTGGGCCTGAGGACCGCGGCGGCACTGCCCGTCCAGCGCTCGGCGCAGGCGTGCTGGCCGCGATCCGAGGTAGTCGACCATGGTCCGGGTGGTCTCGACGTCGAGTGCGCGGCGCAGTCCGTGGCGGGCGCGGCTGCTGTAGTCGGCTACCGTGGCGCACGGGGAGTATGGGGCGGGAGGCCAGAATGAAAAAGGGTGACCTGGTCGAGGACTTCGACCTACCTGACCAGCACGGGGCCAGGCGGAGCCTGTCGGAGTTCCTGGCCACGGGCCCGGTCGTGCTCTTCTTCTACCCCGGTGCGATGACGAGCGGCTGCACCAAGGAGTCATGTCATTTTCGCGACTTGGGCGCCGAGTTCTCTGGGCTGGGCGCGCAGCGGATCGGGATCAGCCATGACCATGTGGCCAAACAGCGCACGTTCTCCGACCTGCACGGATTCGACTATCCGCTGTTGTCCGACCCGACCGGGGAGATAGCCGATCGCTTCGGGGTGCGCAGGCGCCTACCGATCGGGCCGCTGCGGACCAGGCGAATGACCTTCGTGATCGGCACCGACCGCAGGATCCTGGGAGTGATCCACAGCGAGACGGACATGAATGCCCACGCTGAGCGGGCACTGGAGATCCTTCGCGAATAACCCGGACCGTTGGTGGCGGCCGGTCATGCGACGGCGGGACAGAGCGTGCCACAGCGCGGGCAGGGGGCCATCAGGCTCATCACGGGCTCCGGTGAGCGAGGTGTCACGTGTGGGCACGGCTTGGCCGGCGCCCGCCGGGAAGCGAGCGCGCGGGCCAAGGTTCGTCGGCGGGCGTCGGCTCAGTACACCTCGCTCCTGTTGTTGTTGATCTCGTCGAGGACGCGGATCGCGTCGCTGTAGATGCCGGTGTTACCGCTCACCGGGAGCGCCAACGTGCGTATCCCGAACAGGGCGGCACCACGGACATTGTGAAGGTTGTGCCGATCGGCCGTCTCGGACCTGATGACCGTCGATGCGTTGATCTTCCGAGCCGCGAGGTTGAAGTACGTACCGAGAAGCTGAACCCGCAGGATGCTCGCGTGCGGGTCGCCGGGCGCGAATACCGCCGTGACCTCGGGTTCCGACAACGCGCCGTCGGTTCCGGTGTCGAAGCGCTGGTCGGTCGCCTGGATCCGAGCCAGGATCTCGGAGGTCCACTCCCCCTGATGCGTTTTCCAGTAGCCCTGACTCCGGGGGTTCCGCGTGGCGGGCACCTCGGTGATCTTGGTGGCCGCCGACGCCTTCACCGGCTCGTAGGTGCAGTCGTTCTGGTTGGTGAAGGTCAAGGTCGCCGAGTTGGTGAGTTCATCGCCAGGCAGGAAGAGCAAGCTGGGCCGGGCGGTGTACTCGATCGTCTTCTCTCCCGAGCCACGTGCTGCGGCACCGATCCGCCAGGTGAGCGTGGTCGTGCCATCGGCGTTGCGCACCACGGTCGATGGCTGGGGTCCCGCGCCGGTGTCCAGCGCCTTGCTGTAGTAGACGTCTGCGGGCAGTACGTCGGTGACGGTGACCCCGGAGGCGTCTCCACTGCCCGTGTTCTCGTACGCGATCCGGTACGTGATCGCCTCACCCGCGTTCACCGTGGCCGTGGCGGTCTTGCCTACGGTCAGACGTGGCGCGTGGACGGTGGTGGACAGGGAGTCCGAGCCGGACACCCGGTTGCCCAGCATGTCCTCGCCCCCGGCGGACGCGCTGCGGGTCAGAACGGTCCCGTCAGCGGTGTCGCACGGCACCTCGACGGTCTCGGTCCGCGAGACGGAACCGCCGGCGACGACCGTGTCCACGTTCTCAGACCCCAGCCGAGTCCGCAGCGACGGTCCGCGGCCGGGATTGTCGAGCGAGGTGGTGTAGGTCAGCGTGTCACCTGGAGTGGCGTCAGCCGGTCCGGTGACGTCGACTTTGAGCTCTGGCTTCACCAACGTGGCCAGATTGTCCCGTGCTGCCTCGACCGTGTGCGGGTCCGGCTCGTCTTGCACGGGCGCACCGGCCGTGCGGAAGTTCTCGATCGTACGGAAGCCGTAGAAGAGTCTGTTCCAGTCCTCGAAGCTGTCGAGGCGGCTGAGAAGCGGCGGTTCACCGGGGTCCTGGTCGCCGTCGTTGTTGATGTCGTTGCTGGTGTCGTCGTTGATGTTGGCCGAGACGTTCCCGGTCGCGGGTGCGCAACTGGCACCGGTCATGCCGCCGACGCCGTTCCAGTCGACACCGCCGAGAGCCGGGATGCCGATGCCCATGCACTCGTCCAGGCCGGGAGGAAGCACCTCGTTCAGGGGGCCCAGCGCGATCCGGGAGTAGTCGCACCCGCCGGGCAGACCGGCCGCGGGCACGGCCGTGACACCGCACGCCTGGAAGGTGTAGTTCATGACGCCCAGGTAGTTGGGCTTGTTGTTGAACTCGTCGCGACCGCCGTGCTGCAGCCCCAGCACGTGGCCGAACTCGTGCATGAGCGTGCCCGCCTGCTGGTCCTGGGTGCCGACGGACTGCCCACTGGCGTTGGTCCCCCAGCACGCGTTCCCGGCCGCATTCGTGCCGCCGAGCGTGACCATGAAGTTGACCCCGGGGATTCCCTTGGCCTGACCCGAGGTACAGTCGTTGGCCGCCGCGCGAGCGTTGGTCTGGTGGCCGGACAACGCATATCGGAAGACGAAGTCGCGGGCGGGGTTCATGTTCTTCAAGGTAAAGAAGTTCGTCGCGGGCTGACCTGGAGCGCCGTCCCAGTCCACGACCATGTTGGTCGCCTCGTTGATCTGGTTGCCGCCTCCGCCGTAGTTGCCGAAGGTGCCGACGGCACCGCCTCCAGCTCTTGGCACGTTCGTGGCCACGCCTGCGGCCTGACCGTAGAAATTTCCCATGTCGACATGGAGCTGGATACCTGATGAGCCGTCGGCGTTCAGCACCGGCGCGTCGGCGAAGGACTGCACGACCGTCTGCACAGCGCCCTGGACCGGGCAATGGTTGTGGTTGGCGCCGAACAGGCAGTCGATCTCCAGGTAGAGGTCCTTGCGGCGGAAGTTGGCGCCCATCGCGGGCAGGTCGACGTCGATGGTGGAGTCGCCGTCGGCGTTGTAACCCCACCGCTCCCACCCGTCGAGCAGGAAGTCGCCGTCGGTGTCGCCGTTGCTGGAGTCGATGCTGATGTCGAAGCACACCTTGACTCGGGGCTCGTCGTCATCGTCGCCGTCGCCGACCGCACAGGACTGCGGCCAGTTGACCTTGTCCTCGTTACCGGTGTGGTCGATCCACTTGCCGGTGAGATGGTCGACCCTGAAGTCGAGGGTGTTGTCGCCGTTGCGTGGGCTGATGTCGCCCAGGTCGTCGCCTGAGGAACTGTCGTGGTCCCAGATCTGGATGCTGACGGGGATGTTGAGCACGGTGTCCGGCACCTGCGCGGGCAGCACCCAGTACGGTGTGACGAGTGACTTGTCGTCCTCGTGCGGCGTTGAGGGATCGTCATCGCTGCTTCCCGGCGGCTGTTTCTGCCCGTTGATCCAAACCTTGGCGTAGAGGTCGGCCGGGCCCTCTGCTGCGGCTTCCAGCCCTTCGTTCCTGCAGCTGTCGATGCATTCGACGTGGGTGATGGTGACGGTGATGGTTCGTGTGGCGATGGCCTGGGCCGCTGTGCCCGAGACAAGACTCACCGCCAGCAGGCTGAGAAGCCCGGCGAAAGTTCCTAAGAGTCTGCTGCTCATGTCGCCCTCCTGTTGGTGTGAACACGTTCACACCAACAGGAAGTGATGACATGAGTACGGGGGTGCTCATTTCTCCTCGTCACCGTCGCAGGATGAAGCGCAGTTCGTTCAAGGCGCTGGGCGGCCTGGGGCAGGCGAGGTGGCGGTGGACCTCCACCAGGGACGTCAACGCCCTGTGCTGGGCGATTTGATCGTGCGCCACCGGCGTGGGTGGTGGGAACGGCCCAGCAGCCGCACGGCCACCAAGGGGAACACGACCACGGACAGGAGGCCTGCCGCCACCAGCGCGGCGGCGTTCTCCGGACGGATGGCGTCCAGCTTCAGGCCGATCGTTGCCGCGGCCACGATCACCGGCAGCGATGTGGCCTGCAGGAGTCCGCTGGCCATGACCTCCGCGCGCGAGAGACCGGCGGCGCGGTAGGCCAGTGCGGGAAGCCCGCGAACCAGGAGAAGCGCGGCCAGGAACATCGGCACCCGCAACACCGTGCCAGCGTCGGCGAACAGCGCGCCAAGATTGAATTGAATGCCGCTCGTCACGAAGAACACCGGGACGAGAAATCCGTAGCCCAGACCCTCGAGTTTGATGTGAAACCGCGGGTGGGTCTGTTGCGCTTCGGGGTCGATCAACCGGAGCACGGCTCCCGCGACGAAGGCGCCGAGGATGGCCTCGAATCCGAGATGCAAGGCCATCGCAGACAGCCCGACGACGAGGAGCATCGACAGGCGGACCCGGACCTGCGCACTCGTGTCCGCCAGCTTCTCCACGGCTCGGGACAGCCACATGGAGCGCCCCGCCTGCATCGACGCCAGCACAATGAGTACCGCCAACCCGACGAGGCTGAGGAGCAGCAGCAGCCTGGAGCCCGGGTCCGACGAATGCTCGGAGAAGAACAGCGACAGCAGCACCACAGCGCTGATCTCACCGGCCGAGGCCCCGCCGATGGTCAGCTGGCCGACCGGCCGGTCGATCGCGCCGACGTCCTTCAAAATGGGAACCAGCAACCCCAGTGACGTGGCCACCAAAGCGGTGCCGATCAGCAGTGGGCTCTCGACCAGCCCCCCTGCGTGCAGGGACCAGCCGACGATCGCGGCCAGCGCGACCGTGCCGACGAGACCCACGCTGACCAGTCCCGCCCGCGGACCGCGCAGTTGTCGGATGTCGATCTCAAGTCCGGCCAGGAACAAGAGGAAGCCCAGGCCGATGATCGACAATGATTGGACGGCAGTGTCCGCCGTCACCACGTTCAACACTGCCGGGCCAAGGATGACACCTGCCACGATCTCGAGGACGGCGCCGGGCACGGGTAGGCGGGGCACCGTGGCGAGAAGGAACGGGACGCCGGCGGCTACCGCCAGCACGATCAGCAGGTTGTCGTACGACATCAGATACTCCGGTGGTCGCTCGGCGAGCCGCAGACGCCGACCGGTGCCGCACCCTGTGGCATCGTGGCCAGCTCAGTGTTCGGAGCACCTCATCCGGCGGTTACTCCTCTGGCGCTGGGGCCGTCACGCGAGGGACAGGCCCGGAGCAGCGGCCGCCTCGCAGCCCGCGGTTATGGGCGAGGCGCCCGGCGGTCCCGACGCTCTTCGAGTTCTTCCGCGCTCACCGGGATGAGCATCGGCTGCCCGGCCACACCGAACATCGTGACGACGAATTCCGTTTCGGCGTCCGGGAGGTTGTTGGCATCCTGGTAGTGGATGAGATCGCCGCCGGGCTCCCAGAACGTCTCTCCGGCCTTGACGACCCGTTGTGGTTCGCCTTCCAGTTCAAAGATCATCTCGCCTCTGATCATGTACCCGAAGGCGGGACCGGTGTGGCGGTGCGGCGGGTTGCCCTCGCTGCCCGGCGGCAGAGTGACCAGGATGGTCATCGCCTCGGCGTTGTCGGGCATCGGCGGCGGCGACGGCACCGACGAGATGAGTTCGATTCTCGGCGGCGGCTTAGTCGCATTGGGGTTCTCGAGGTGGTGCATATGTTCGGCGCTCATGCGTTCCTTCGTCCTCTCTGACCGTTTCTGTTGCCGACTGAGACAAGTGATGCGGTGATCTATGGGGCGACGATGACCTACCCTGGCGGATCATCGATCTTGATCTTGTCTCCTGTGTTGGAGATGAAGATGACCAGCAACTTCGCCGATTTTGTCCGGCTGGTGTTCTCCGTGAGCACATGGTGGGCACCCGGCGGCTCGACCCAGTCCTCGCCCTGGCGGAAAATGCGCACCGGCTCGCCACTGATCTGGCTACGCAACGTGCCTTCGAGCACGTAGGCGTACACGAAAGCCTTGCCGTGCCGATGCGGCACCGCACGTGAACCTGGCGGGAAATCCGCGATCGCCGAGGTGAACGTCTTGCCCTTGACATTCGGGACGGCCTGTTCCAACAGAGGCGACAGCGTCTCGGACGGTGGCTGCGAAACCGTGGCAGCGACGGGCACCTCGGCGGCAACCTGTACCGTGCCGGCCGCACGCTCTGCTACGGGAGCACACGCGGCGGCCGCGGCCACCACACCGGCAGCCAGGAACCCGCTGGCGAACCGTACTCGGATCATGACGACTCTCCTATCCCGCTTGGACCCTTGAGGCGGAGGGGACGATCGCGAGGCCTCCCGCTTCCGGCCCCAAGGGCTCGCTGCTCTGACTCGCCACACCACCGCAGACAGCCGCTAACCTCGGCGTGGCGTCTCGGCCAGGCGGAGTGGAGTTGCTCGAGTACGCTGCCCAGGCACTTCGACGCCTACCGAGGGCGGATTCAAGCCTTGGCGATGGTCTGCTCAGGCGCAGGTCGAGCCGGCTATCCGCCTTCCGCGACCCGGATGATCGTCTTGCCCTGGCCGCGCTGGGCGGCCGCGAGCACCGACGGCGCCTCGGCGAGCGTCCGCACGGCCCCGACGTTCGGGCGGAGCCGTCCGTCCCGGAGCCGCAGGGCCAGGTCCGCGAGGCGGGCGCGATCGGGTTCGACGACGAAGAAGATCGCCTGCCCGTCTCGGGGCCGGACCGTGGGTGGCGAGGCGATGGCGACGAGCGTGCCGCCGGCGCGCACCAGGGCGGCCGAGCGGTCCATGATGTCGCCGCCGATCATGTCGAGCACCACGTCGACCTGACCGCCATCTTCGAGACGATCGGCCTGCAGGTCCAGGAAGACATCCACGCCGAGCTCGAGTGCCGTGTCCCTGGCGCCGGCCCTGCCGGTGCCGATCACCCGGGCTCCTGCCTCGCGCGCGAGCTGCACCGCGAGAGCACCGACACCGCCCGCGGCGCCGTGGATCAGGACGGTCTGGCCGGCAGTGAGGCGGCCATGGTCGAACAGGCCCTGCCATGCTGTCAGCCCTGAGATCGGCAGTGCGGCGGCCACGGTGTGGTCGACGTCGGCCGGCAGCGGCGCGAGGTTGCGGGCCTCCACCGCCACGTACTCGGCCAGCGAGCCGTCGCGGGCCGGGTCGGTCATCCCGAACACCCGCTGACCGACGGTCAGGCCGGTGGTTCCGTATCCCAGCTCGACGACGACACCGGACACCTCATGCCCGAGCACACTCGGCGTCCGGTCGCGGCCCGCGCGATCGGACCACGTTGCCGCCCAGTCGAGCTCTCCGGGGGTGAACGCCGCGGCATGCACCCGCACGATGACGTCGTTCTCGGCGGCGTGGGGGTAGGGCACTTCCGTCAGGGAGAGCCCAGCCAGACCGGCGGCGCGGTCTCGGACGGTGATGGCCTGCATGACAGGTCCTCGCGAGCGGTGGCATATCGGACAGGACGAAACGTACCCGCCTGAGCTGGGGTTTGATGCGTATGTGCAGGTCAGCGTCTCTTCTCAGGTTTGCCCGTAGATCCTTTGCCGAGGCATGTGGATCACGGGGCCCGGGCATGGTGGAAGGCCGGATGACCCGTCGCTGAAGGAGGCTTCCGTGGCCATCGTCTCGCGCGGCTTCCGCGGCAGGCCCAGTGAGGGCGGCGGCCGGGTCCCACCCGGCCAGTATCTGGTCGAGGACTTTCCGTGTTGTCGGCGGGTCCTTTGCGTCACCAAATGGTCAAAGCTGGACACCAGCTGGGCGGGCGTTCCGCTCGACGTGCTGTTCGAGGACGTGGAGACCGCCGCCGAGTACGCGCTGATCTACTCCTACGGCGGCTGCACCACCAACCTGCCGCTCGATGACCTGCTCGACGGCCAGGCGTGGACCGCGCACCGCTTCGACGGCGAAGAACTGGCGCCTGTCCACGGCGGTCCGGCCCAGGCTGGTGGCCCGGTGCCCCGGATGCGCGGAGGTGGTGCTGCGCTTGGTGCGCGGTCTCGGCACGGCGTGGCTCGATCTTCGCGGCGCCGTCTCCCTGCGCGTGTCCCTGCCGGATTGACCGACGTGGCCCAGGGATGCGCGCGGGTTGGCGCTGGTTCATTCCGGGGTCACTCGGCGACCGAGGCCGCGCTATGGCGTGGCCCCAGGTAACGCCAGAAGAAGTCGTTGAGCACGGTGATCCGGTTCCGCCCGCCCAGCAGGTACGCGACGTGCACGAGGATCCACGCCAGCCAGGGGACCAGGCCATGCATGGTCACCCCGTTGCGCAGCTGTATCACTGCCTCAGCGCGGCCGACGATCGCCATGATGCCGGGGTCGCGGTAGGAGAACCGCTGGACGGGGCGGTCCTGGGCGGCGGCGAGGATCTGCCGGCCCACATGCTTGCCCATCTGGATGGCCGGCTGGGCGACTTGCGGCAGCGGCTGGGGCGGCAGCGCGAGATCGCCGGCGACGAACACCTCCGGGTGGTCCTCCAGGTTGAGCGCCTCGGTGACGACGACCCTGCCGCCCTTGCCCTGCGGCAGGCCGCAGTCGGCGACCTCCTCGGGCGCGATCACGCCGGGCGCCCAGATGGTGACGTCGCTGTGCAGCCGGGTGCCGTCCTCGAGGATGACGGCGTCGGGTTCGATCGCGGCGACGGTGCTGCCGAGCCTGAGATCGACGCCGCGTTTGCGCAGTGCGTCGGCGGCGGCGTCACGCAGGCGCGGCTTGTACGGTGCCAGCACGTAGCCGAACCGCTCGACCAGGGTGACGCTGGTCTGCTCGGGCTTGATCTCCGGGTGGGTGAGCGGGATGGTACGGCGGCGCAGCTCGGCGATGACCCCGGCCGTCTCGACGCCGGTGGGGCCGCCGCCGACGATGACGACGTGGGTGCTGGGGCGCTTGCCCTCGGCGGTCTCCTCCAGGCAGCGCTGTATCCGCTCCCGCAGGGTGACCGCGTCGCGAACGGAGTACATCGGCATGGCGTGCTCCCGGGCGCCGTTGATGCCGAGCCAGTTGGTGGTGACGCCGGTGGCGAGCACAAGGTAGTCGTAGTCGATGGCGGTGCCGTCGGCCAGCTCCACCCGTTTGTCGTCGAGGTGCAGGGTGCTCAGCCTGGACACACGGACGCGCACGTTGGGGTACTTGCCGGCGAAGGCGCGCAGCGGGTAAGCGACGTCCCCGGCGCTGATGCCTGCCGTGGCGACCTGGTAGAGCAGCGGCTGGAAGGTGGTGTACGGGCGGGGGTCGACAAGGGCGACGAGCGCGCCGCCGCGGGCGAGCTCGCGGGCCGCGTTCAGCCCGGCGAAGCCGGCGCCCACGACCACGACGCGAGGCCTGGCCGGTCGCCGCGCCGGCTTGGAGCGGGCCTTCACCCGTTGCACGGGTGTCTTCACCGCGCTCTTCAATGGAGCCATCACCGGGCCTCCCTCCGCGATTCTCCTCAGAGATGCGCTCGACAGCAAAAGATGTGGGCGTTGTCCTGCCGGTTGGCCTGCCACGGCTGCACTCCCCCGCCGCCCAGGCCGAGCCGGTGCCACAGAGCCAGCACGTTCGTCAGCTCCATGCCGCCGCCTCGGGCGCGGCCACCGAACTCATCGCGGGCGGTGGCTGCCGGGATGCTTCGCTCCGGCCGACTGGACGCGGGCGGCGGCTTCCTCGTCCATCGGTGTGTGCTTGCTCATGCCGGTGCCGTACCCCGAGCCGGCAGATGGGTGGGGACGCATGGTCAAAGTCTTCGGCAAGGGTATGGACTGCTTGTCCTATTCGCTACGGAAACCTAAGCGTCTGCCCTGATCTCGTCGTGGCGCTGGTCAGGTTGGTGGCGACGGTCAGGCCCCGGGCAGGATCATTTTGCCGGACCGGTATGCCTCGGCGAGGTGCCCGCCGGTCTGGTTGCCCCGTGACGCCGCCCGAGCCCTCACACTCTGCGACATGACGGGCGGTGGCCGATTCTGGCCAGGTGAGCGAGGGCGAGGCGGGCATCAAATCGCTCATATGTTCTACCCGGCAGAGCTAAGTATTGGTAGCCTTACGGTCACTGAAGGTGAAAGCCGGAGCCTGGGCGGAGGTGCGGGTATGCGGGCGTGCCGGTCGTCGAGCAGGGCCAGGACGGTGCCCGACCCCAGTGCGAGGCGTCAGCCTCGGCCTGCCCCGGCCTACCCCGCGGCGGGGCCGGTGGATGCATGAGTAAGCTCACCGCGACGGCGACCTGCACCGCCCATGGCGCGATCGTGGAGCAGACCGGTCAGGTCGTCCCGCAGGCGCTGCTCGCCGAGCGGGTGGCCTGGCTGGCCGGTCTGGCGCGGGACCTTGCCGCCGATATCGTGGCCGGCCGGTGGAGTGCGGCGGATCTCGATGCGCTGGCGTCTGGGGTGGGTTTGGATGGGCGGGTGTTGCCGTCCAAGGGCTGGATGGCCCTGCGGCGGCTGGGCTGGGACGTGAGGCCGGCCTCAGGCGTGCATGTGTGTGATCGCGTGCTGCGGTGTGCCCAGGAGCAGGCGGCCCGCCTGTTGCGGCTAGCTTTGCATCGCCGCGCGGTGGTGGCGGCGATCGTGGCGGCCTGGCCGCGCGAGCCGGGCAGGCGCACCGACGCCGAATGGGCGGCGTTGCGGGCGCTGTTGCCGGACGGGGTGGGCGCGGCGGAGGTCCGCAATCGCACGCGGCAGGTCCGCGCCTACCGCGACAGCCACGACGGCGTGCTGCCGGCGGATCTGACCGAGGTGGAGGGGCCTCCGGCGTGTGCGGCGCAGATCGTGCTGGCCGCGGGCGACCGGCAACTGGCCACCCTGGAGCGCACCAGTGAGCACACCGCCGGCCTGCGGGTGAAGCTGCCCCTGACCGCCTGCCCCGCATCCGCCAAGGACTGGGCCTGGCACCTGCTGCCGATCGCCCTGCCGCCGACCGTCCCGTCGGAGGCGAAACTGTGCTCCCCCACCCTGCGCTTGCACCACGGCCGGGTACGCGTCGACCTGCCGTTCCAGACCCCAATCGGCTTCGCGCCCGCCACCGGTCATGTGATCGGGTGCGGCTTCGACTGGGGCCTGAACACCCTGCTCACCGGCACGATCGGACATCTGACGGCCGAGGGCCGGGTCGTCACCGATGGGCGGCCACTGGCCTACGACGCCAGCGGCGTGTCGGCCAAACTGCACCGGCTGCGGGACCAGCGCGAGCACCTGGCCGCCAAACGGGACCGTCAGGAACGGCTGCTGGCCGGCCTCACCCCCACCGACCCCCGCGTCGCCGAACTGACCCCGGCGTATGAGGTCATCGCGGTGGAGCATGAGCGGGTCTGCGCACGCATCCGGCGCTTGAACAAGGCGCTGGCCTGGTCGGCGGCCCGCTGGGCACTCGACCACGCCCTCGCCGCCGGGGCGACGGTCATCTACCTGGAGGACCTGGCCACCCTGGAAGCACGCGGGCGGCGGGGACGCGCGAACGCGCGCCTGTCGGGACAGGTGCGCGGGCAGGTGGTGGCGGCGATCCGGCATCTGGCGGCCAAGCACGCGATCGCCGTGGTCACCGTCCCGGCCCGCGGCACCTCCCGATACTGCCCCCGCTGCGGCACCGGCACGTCGGCGCTGACGCATTGCCCGGCCCCAGACCGGCTCACCGAGCGGGGCTGGGCGTGGGCGCACTGCCCAGGCTGCGGCCTGTCATGTGATCGGGACTGGGCGGCGGCCGAACGCATCCTCGCGCGTGGCCTGCTCGGCCAGCAGGCCACCCGCACCGACCGCACCACCGGGACCCGTGCCATCCGGCAGGTGGTGGAGGGAAACGTAGCCCGCGCCCGCCGCCCTCGCAAGGCGACCCGGGCCGCCCGCCGCGCCCGCCGCACCCGAACCGACCTACACCCCCGCCCGGCCGCGCGAGACCGATCCAAGAACCGGCCTACCCCGAAACGCCCCACCCGCGCTTCAAAGACCTCCAGCCGTGCGCCCGACCGGCGCACGGTGCCCGCCCCACTCCCCAACAGGGGTGGACAGCGTCCGGCGGGCCAAGCACCCCAGACGACCCGCCCACCCGCGGGACGTACAGGGCTTGCACGCGATCCTCAACACCGGACCGGCTTCCACCGCGTCGCGGCCACCCCCGTACTCCCCCTCGGACAGTACGCAGACGGCCCGCCACGGCCACGCCCGCCCGATTTGCCCGAAATACTCAGGTAAACACAGAGAATCGCAGACGCTGACAACGCGCCCTTTTGTACGCCATCGCCCACCGCGTGGCCAAGCTCGGGCGCGGGTAACACTGGTGAAGGAGCGGGCCGGATCCTGCTGCCGGGCACGCCGTACTGGTTCGCGGCCGACGGGTGCGGCCCCTGTCGCATGGTGTGTCGACCCGGCCGCGATCGCCTCGATGGCCGAGCGCGGCATCGACGTCTCCCGCGAGTTCCCCACGCCGTGGACCGATGAGATCGCCCGCGCGGCCGACGTCGTGGTGACCATGGGCTGCGGGGACGCCTGCCCGGTCTATCCCGGCAAGCGCCTGGGTCCACTACCGGCTGGTCCCCGACACGCTGGCTGAACTGTCGGCCCTGCTGGGCACGCCCGCCGCCGTCTAAAGGGAAAGACTGGATGACCGCGACTCCCCCGCAGTTGTCGGCCAAGCCGGCCGCCGTGATCGGCACCCTGTCCACGCTGGACCGGTTCCTGCCCGTCTGGATCGGCCTGGCCATGGGGGCGGACTGCTGCTCGGCCGGATCGTACCGGGGCCGGACACCGCGCTGGAGGCGGTGAAGATCGGGGAGATCTCGCTGCCGATCGCGCTCGGCCTGCTGCTGATGATGTCTCCGGTGCTGGCGAAGGTCCGCTACGACCGGCTGGACACCGTCACCCGTGACCGCCGCACACTACCGGCGGTCGAGAAGCTGATCGCAGAGCTGTTGGACTGGGCGTCACCGCGAGGTGCCACACGAGCGCGGTTCTCAGCTGAGCTGCCGGCGGATCTGGGAGACCATCTCTCGGGCGGTACGGCTGGCGCCGATCAGGGTGGCCGACGCGGCGCCGGTCCAGTCGCCATAGCCGATCAGGTGCAGCCGGGGCTCGGCCCGAGCGCGGGTGCCGTCGGTGGGGATGAGCCCGTCGGGCCCGCGCAGCTTCAGCGGCGCCAGGTGCCCGAGCGCGGGACGGAAGCCCGTGCACCACAGGATGACGTCGCATTCCAGGGCACTGCCGTCCGGCCATGCCACACCGGTCGGGGTGACGCGGCTGAACATGGGCTCGGCTTTGAGCACCCCGCGGTCGCGTGCCTGCTTCACCGGCGTGACGGCGACGATGTCCCCCAGAGCGCCGATGCTCTCGCCGCCCTGCTGGTGACGGGTGGCCAGAGCGAACAGGGCGCGGCCGTCGAGCTCGTCGGGGAGCAGGCGCGGTGGCCGGAGAGTGACCCAGGTGGTCTGGGCGACGGTCGAGAGCTCGGCCAGGATCTGCGCCGCGGAGTTGCCACCACCGACGATGACGACCCGCCGTCCGCGAAAGGGCTCCGGCCCCCGGTATTGCGCGGTGTGCAGTTGGCGACCGCGGAACGCCCGCATGCCGGGATAGTGCGGAACGTACGGACGCCACCAGGTGCCGGTCGCGCTCACGACGATGCGGGCATGCCAGGTGCGAGTGCCGGTCTCGACCGCGAGGCGCCCGTCCGCCCGCCGTACGGCATGCGCGGTGGCCGGCCGGACGATCGGCAGCTGGTAGCGCTGCTCGTAGTCGGTGAGGTAGGCGACCGTGTCATCGGCGCTCGGGTAGTCGCCGGCGGCCGGCGCGGGCATCATGCGGCCCGGCAGCGAGCTGTACTGCGCGGGCGAGAACAGCCGCAGCGACGGCCAGGCGTGCCGCCAGGCACCGCCCGGGGACTCCTGCGCGTCCAGGATGGTGAAGTCGATGCCCGCGCGGCGCAGGTAGTAGCCGGCTGCGAGCCCGGCCTGCCCGGCGCCGATGACGACGACGTCGGTCATACGGTGACGAACTCCATGTCGACCGGGCCACCGCCGGAGCCGGGTGCGGGCTCGGCCAGCGGTGCGAACAGGGCGCCGAGCTTGTTCACCACGTCCGGGATGATCCGGTAGTAGACCCAGGTGCCGCGGCGTTCGCCGTCGATCAGGCCGGCCGTCCGCAGCACCTTGAGGTGGTGCGAGATCGTCGGCGCGGTCAGGTCGAAGGCGTCGGTCAGGTCGCACACGCATGCCTCGCCGCCGGCGTGGGAGCCGATCATGGACAGCAGGCGCAGCCGTACCGGGTCGGCGACCGCCTTCAGCAACGCCGCGATCTCGGCCGCCTCCGTCTCGGACAGCGGCTCACGCGCGATGGGTGCGCAGCACGTTGCGGTCGTGGCGGCCACGATACGACTCCTTACTTCGACACAAATCTAACTAACTATAGGCGCTGGTAGGCGATCAGGGCCAATGCGGCGATGGCGGAGGCCACCGCGACCGCGCCCAGCACCGCGTCGGCGCCGCCGCCATAGGCCCGGGTGGCGCTGCCACCGCGGATCGCCCAGGTGATGGGCGTGTCCTCCAGCTCGGCCGGCGCGAGCAGCGTGGTGGCGGCCGAATGACCCGCGCCGACGACGAGAACCCGCTGGCCCGCATACGGCTCGCGGTCGGCGCCGAGTCCTCGCACGTGGGCGGGCAGCGGCAACTTCAGGGGGCAGATCGCCGATTCAGTAGCACCCCGCCCGTCGCGCCACCGCGGCTCTCTATCGACACCTTGGTATGGTGCCGGGTTGCACCGCTTGGAGAGTACGGCAGCGCGCAAGCAAGAGGGGCAGGCGACGATGCAGGCGTCAGAGGTCGCGCGTGCAGTGGCTGCGGCCATGTCGACCGCCTCATCACTTGACCTGGCAGTCGACGACGCGATCGTTCTTCATGACTCGAACAAGCTCACTCTGCGTCTGCTGCCGTGTGACGTCCTGGCCCGGGTGGCACCTGTAGCGCATCAGGTCGCAGAGTTCGAAATCGAGTTAGCTCAACGGCTCGCCGAATCCGAGAGCCCTGTGGCTGTCCTCGAGCCGCGAGTGGAGCCACGTGTCTACGAGCGTGATGGCTTCGTGGTCACGCTGTGGACCTACTACGAACCTGCGACGCCGGTCTCACCAGCCGACTATGCCAATGCGCTCGAGCGGCTGCATGCCGGCATGCGCAAGCTCGATGTCCCGACGCCGCACTTCACCGATCGAGTCGAGCACGCTCAACAACTCCTGGCGAGCCGCGACCGCACGCCGGCGCTCGCGGACGCGGACCGGGAGCTCCTCAGCGACACGTTACGAAGCCTGAGACGAGCCATCGGCGAGCGCGGCGGCGCCGAGCAGCTCCTGCACGGCGAGCCGCACCCGGGCAACGTGCTCACCACGAACAACGGGCTGCTGTTCATCGACCTCGAGACGTGCTGCCGTGGGCCTGTCGCATTCGACCTCGCCCATGCGCCCGAAGAAGTCAGCGAGCACTATCCGGGTGTCAACCAAGGCTTGCTCCGCGAGTGCCGGATCCTCGTGCTGGCGATGATCACAACGTGGCGCTGGGATCGAGGCGACCAACTCCCCAACGGGCGCCGGCTGGCCACAGAGTGGCTCAGCCAGATCCGAGCAGCACTCGATCGCAACGGGCTGGATACCCACGGCTGACCGCGGGCCTTCGAGACAAGGCGAACGTCGCCGGTCGCAGCACGTGCCGCTGCAGCAAACCTTGGCCTTGTAGGTCCACCGGTTCAAGGTGATCGTCGCGCGGAGTGATCACGGTCGAGGTCAGGAGCAGTGGTGCGTGACGAGTTGCCGGTCCGGGAATTGGCGAACGACGAGGGCAACCGGCTGTCGCGGATCGTGCAGCGGCCGAGCTCCACGACACCTCAAGGGAACGCGTGTCCGACGGGTTGAGGTACGCGCCGATCGGGGCACCGGCTCACGAGGGCGCGGGGCCGGTTTCACGGGGGCGGCTGGCCGGTCCTCGTCACCGTGAGGACCGCCACGTCGTCACGCGGGGCGGCTCTGGTGAACCGCCGCAGGTCGGCCTCCAGTGACGCGGCCAGCCTGGCAGGCGGCTCTCGCGCCCAGGTGCGCAGGCGCTGCTCCAGCGGGTAGAAGGCGCCCTGCGGGTCGCGGGCCTCGGTGACGCCGTCGGTGCACAGCAGCAGCGTCGCCCCGTACGGGAAGGGGAAGCACACGCTACGGCGCGGCGCGGGAGCCAGCGCGGCCAGGCCGAGGGGCACGGCCGGCACGCCGATCGCCGCCTGGTCGGCGTCGCCTTCGTGGATGACGTACGGCGGGATGTGCCCGCAGTTGACCGCCTCGACCCGCGGTTCCCTGCCGATGTCGAGCACCAACGCGGTGACCATCCGCTCGGGCTCGCCGGTCCGTACGGCGCCCAGGTTGTGCCTTGCCACGGCCGACTCCAGCGCCTCCACGACCCCGGTGAGCGTGTCCTCCCGATACGCCGCTTCCCTGAAGGCCCCCAGCACGGCCAGCGCGGTGCCGATCGCGGGTAGCCCCTTGCCCTGCACGTCCGCGATGAGCACGCGGGTCCCATGGGGAGAGGCGGCCACCTCGTACATGTCGCCACCGACCATCGCGTCCTCCTCCACCGGCTGGTAGAGCCCGTCCACGACCACCTCGCCGGTGCGCAGCGGCAACGGGCGCACGATCTGACGCTGCAGCGCCGCCCCGGCGGAGCGCAGCCTTACAACCTCCTCCTCGCGTCGTACGCGGTAGCGGCAGCTGAGCACGCTGACCACCCCGAACAGTGCGGTGAACGCGATCGCCAGCGCGTCGTCGGCGGGGTCTTTGCCGACGTAGGCCTGGGTCACCGCCACCACCAGCACGACCCACACCGATGCCATGACGGTCGCCCACACGGGACCGAGGCCCGCAACAATGGACGGCAGGAAGATCAGCAGTGGCAGCAGCCGCAGCGTCGTCCCCACGACGATGTCCAGCCCGACCACCAGCACTGTAACGCCGAGGATTCCCACCACGAACACCGGCGTCGAGAGAAGGGGCCGCCCCCGTCCCCGTTCCCGCCCGTCAGCTGCCACGACCGCCCCTTGCTCCTCACTCCCCCGTCCGCCTGGTCATGCCCAGCGGGGAAGGCACAGAAAACAACGGCATTTACCGTTCGCCCAATGTCTCGCTATTTTTCCGGCTGGAATCCCGAGACGGGCAGGAAAGTGAATCGCCACGAGAAACAAAGAGCGCTGTCCCGACATGCAGGCATTTGCCGCGGCTAGCGGGCACATCTCCGTGCGACGGGGTAATCGCTTCCCATTTGCTTCTCATGACGTCGGGAGTTGACATGAATAAATAATCAGAATCAAGCGGACCTCCGGGACCGTTCCAAGATCTGATGGCCTTCCGCCGCAACCAGACGCAGGGCCTGGCCGACGAGGCTCGAGTGCGATGCATCCAGGTCGGCTCGCTCGTCCGCGGACAGCCCCACTGCGGCCGCACCGGCGTTCTCCTGCAGGCGGGACGGACGGCCGAACTTGGATCATGTCCCCGCGGGTGCCCGGGTTCGGGCGGAAGCTCTGCGACATGCCCGTGCAGCCGGGTACACGACCACCGGCGCCGATATCGTTCACCGTCCTTTCCAATCCGGATCTGCCCGACGGCGCCGTGGACCGAGACGCATATGTGGTGCGCGTGCTGGAGCACCTGATGCGGGCCCCGACGATCGGGGATGTGTTCGCCTCGCCGTTGCCGCGCTGGGCCGACCGGCGCGCGCATCGGCCTGGAAGCGGATGGCCGCCCGGCTGGAGGAGGCGGGCGAGGACGCACTGGTCTGGGTGGGGAGGCGAGCCAGGGGAGGGCGGGCCCGGCTGCCGGTGGCGAAGCTGGGCGCGCTCGGGGAGAGCGACTCGCTGGCGTGGCCGCGGGACACCTGCCATGCGTCAGCGCAGGTACGGCGCGGACCGGAAGGCTGCCGTGCCCGGAGCCGAAAATCTACAGTGGCCATGGTAGACATTCGCGAGTGTGGGTACTATGGTTTCTGACATCGCAAGGAACGGATCCACCGGGCAGCAGAAGGTAGTTACTGGCATCACGACGAACTGCCCGCAGCAGGATGAAGTCAAAGGTTGATGGCAGAAGGTCGGACGTGACGGGCCAGCGCAGTGGTAAGGGGCCCAGAGCGTGGACGCGCTGCCGAAGGTGAAGTTGGACAAGTGGTCCGGAAGAGAAAGATGAAAGGAGTGTTGACGCCATCGGGATCGCCCGTTGCCGGCTGAGTCTCGCCGCTCGGGTACCGCAGTTCCACGGGATTGGAAGGTGGTCTACGGTCACGCATCCGCGATCCGCGCATCATCGCCGCTCAGTACGGCAGATGCGGAACATAGTAATCCGGCCGGATGGCCGGTAGATGGTGTTGAACTCTTCGGGGCCCCGGCGCAACAGGCGCCGGGGCCCCCTGTGCGCGTGATGAGAAAGGAATGTATGGATCAACGTCGCTCGGCTGCCGAGGGTGACACGCTCGCTCACGGCAGGATTACGGAAACAACGGCCGAACGCACGGCCGAAGACCGGTTCGACGATGAGGACTACCCTGCCTACAGCATGGGCACGGCCGCGGAGATGCTCGGTGTCACCCCGACGTTCCTGCGGGCTCTGGGCGCCGCCCATCTGATCGAGCCGAAACGCTCCAGCGGCGGTCACCGCCGCTACTCCCGCTACCAACTGCGCCTGGCCGCGCGGGCCCGGGAACTCGTCGATCAGGGCACTCCCGTGGAAGCGGCGTGCCGGATCATCATCTTGGAGGACCAGCTCGCCGAGGCGCTGCGCATCAACGCCGAATACGAACGCGAGCGCGCACGCGGGCGCACGGCCGGAACCTAACGCTGGCGGCGTCGTTACCCTGCGGCCTGGTCTTCGAACCGCGCTGACCAGGCCACACCGTAGTCACCCAGCAACTGCGGCTCCGGCCACCACCCGGCTGCGGAGCGGCCCTGGGGCGCGGGTTTCTACGGTGTGTCGGCTTCGCCGGCCGTCTGCGGCGATGCCGCTGACCGGGGCGAGCTGCGCGAGCGGATGCGCGACTACGCCACCATCGCCGGCATGTCCGGCCAATAGGCGATCTCACCGGCGGTGCCGGGGCCCGGGCGAGTGCGGCAGCTCCAGACAAGGGTCCCATATTCTATGATCATGGGCCTATGAGCCAATTGCCCACGCTATCTGCCACGGAACTCTTTTCCGAACGACTCCTGCTTCGCCAAGCATTGCACGATACCGACCGTGAAGGACTCATCGAGCTCTCGACCGATCCCGAGGTCCGGGCATACATCGGTGGTCCCCGGCCTCGGAGTGAGGCCGAGCAGCACTTCGATGCAGTCCTAGCCGCCAACGCGACATCCAGGCCTGGCAATTATGTCATCGCGGACAACGCGACGAACCGCGTCATCGGCACATTGATGCTCGCCCGCCGGTCGACCGATAGCCCCGGGCATGTCACCGAGGATGGCGAGGAACTGGAACTGGGCTATGTACTGCGGCGCAGTGCATGGGGCGCGGGGTTCGCCTTCGAGGCCGCAACGGTCGCGTTGCGTGCTGCGGCTGACGAACTCCCCGACCAGCCGGTCTTGCTCGTGACCCAGACCGCGAACACGCGATCTCTAAAACTTGCCGCCCGCCTTGGTTTTCGCCCCATCAGCACGTTCGAGGAGTTCGGCGCTGAGCAGACCCTCTGCACCGCTCCCCTGTCCATGTTCAAAATCTGATCTCAGTATCCAACACAGCGGCCCTCAGGCCAGGAGATCCAGGGTTTGGGGGATCTTACCCGAGCCACGGCCTGTACTTTGTAGATCACAGGAACGGCCACTGAGTGCAGGCGGGCCAGGCGAGCCCAGCGGACATGGCCGCACGGACGGCACTCGTAGTCCGATGGCATGAATGCGTGTCCGCCTGCATCGGTCGCAACAGCTGGCCGCCCTCAGGATCACCACTCATGGCAGGCATTGAGCCCGCCAGGTTCCCCTGCGGTTTCGGAGACATATCCGGTTCGGGCCGAATACCGTGGCCCATTGACGATCGGCCAAGCCCGTAAGCCTTCCGGAGTCTCTTCATGCGCACCGCAGCGGCAATCCTCTCCTTCGTGCTCGCCATCATCCTGCCCGCTCCGCCGGCCACCGCCGCGGCTTCCGCCTCGCCGCTGCCGGGCGGCAAGACCACCTATGTCGTCTCACAGGGTCACCTGAAGGCCGCCTCCCAGCAGAACTGGGTACGCCTGGGCAGCTACCGCTTCGCCTCGAACGGCACGGTGAGCGCCGCCATGTACCTCTGGTGGCAGCGTCATCCCAAGGCCAGGCAGCGCACCGGCACCGTCCCCGATCCGAGCTGCACCACCAAGGCGGGCGGTGCCGCATCGCGGCCCCGCGCCTGCGAAGTGCTCACCGCCGGGGGCTTCACCGGCGCCCCCAGCGAGAGCCGCACCGGGACGTACACCGTGTCGGGCAACGTGCTCACCATCCGGTGGAAGATCGCTCAGACGTGGACGGAGCAGTGGTACGTGCGGCCCTCGCCTGACGGCAGGCTGGCCCGCCTGGACCTCAAGCAGAGCACGCTGGCCACGCACGGGTACGGCTACGGCAGCAACGCCGCGACCAGCACCCGGCGCGCGATGAGCTCGGTGAAGGCGTTCCCCGGCTCACTCAGGCAGGACCTGACGAGCTGGGCGAGCGGCAAGCTCGTCACCTCCGGCAATCAGCCGTTCGGCCACTCCGCCTTCCGTGCCTGCGCCTCCACCACCTCGTGCCTGACCTACCTGCAGCCCTCCTCGCGCGGCGCGTGCCAGAAGTCGGGCGGCTGCCCGAAGTACGGCGGCGGAACGCGCCCCAACATCAGCTCCATCCAGTACTACCTCACGATGATCTCCAAGTCCGACCGCCGCGACACGCTGTGGCACTGGTGCACCTGCCTGGCGATGGAGCGCAAGCAGTTCTGCTACACCGGAAACTCCCACGTCAAACCGCTCATGCAAATCATCGACGACACGGGAGCCTTCCGCGGCTGGGTCGGCGCGGAGGCATCCTTCTCGACCGGCTCCCGGGCGACGGACATGCTGGCAGTGCTACGCATCTCCGACTTCCGCTGACCGGCTCGAACCTGTCTCTCCACGTTGTCAGCTCACAGCCACGACGATCGCGAGCTGGAGCTGACCTGCGCCGCGCACGGCCAGGCTCGGAATCCGCCGAAGATCCCGGGCCCGGGCCCTCGCAGTGTCAGCGACTGCCTGCCTGGCCGCCGCCACCGACGCCTGGACGGCCGTCGATGGGACGACCCCCTGTCCGTGCTCCTGAACCGAGCGATGGCGCGGTGAGCGAACTGAGCGGGGCAAGCCGCGCCACGGATCGGGAGCCAGGCACTCGCTTGAGCAGTCGTCACCCTTTCAGCCCGCCCGCCAGCAGGTCGGCACGCCAGAAGCGCTGCAGGACCAGAACGAGAATGATCAGCGGGATGACGGAGACGGCCGAGCCCATGATGACCAGCGGGTACAGGTCGGCGTCGCCCGCGCCCTTGCCCAGGAACGTGTACAGCCCCAGGGTGATGGGATATTTGTCCTGGTCGGACAGCATGATGAAGGGCAGCAGGAAGTTGTTCCAGATGCCGACGAACGTCAGCAGGAACACCGTGACGAGCCCTTGCGTCATCATGGGCAGCACGATGCGGCCGAAGATGTGCAGCTCTCCTGCGCCGTCCAGGCGCGCCGCTTCCAGGGTGCTCTGCGGGACCGCGGCGGCGGCGAACACCCGGCACAGGAAGATGCCGAACGGGTTGATGATGACCGGCAACAGCACCGACCAGTGGGTGCCGGCCATACCGACGGCGGCCAGCAACAGGTACTGCGGGACGGCCAGCACGATGCCGGGCACGAGCACGCCGGCGAGGATCGCGGAGAACAGGACCTCGCGGCCGCGGAAGCGGAACTTGGCCAGGGCGTACCCGGCCATGGCGGAGACCAGCGTCGACAGGACAGCGCCGAGGCCGGCGTACAGGAGCGAGTTGAGCCCCCACTGCCAGAACTGGCCGCCGCCGTAGGCGCTGAGGTTGGCGAGATTGTCGAGGATGCCGCTGCCGGGCGCGAAGGAGAACGTGGTGAACAGCTCGCGCGGGCTCTTGGAGGCGGCGATGACCACCCAGGCCACGGGCGTCAGGCAGTACAGCGCGCCGAGCAACAGCACGATCAGCGCCAGCCGCGGCCGCCGCTGCGCTCCAGGGCGGCCGCGGTGGGATCGGCGGTCGCCGGTGCGGGGCGAGGCGTGCAGGGTGGCGCTCATGCGTTGTCTCCGAAGGTCCGGCGCTGGAAGAAACGCAGCAGCAGCAGCGAGAGGACGAGGATGCCCAGCGCCAGCAGGACCGACGCGGCCGCCGCCCCGCTGAGGTTGTCGTTCGCGAACGCCTCCCGGTAGATCTTCATCAGCGGCACCCAGGTCCAGGAGATGGTGGCCGTGACGGGCCTCAGCGTGGCCGGCTCGCTGTACAGCTGCAGGGTGCCGATCACGGAGAACAGACCGGTGAGCACGAGGGCGGGGGCGACCAGCGGAATCTTGACGCGCCATGCGATCTGCAGCTCGCTGGCCCCGTCGATGCGGGCCGCCTCGTAGACGGAGGCGGGAATGGCACGCAGCGACGTGTAGATGATGATCATGTTGAAGCCGACACCGGACCACAGCGCGATGTTGGCCAGCGAGAAGTACAGGACCGGAGGGCTGAAGAAGTCCAGCGGCCCGGCGTGCAGCCGCTCGGCGAGGTAGTTGAGCGGGCTGGTGCTCGGCAGGTACAGGAAGCCCCACAGGAGGCTGGCGATCACGCCGGGCACCGCGTACGGCAGGAAGATCGCGGTGCGGGTGAACCCCTGCGCCCGCACCCTCGGGGTGTCGAGCAGCAGCGCGAACAGCAGGGCCAGGCCCAGCACGCTCGGGACGGCGATGACGCCGTAGAGCAGCACCCGGCCGAGCCCGGCGAGGTATTCGGGGTCGGCCAGCGCGGCGGTGTAGTTGTCGAAGCCGACGAAGGTCTGTACGCGCCGCCCGAACGCGCCGCCCTCAATGCGGAAGCCGCGGAAGCTCAGGTAGATCGCGTAGCCGATCGGAACGATCAGGAACAGGGTGAAGAGGACGATCGCGGGCGTGGCGAACAGCCAGGGGGTGGCTGCGGCGCGGATGCGCGTACGCCACGCGGAGGCCGGGGCAGAAGTGGTGGGCATGAGGTGTTCCAGAGTTGGTTCGAAAGGCCGGCAGTCACGGGCCCGGCCGGGTCGCCGGGCCCGGGACGCCTACTTGGTCACGGTGTAGCCGGACTTCTGCAGGTCGGCGACGACGGCCTGCTGCGTGGCCTTGTACACGTCGCGGAAGGAGGTCTTCCCGAGCGCGGCCTTGTTCAGCGCGTCCTCGAGCGCGCCTTGCGCCATGTTCACGTTGGGCCCCCAGGTCACCGGGATGGTGGTGTTCTTGATCACTTGGTCGGCGACCTGGTAGAAGTCCTTCTGCTGCGGCATCAGCTGCGGCGGCTCGTGGGTGAGAGTCGCCTGACGGCCGGCGTTGCCGCCGGGGAAGAGATCGAGGCCGAGCAGCAGCTTGGAACCCTCGTCGGAGGCGCCCAGCCAGGCCGCGAAGGCCGCCGCCTCCTTGGCGTGCTCGGACTTGGCCGGCACCACGTAGGCCGACCCGCCCAGGAACGGAACGGCGGGGTCGCCGGGCGTCCACTGCGGCAGCGGCGCCGACTCCCACTTGCCGGCGGTGTCGGGGGCCACCGAGTGGATCACGCTGGGCGCCCACGACGCGGCGGCCCAGCTGAGGATCTTGCCGTCGTTGACTTGCGCGTTCCATTCGGGCGTGAGCAGCGGCTCGACCTTCACCAGGTCCCGCTCTACGAGGTCCTGCCAGAAGTCGGCGGTCTTCAGGGACTCTTCGCTGTCGATGCCGACCTTCCAGGCGTTGCCGTCGTTGCTCCACCACTTCGCGCCGGCCTGCGCGGCGTGCGCGGCGAAGAACTCGAGCTGGCCGGCGGCGAAGCTGGCGATGTAGGCGTCCGGATCCTTCTTGTGGATCTGCTCGGCCGCCTTGGCGTACTCCGCCCAGGTGGCAGGCACCTTGACGCCGTACTTGTCGAAAAGGTCCTTGCGGTAGGTGAGCATCATCGGCCCGATGTCCTGGGGCACGCCGTAGACCTGGTTGTTGAAGGTGGTCAGGGCCCAGATGTTGGGGTCGACGCCGGCCTTGGCGCCGGCCACGTCGGCGGTGATGTCCTTGACGGCCCCGGCCACCACCAGGGCGGGCACGCCGCGGTACTCCAGTTGCACCACGTCGGGGGTGTCGCCGGCCTGGTCGGCGGCCAGCAGCTTGGAGGCGGTCTCGGCGGTGCCGCCCACCTCGGACAGCTTGATGGTGACGTTCGGGTGCAGCTGGTGGTACTTGTCGACGATCGCCTTGGCCTTGGCATCGGTGCCCTTGAGGCTCCAGGTCCAGAACTCGAGCGTGACCGGCCCGCCCGCGGTCGCGGTGTCCGAGGACGGAGTGTCGGCGGACGAACAGGCGACCAGCGACGCCGCCAAGGCGACCGCCAGCACGGCGGCGCTCACCATCGTCCGCCGGGGGCGGCGTCGGGATGGGCGGAGGGTCGGTGGGGTCATGACGATCTCCTCGGCAAGGGGTTGTGCGCCGCGGCGGGATGCCGGGTCGTGCGTTGGGATCTAACCTGATGTTAACGTTGTCATCCTGTCAAGCCCCCCTCGTCACAGAGCAGGCACAACGCTTCGGAGTCCGCCCTCGTGCCCACCTTCCGCAACCCTGTCCTGCCCGGCTGCTATCCGGACCCGTCGGTCTGCCGGGTCGGCGCGGACTTCTACCTGGTCACCTCGTCGTTCGCCTACTATCCGGGCATCCCCCTCTTCCACAGCCGGGACCTGGTCGAATGGCGTCAGCTCACGCATGTGCTGAATCGGCCCGGGCAGCTTCCTCTGGAGGGGTTGGACGTCTCCGACGGCGTCTGGGCGCCGACCATCCGCCACCACGACGGCACGTTCTACGTGGTCTCGACGCTCGCCAGGAACCGGCAGGGCGCCCTCACCTTCATCGTCACCGCCCAGGACCCGGCCGGACCGTGGTCGGACCCCATCCCCCTGGAGGCCGAAGGCATCGATCCGTCGCTGTTCTTCGACGACGACGGCCGCTGCTGGCTCACCGCCTGCCGGGACGCCGTCGAAGACGGTCCCGGCGAGCTGTGGATGCGGGAGCTCGACCT
This sequence comes from Nonomuraea polychroma, assembly GCF_004011505.1. Classification (NCBI taxonomy): domain Bacteria; kingdom Bacillati; phylum Actinomycetota; class Actinomycetes; order Streptosporangiales; family Streptosporangiaceae; genus Nonomuraea; species Nonomuraea polychroma. The sequence goes on from NZ_SAUN01000001.1 coordinate 4,294,406, forward strand.
GGAGCGGCTCAAACTCGTCGGCCCCACCCATGTGCTCTGGCGCGGCGCCGTACGCGGAGCCTGGGTGGAGGCGCCGCACCTGTACAGACGCGACGGCGTGTATTACCTGATCGCCGCCGAGGGCGGCACCGGGAGCAATCACAGCGTCACCGCCGCACGCTCCGACGTCGTCACCGGCCCCTACGCCACCGACCCGCGCAGCCCCCTGCTGACGCACCGGCACCGCAGCCCGGACGAGCCCATCCAGAACGTCGGGCACGTGGACCTGGTGGAGACCCCCGATGACGAGACGTGGGCGGTGGCGCTCGGGGTGCGGCCGATCGACGGCACCCACACGCTCGGCCGGGAGGTCTTCCTGGTCCCCGTCACCTGGGGCGCCCACGGCCCCGTTTTCGCCCCGGAGTCGGGCCGGGTGCGCCTGTCGGAACGGCTACCGTCGATCGCGTCCGGGCGGCCAGGCGACGACTCCGCGATCGTGCGCCGGACGAGCTTCGACGAGCCGGCGCTGGGCCTGGAGTGGAACAGCCTGCGAGGTCCGGTCGGCAACCGCATCCGGCCCTCTGCCGTGGGGAAGGGGATCGACATCGACCTGGCCCCCGAGCCGCTCAGCTCCACCGGCGTGCCGGCCTTCATCGCACGACGCCAGCAGCATGTCCGCTTCCGCGCGCAGACGCGGATCAGCTTCGCCGCGGAGCATCCGTCAGAAGAGGCCGGACTGGCCGTCTTCCAGAATCAGGACCACCACGCCACGCTCGCCCTCACCGTGGACGGCGGTGGAAGGGCGCAGGCGGTGCTGACGGTCCGGGACGCGGGCACGAGCACCCGCGTGGCCTCCGTGCCGGTCACGGCGGGCAACGCGTTGTTCGCGGTCGAGGGGGACGAGGCCGGCTACACCTTCCGCCTCTCCGACGACGACGGGTGGATCAGCCTGGCCACCATCGGGCGATCCTTCTTCAGCACCGAGCGCGCAGGTGGGTTCGTGGGGGTCTACCTGGGCCTTTACGGCACGAGCAACGACCGCGCCAGTCAAGGGCGCGCGCGTGTCCACTGGTTCGACTACCAGCCGCACTCCGACGGGACCGGTTAGTCCCGCGACCGGGGCGGCGCGGTGCTGCGCCGGACCACGAGCTCGGGAGCGATCCGCTCGGAGAAAGCCGGCTCGCCGCGCAGCATCCGCAGCAACTGCTCGATGGAGCGCTCCCCCAGGCTGACGAAGTCCTGGCGGACCGTGGTGAGCGCGGGCACGAGATAGGCCGCCCCGGCGATGTCGTCGAACCCGACGAGCGAGACGTCGCCGGGGACCTTGACGCCGAGCTCGGCGAAGGCGGCCAGCACGCCCATCGCCATCTGATCGTTGCCGGCGAAGATCGCCGTCGGCGGCTCGTGAGCCTTCCGGGTGGTGAGATAGTGCGCCAGCCGGTAGCCGCTGTTGCCGGTGAAGTCGCCCTCGAGCTCCTCTCCGTGAGCCTCGGGTGCCTCGTCCAACGCGGCTCGCCAGCCCTCCACACGAGCGCGCGCATCGAACGTCCGCAACGCGCCGGTCAGGTGAACGATGCGCCGATGCCCCAGCTCCAGCAGGTGCCGCACGGCCAGCCGTGCGCCGAGCTCCTGATCGAGCTCGACGAAGCCGAGGTCCGGGTTGGGCACGTTGCCGGACATGACCACCGTCATCGGCACCCCGGTGACGATGTCGGCCAGGGCGTCCGCCACCATGGACCGGTCGGCGATCACGGCTATGGCCTCGACCGCCTGATCGGTGAGTCGCCGCAGCGTCTCGGCCAGGTCCAGGGTGCTGCCGCCCTGCCAGCTGGCCAGGTTGACCCAGTATCCGGCACGCTGCGCCGCGGTCTGCACGCCACGCAGGATGCGCGGCAACTCGTACAGCTGGGCCCCGGCGAGCACCACGCCGATCGTCGAGGAGCGGCGGCTCTTGAGAGCGCGGGCGACGCTGTTGCGGCGATAGCCGAGCTTCTCGATGGCGGCCTCGACGCGAGCCCGTGTCTCTGGACGAACGGAGGGATGGTCGTTCAGAACGCGGGACACGGTGACGTGCGACACGCCGGCTTCGCGCGCCACATCGACCATGCCTGGTGCCCGGTTCATGTCAACAGATCGTATCCGCTCAGGACGGCGACGTTTCCTCGGTGGGTGGGCTGATTCCTCAGCCCACCCACCTCGGATCAACGTTCGGCCGCAGCAGCCCGAACAGTGGCCGAATCCCACATCAGCGGCGTGTCGTCGAAGACCACGGCGATCTTGAACTTCGTCCCGGCCGTGATCGTCTCTGGAAGCGTCACGCTGCCCTTCTGGGCTTGGTCGAAGGAGATCAGGCCCAGATCCGCGACCCTCCCGCCGGCTGTGAACACATATCCATGACCTGTCGTGTTCGCGTGCAAGGCCGTGCCCGCAGGATCCGACGCGGCGGCGGCCAGCGACACGGTGGCCTTCTCGCCGATGCCGGGTCTCTCCTCAGGTCGAGATACCGGGACTCCGTGGCTGGTCGGTGACGAGCACGTGCATGTCCCACGCGCCGAGCTCCAGCGCCGTGCCGGCGGGGACGGATGCGCCGCTCGCCACACCGCGAGACGTTCCCTGGCGGCATACCAGCGCTGCGGACCCGCGACGTGATGAACGGTCGCGTGCCCCAGATCCAGCAGATGCTCGGTGGCCGCGCGGGCCAGCTCGTCGGAGCCGACGCCCGCGGTCACCACGCGAGGAGCGGAGAAGGGCAGTGGAGTGCTGTAGACGAGTACGGGCACGTCGGCACGGACGAGCTCGGCTCCCTCGTCGATCGGCTCGGAGATGACGATGCCGTCCACGCGAGCAGCCGGGGAGGCGAACGTCAAGAGCCTGCAACACACCCGTAACCTCGCGCCCGCACACCGGCCACCGCTCCAGGAACCGTGCAGCGCCCCTGCCGCGGAACCTCTGGCCGCTTTCCAGCACGTCGCCGGACGACAGCGGGCCGCTCACCGGCTTCTTCTGCTGTTCAGCTCTGGCCTCGACGGGCGCTCCGGGGTGATGTCCGGCAGCAAGGCCCAGCCGATCTCGCCTTCCCGAGGACCGGACAGGACCGCGTCGACCGGTTCGTGACGGCTTCGGAGACTCTCCTGCGGCGGGCGCTCAGCTGATCAAGGAGGCGCGGCGTGAATGACCCGGCTGCGGCCATCCGGGGCTGTGGCCGGCGTCACGGTGACATGTCGTCCAGTTGGTCCAGGATGCGATTGGAGATCTGCTCGAGCATGGCGAGTTCGTCCGGGCTGAGGGCATCGATGACCAAGCGCCGGACCGTGGCGACATGCTGAGGGGCGGCGGTTTCAATGGCTCTGCGGCCCGCGGGCGTCAGGACGACGAAGGCCGCGCGCCCGTCCTCGGCGCACTCCTCGCGGGCGACCAGGCCGCGTTTGCACATCCTGGCGATGTGGTGGGACAGGCGGCTTTGCTCCCACTCCACCGTCTTCGACAGGTCCTGGAAGCGCTGCCGGCCCTCTGGGGTGTCGGTGAGAGCGACGAGGATCTCGTAGTCGGCGCCGGACAGCTTTGAGTGCGCCTGCAGGTCACGGCCCAGTCTGGCGCTCAGCTTCTGATGCACGCGGACAAAGGCGCGCCAGGCCTGCTGCTCTGCGGGGCTGAGCCACTGGGGCGTCTCGTTCATATGCCCGAAGTCTACCCCGCACTTGACATGTCATGCATTCCGGCTAATGTACATGACACATCAATTGATTCGTCATCTACCCTCCTGTCTGAAGGCATGACGCATCATCTGCAGCCAAAGGAGAAAGCTGTGGCGGACAAGAAAGTGATCGCGGTGGTCGGCGCAACCGGAGCACAAGGCGGCGGGCTGGCCCGGGCCATCCTGGCCGATGCCGGCGGTGCGTTCGCGGTACGCGCGCTGACCCGCAACCCGGCCTCGGACCAGGCGCGGGAACTGGCCGCCCTGGGAGCCGACGTGGTCGAGGCCGACATCAGGGACGAGGCGCGGCTGACGGAGGCGTTCGAGGGGGCGCACGGGGCGTACCTTGTGACCAACTTCTGGGACCACATGTCGCCTGAGCAGGAGAAGCAGGACGCCGCGACAATGGTGCGGGCGGCCAAGAACGCCGGGCTGCGTCACGTGATCTGGTCGACGCTGGATGACTCCCGTGAGCACATCCCCCTCGACGACGAGCGCATGCCGACGCTGATGGACCGGTACAAGGTGCCGCACTTCGACGCCAAGGCCGAGGCCGACCGGTTCTTCGTCGACGCCGGGGTGCCGACCACGTTCCTGCGGACGACGTTCTACTGGGAGGCCCTCCTCGGCCCGATGGCGCCGACGCGGGCAGAGGACGGGCGGGTCGTGCTCGCCCTGCCGATGGCTGAGAGCAAGCTCGCCGGCATCGCGTCCGAAGACATCGGGAAGACCGCCTACGGCATCTTCAAGCGGGGCGGCGAGTTCGTCGGCCGGACGGTCAGCATCGCCGGTGAGCACCTGACCGGCGCGGAAATGGCCGCGCACCTCAGCAAGGCGCTGGGCGAGGAGGTGGCCTACGTGCCGGTGCCGTTCGATGCCATGCGCGCGCAGCCGTGGCCCGCCGCCGTCGAGCTGGGGAACATGTTCCAGTTCTATGCGCAGGTGCCGCAGTTCGTCGCCGACCGCGACCTCGACGTCGTCCGCGGCCTCAACCCGGAACTGCAGGACTTCGAGCGGTGGCTGGCGGCGCACAAGAGCGCCTTCCCCGGCATCTGACCACGACTCCCGTCATCCCCTATCCGCATCCACCCCCAAGAAGATTCCGGGAAGTCGTTGTGAACATCGTTTTGTGGGTCGTCGCCGCTCTGCTCGCCGTCCTGTTCCTCGGCGCCGGCGCCGCGAAGCTGGCCCAATCGAAGGAGAAGCTCGTCGCTTCGCCGAACATGGCCTGGGCCGAGGACTTCCCGCCCGGCGCGCTGAAGACGATCGGCGCGCTGGAGGTGCTGGGCGCGATCGGGCTGATCCTGCCACCCGTGCTGGGCATCGTCCCGGTGCTCGCGCCGCTGGCCGCCGCCGGGCTGGCGGTGACGATGATCGGCGCCATCCTCACGCACGCCCGGCGCAAGGAGATCCAGCCGATCGTGATGAACCTGGCGCTGCTCGCGCTGGCCCTGTTCGTGGCCTGGGGCCGCTTCGGCCCGTACCCCTTCGCCTGATCACCGCAGCAGGCCGATCCGGCTCCGCCAGCTCGCCGTGTTCGGCGAGGGCGACGCGCTGCGTGTCACCGCCGACCCACGCCAGGACTCACACACCCCGAAGCTCGAACTGTACGTCATGGGGGGCTGCCGATCCGCGAGCCGGTCGCCCACCAGGGGCCGTTCGTCATGAACACCCGCGAGGAGCTGATCCAAGCCTTCGAGGACGACCCGGCCGGCCGGCTCGGCGTCATCCCTGCCACCCGGCTCCCGCACACCTGACAGCCGACACCCGGACCCCCGGCCGTGGCCGGCGCACCACGAGCACCGGCCCCGCCGAGACCAGTCGGGGCACAGTGTGCTGGCCGGATCGCCCGCCTATCTCGTCCGGCACGTGGCCTGTCGCGGCACGTCCCCGGCGCGAACGGCGACCATGAGGACGCGTCAGCGAGTTCGCCCGTCGATCGCTCGCGCGCTGCACGGGCCCCGGCGGCAAGCGAATCTCGAACCGGGTGGTAGAGAGGACGCTGTCTTGGATCTCACAGCGCAGGCGGTGCGTGCGGGACCATGAGCGGTTATGCGAGCATCACGAGGCCATGGTCTTGTGGGCGATGATCATCCTCATGGGACGACGACTCCCACGATCCGCATTTCCCAAATCGACCTGACGACGGCATCGCGTATCAGGGTGTCGTGAGTTCCCGGCGTGGGCGTCGCTTGATGGCCCAGGCGAGTCTCTCCTCGGCGGTACGGCGCAGCCCGGGCTTGGCTTGCTGCGCGACGCGGTCCAGCTGCGCGAGTGCCGCGTCGGTGCCGATGTCCCCGAGCACCCCCGTAATGTGCTTGGCCATGCTCACCGGACTGTTCACCGCCAAGGCCCCGAGCCGTCCCGCGACCTCGTCGTCCCCCAGCCAGATGAGCTGGTCGATCACCCAGCGATTGCCGGACGGCATCCCGGCGCTCTCCCAGGCCTCGAAGACGGCCCAGCCGAAAGCTGCTAGCGATGCGTGGTCGCAGTGGTCCAGGGCGTCCTCGAGTCCCGGATAGATCTCGGCGGGGCCGTTCCACCGGACGCCGGGAGACAGGGTGAGCGCGCCGATCAAGTTCTTCACCGCGTCGCTGGAGAGCGCGCGGCCGTCCCGCAGGCACACCTCGGGCAGCAAATCCAGGTCCAGCCATGAGACCCTCCGCGGCCTGTCCGCCCCTGCGTCGCCGTCCAGGATCCGCGCGACGGCGCAAGCGGCGTGAGCGCCGTACCGGCGGGCGGTCTCCACCACCCCCGCTTCGCCGTACCGGGACGCTATTTGGAGCAGCGCCGCCGCCGCCTTGTCACGGAGCGTGCGCCGCGCGTCGAGAGCGTCCGGCACCAGGTACGGCACCGCCGCCAGCCCGTGCCGGGCGAACCACTCACCCGCCTGCCGGCGCGCCGAGGCCATTCCGAGCCAGGCGGCCATCAACCGGGCCACCTCGACATCGAGGAAGGGCATCAGTGCCCAGCCCGAGCGGTGGGCCTTGGCATTGGGGAACACCACGTGGTGGGCGTCGGCCCCGAAACGCACTGCGACGGCTCGCAGGATCGAGAAGTCGGACGTACGGCTGAGCGTCGGGTGCCAGTCCGCCAGCAGCGGCCGGACGAGTTTCTCGGGGCCCAGCTCGAACAGGGAGAACAGGGCGGGCTCGTGGGTGATCTGGCCGTCCAGGAACGCCCGCACGACACCCGCCCACCCCTCCAGCCGATGAATCTCCCTGAGGGCGGCTGTGAAATGGGGCCGACCGGGGAGCCGCTGCTGCCACTCCTCGCGTTCACCCGGTTCCCAGTCGACGACCCGTTCAGTGGGTGGCCGGAGTCCGGGAACCAGTGGCGCCTTCTGCTCCCACGGTGGAGTGACCAGCAACGGGGGCAGCGTGTCGCGCATTGTGTCAGCCTTTCGAGCACACGTCGTTGAAGGCATTCCTACCGAATCGCGGTATGTCGCGGGCATGTCGATCAGCCATCAGGCGGTCGCCGCAGGCTGCCCTGCGGGGTCCGGACGGATGCTACGTGCTTTGGCGGCTCTTCGAAATTGGGCGGGGTTGAAGGATCCCGGCGGAAGCTCGGGGCGTCATGAAGGCATCCCCTGACCGCGGGCAGGGCGACGGCGCACGTGGTAGGCGTATGCCAGGGCGAGCACTATCGGGCCCCACAGCGCGATCGGGGTGATGCACACCATGGCCAGCGCCTGCCACCAGCCGTTCTCGTACGCCATGCGGTCGGAGACGCCGACCCAGGTGAGCGCCATCCAGACCGAGACCGCGGTCAGGAGCAGCCCACCGACTACGGCAGGGACGACCGCCACCATGGGCGGCACACGTCTGCCGCCGATGACCGGGATCCAGCTCGGGACCACCTCGCCCCAGCCGCGCACCAGACCGATGCTGAGCAGCGCCGCCAACTCAGTGAGCACACCGAGCCCGAAGACATAGGGGATAGTGATCCACATCGGTGACACGGGCGCGTCGTTGAGCTGGCCCATGTCGAAGTGAAAGGCAAACGGCAATCTCCACAGGCACGAGGGGAGCAGCAGCCAGGGAAGCGCGTAGGCGGCACGGAGCGCCCAGCGTGGGACGGGCTGGTCGGTGTCGCTGGTGGCCGGGGCCGCATGCAGGAGTTTGATCGCCATCGCTGTACTCTCTCGCGGCATTTGACGACAATGATCGCCTGTGTGGGTGAACCGCCTCCCCCGCTCGGGGGAGGTCGGTCAGCCGCCAATAGCCGGCTTGACCACCCGTGATGGCCGACGTGCCCCCCTCACCTTCATTCAGACCGGCATCACCAACACCGGCTCTGAAGGCACCAACCGCGTCATCAAGACCACCGCCAGGAACGCCTACGGCTTTCGCAACCCTGAAAATCAGCGTCTACGGACCCGCTGCACCACCACCCGACGCGGCCGCGGCTTCCTCAACCCCGCTTAGTTTCGAAGAGCCGCTTTGGCACGCGGTCACGGAGCGCCTTCATCACACGATCGGGGTCGCGGGCCACGCCGAAGGCCCCTGTCCGAGCAGCCCGATCGGAAGCGAGCGTCTCCAACTCCTTCGTTCCCGCGATCATCGATGCCGGGTGCCGCCTCCCTTGCTGATTACGAACTGCATCGCCGCTCAATTCGTACACGGGTACTAAGCCGAGCGCCGCTTCGTATACAGGTCGCCCCGGCGGGGGACATCGCCCGGCCGGGGTTCCCGGCCTGCGCGACCAGGTCCCCAGGGTTGCCGGCTCATCACCCCACTGGGGGTGGCGAAGTCAGGTCGCGCGGGGGGCGGCAGTGGGATCAGGTCCGGCGTTCCCCGCCCGCTTCTGCGGGGGTCGCGGCACGGGCGCGAGATATGAGCTGCCCGCGCTCGGAATCGGGGAAGCGGTCCAGTCTGGCGTGGACCTCGTCGATGTCCTCGGCGGCGCCGAAAAGTTCGGTGCCCGGTTCGAAGCGCATGCCTTCGGCGAGGGGGCCGGCGAGGACCGGGTCGAAGCCGAGTGCGTCGACGAGGGACGCTACGGCGGCGAGGTCGGCGGGGCCGTTGCCGGCGATCGCGAGGGCGACGCGTCCCGGCTGTCCGGCGGGGCGGGCCTTGTCCTCGATGTCGTGGTACCCCAGGTGGTTGAACGCCTTGACGACGCGTGAGCCGGGAAGGAACGCCTGGACGATCTCACTGGAGGAGGTACGCGGGTCGGTGAGGTCGTCGCGGATGCCGTCGACCTCCCACCAGTAGTTCATGGCGTCGATGACGAGCTTGCCGCGCAACGCCTCCACGGGAATGCTGCGGTGCTTGCCGAGCGGAAGGGCGAGGATGACCATGTCGGCACGGGCGGCGGCGTCGGCGGCCGTGGTGGCGATGGCTCCAGGCGTGAGCACGTCGACGGTGAGGGCGATCTTCGCCGGATCGCCGGAGCCGGCGATGAGCACCCGGTAGCCGGCGGCCAGGGCGAGCCTGGCCAGCACGGTGCCCACCTTGCCGGCGCCGAGGATGCCGATGCTCTCAGGACCGTTCATGTCGTACTCCAGGTTCGATGCCGCACCCTTGGGCGCGGATCAGCCGGCGAGGATGTCGCGGACCATGGGGATCACTGTGGTGCCGTACAGTTCGACGGCGCGCAGACGGGCGCTGACCGGCTGGGATCCCGCGGTGTAGATGAGGTCGAACCGGCCGACGCCGAGGCTTTTGATCGTGGCGGCGATCTTGCGGGCGACGGTCTGCGGTGAGCCGATGTAGAGGGATCCATGCTCGGCCTCGGCGTCGAACTCCTCGCGGCGGACCGGCGGCCATCCCCGCAGGGCGCCGATCGTGTCGCGGATGACGCGGTAACGCGGCCAGAACACCTCCTTGGCCTCGTCGTCGGTGTCGGCGATGAACCCGGGCGAGTGCATGCCGACGGGATGTGCGGTCGTGCCCAACTGGTCGGCGGCTCGCCGGTACAGGTCGAGGTAGGGGGAGAAGCGCTGGGGCGGGCCGCCGATGATGGCCAGCATGAGCGGCAGGCCGTGGCGCGCGGTGCGGATGACCGACTGCGGCGAGCCGCCGACGCCTACCCACGTGGTCAGGCGCCCGGACTCGGTCTTGGGGAAGACGTCGGCGTGCTCGAGCGCGGGGCGCATGGTGCCGCTCCAGGTGACCGGCTTTTCGTCGAGCAGCTTCACGAAGAGCTCGAGCTTCTCCTCGAACAGGGTGTCGTAGTCGCGCAGGTCGTAGCCGAACAGCGGGAAGGACTCGGTGAACGAGCCACGTCCGAGGATGACCTCGGCGCGGCCGTGCGACAGCGCGTCCACCGTGGCGAAGCGCTGGAACACCCGGACAGGGTCGTCCGAGCTCAGCACGGTCACGCCGGAGGAGAGCCGGATGCGCGAGGTGCGTGTGGCGATGCCGGCGAGCACGGTCTCGGGGGTCGTTATCGAGTACTCCGGCCGGTGATGCTCGCCGAGGGCGATGACGTCCACGCCGAGGTCGTCCGCCAGCACGGCTTCGTCGACGACCTGGCGGATCGCGGCGGCGTTGGACAGGAGCGTACCGGCGTCGTCCTCCGGAACGTCGCCGAAGGTGTCGAGGCCGAACACGAGATCAGGCATGGGTGGGCTCCTTGGTGAGCAGTTCCTGGATACGTGGGACGACCTCACGCCCGGGCACATCGATCGTGCGGCGCATGGCGGCCAGCACACCGTGACGACTGATCTGCTCGGTCATCAAAGCTCTCCTCACAACGCTTCTGGCACGGGGCTGTTGCGGGCCCGCCATTCGACTACATGACACATCAATTGATGTGTCATGCACTTTAGCGCGAGAGGTGCATGACGTGTCAAACTGTGGGGGACCTCGCCCTGGATGCGCGACGCCTCGGTGGCCGATACCCGCGTTGCCGAAGTCGACGCGGCGCACGCGCGGGTCGAACCCGCATCACTTCAGGACGCAACCCCCGCCGATCTCAACCCCCGGACTCGCCACCCCGCCGATAGAGAATGAGCAGGGTGACCGCGATCAGCGGCTGGAGGATGTCAGTGGGAATCGTCCAGATGTTGTCGGGCGCCGTGTTGTCATGCGCGACCCACTGCATGATGTGGCCGACGGCGTCGCCCCAGTAGAGGATGGCGATGGCGATGACCGCAGCGGTCATGAACGATCCTCTGTTCCAGATACTCAGCAGGCCGATGACGCCGACCGCGATGTCGGCCCACCCCACCTCCCACTGGAACGGGCTGCGCGCGAACCCGATGCTGTCGGCGATCTGCGGCGCGAATGGACCGATGTGCATCAGTCCACCGAAGATCGCCAGCGCCCCGCCCCCGGCCACGAACCACAGCAGCCAGAGCTCGACCATGCGGTGCCGGGTCCGCCGCGTCGGCGCACCATCGACAAGGGTGTGAACGAGCGCGGCGACCACCAGCCCGAGGAAGCTGACGATGACGAAGATCATGACAACAGGCTACGGAGAGTCCCGGCGATTGAGCCGCAGCTCGCAGCGCGTGTCCTGAATCACCGGACCGGCTCCCAGGGCGCACGAGCGTCGCCGGGTCGCTGCGGCCGTCCGGCCAGGTCGCGGACGGCCACCGCCCTCACCCCGGGGCGCCCCGCCGGAGGGAGGGCAGGGAACGCCCCGATCTCAGCGGCAGAAGGGGGCCATGCCGAGCACGGATTTGACGCCGCCGAGCAGGTGCTGGATGAAGTACTGGTCACCGTCCATGGGCTCGTCGGTCCAGGCCTTGACGTCGTGGCCGAGGGTGGTGAGCCAGGCCTTGCCGCCGTCGTAGTACTGGCACCAGCTCACGGGGTGGTGCTCGCCGTGGCCGGGGTGGCCGAGGTTGCCGCGCACCCCTCGGGCCAGGGTGCTTTCGTCCACTTCAGCCAGCACGCGGACGCGGGTCGGGGCCGGGACGAGGTTGTACCACTCGTCGGAGAAGGTCCACGTCCGGGGCAGCCCTTGAGTGGAGGCGTCGCGGTGGTTGACCGTGACCACGGTGCCGGGCTGGTTGGCGCTGTGGTCGTAGAAGTTGGCGTTGCCGAGCAGACCCTCGTACCAGGGCCAGTTGTACTCGGTGCCGAAGGCGTTGTGCACGCCGACGAAACCGCCGCCGGCGCGGACGTACTGGCGTAACGCGGTCTGGGCGGCGTCGTCGAGCGTGTCGCGGGTGGTGCTGAGGAACATCACGGCGTTGTACGGCAGGAGCCGTCCCGCCGAGGAGAGCTGGGTGACGTCCTCGGTGTAGTCGACGGCGAAGCCGTTCTCCTGCCCCAGCCTGATGACGGCCTTGACGGCGACGTTGTTGTCGTTGAGCGGTGGGTTCAGCCCGGGGGCGAGCGGGGTGCCGAGGTGGGCGTGGCGGGGACCGGCGGTGCGGCTGTAGACCAGCAGCTTGTAGCCCTTGGCGGGGTCGAAGTTGCCCCAGTCGTGGTAGCAGCGGGGGTCGAGGCCCCGGCAGACCCCGTAGTCGGGATCGCCGAGGTTCTGCGCCGGCCCAGGGGAGGCGGCGGAGCTGGGTGCGGTGGTGGTGAGCAGGAGGGCCGCCGCTCCGGCGGTGGCGGCGATGGAGAGCTTGCTGCGCATGGGCACCTCGTGTTGCGATCCACTAGACGGATCGATCGGTCCACTCAGGGGCTTGAGCGTAACCACCGATCTTTGCCGAGACAAGCCTTGCTTTTACTCCCTGACCGGACTTAGGGTGCGTCCGTTCCATGGATCTCGGGGTCCACTGAGCGGACCGCAGTGGAACGACGTGACTTCTTCCGCGGTGCGGCACTCACAGCCAGGTCGGCAGGATGGACGGCGGGATCGGCCCCTTGTTCCGCCTCCCCTGGCCGCTCTCCTCCCAGGCGTGGGCCAGGATCCCGACACTCCTGCTGAGGACGAAGAGCCCGCGTGCCAGCGGGGCGGGAAAGCCTAGCTCGGCATAGACCACGGCGGTCGCGCCGTCGATGTTCATCGGCACCGGCTCGATCAACCGCTCGACCTCGATCGCGGCACGTAGGTGCGCGCCCGGCACCACCCCGTCCGCGACCGCCTCGGCGACGAGGCCGAGCAGCGGGTCGCGGCGCGGATCACGGGTGTGGAAGCGATGCCCGAAGCCGGGCAGGTATTTGTCGCGGGCGCGCCGGCGGGCCACCACCGCGGTCGCGTCTCCCTCACGCACCACCTCCTCCAGCAGCCCGACGCACTGCTCCCCCGCGCCGCCGTGCACGTCACCGAGCAGGTTGACACCCGTGGCGACGGCGTTGTTGAGCCCCACCCCGCAGGTGGCGGCCATGCGCGCGGCAGCGATGGACGGGGCGTGCGGGCCGTGGTCGACCGACGAGACCAGCGCCGCCTCCAGCAACGCCGCCCCGCGCGGGTCCGGCCGCTCACCGCGCAGCATGAGCCAGACCATCTCCGCGAAGCCGATCCGTCCGATGAGATCCTGGACCGGGTGGCCCCGCAACTCGATGACATCGGGCTCGATCCGCGACACCGCGGTCGCCCACCAGTCGGCCGCCTCGTTCCCGGCGCCGCGCTGGTCGTTCCCGGCGCCGCCCTGGTCGCTCACGGCGCCGCCCTGGTCGCTCACGGCGCCGCCCTGGTCGCTCACGGCGCCGCCCTGGTCGCTCACGGCGCCTCCTCGAACTGCGCGTTGTGCTCGCCGAGCAGCGGGGCGGACCCGCGCGGACGCAGGGCGACGCCGTCGACAACGACTCCGTTGCCCGTCACGGTGACCTGCCGCTCACCCGCGAACGGCACCTCCGTCAGGAAACCCCGTCGGCGTACCTGGTCGAGTGCCAGCGCCTGCGGGACGGTGAGAATGCGGGCGGCGGGCACGCCCTCGCGGGAGAGTATCTCCTCCCACTCCAGCGCGGTCTTGGCCCGCAGCGCCTGGTTGAGCTCGTGGTTGAGGGCCTGCCGGTGCGTCTTGCGCGCTTCGCGCTCGGCGAAGCGGGGGTCGGCGGGCAGGTCGGGGCGCCCGATGAGCCGGCACAGCGTCTCGAACTGGGCCTGCTGGTTGGCGGCGATGTTGAGCGGCCCGTCGGCGGTCTCGAACGTGCCGGAGGGGGCGGCGGTGGCGTTCTGGTCGCCCATCGGCTCCGGCTCGACCCCGCTGATCAGGTAGTTGGAGACGGTCCAGCCCATCGCGGAGATCGACGCCTCCAGCATGGACAGGTCCAGGAAGCAGCCGCGCCCGCTGCGGTGCCGTCCGGCGAGCGCGGCCGAGATGCCCAGGGCGGCCATCAGCCCGCCGATGGTGTCGCAGATGGGGAACCCCACCCGCAGCGGGGCGGTCTCAGAGGTGCCGGTGACGCTCATCATGCCGGACAGCCCCTGGATGATCTGGTCGTAGGCGGGGGCCCCGCTCATCGGGCCGCTCTGCCCGAACCCCGAGATCGCGCAGTACACCAGACGCGGGTTGAGCGTGCGAAGACGCTCCCAGCCGTAGCCGAGCCTGGCCATCACCCCCGCTCTGAAGTTCTCCAGCAGGACGTCCGCGCCGGCGACCATCGACTCGAAGGCAGACCGCCCGTCCGGGCTCTTCAGGTCGAGCTCGACCGACTTCTTGCCGGCGTTCTGGGCCAGGAAGGAGGCGCCCATCCGCTCCCGGTTGAGCTCGGGGTCGGGCCCGAGCCGCCGGGCGAGGTCCCCGCTGCCGGGCAGCTCCACCTTGACCACCTCCGCGCCGAACAGCATCAGCTGATAACTGCAGTACGGCCCGGCCAGAACGTTGGTCAGGTCCACGACCTTGACGCCGTCCAGTGGCAACTGCTGCATTCACGCTCCATAGAGTCAAGTCAGAGGATGGTCGAACCCGCGCTCCGACATGCGCTTGGCCGCCTCACGCAGATCCGCCGTGAACTCCTGGACGCGGTCGTCGGTGAAGCGGACCGTGGGGCCGCTCAGCGTCAGCGCCGCCACGGTCGCCCGCGAGCCGCCCGTGACCGGAACGGCCACCGCCGACAGGCCGGGCTCGCGTTCGCCGTGGCTGACCGCGTACCCGTCGCGGGCCGCCTGCTCGATCCATTCCCGCAGCGTCGCCACGTGCGCCTCGCCATGAGGCGAGGACCGGGCCACCCGGGCGAGCAACCGCTCCGGGGCGTCCTTGAGCAGGATCTTGGAGGAGGCGCCCGCCCACAGGGGCAGCTCGTCGCCGACCCGTACCACGTGACGGAGCGGCTGCGGGCTCTCCTGCTGGGCGATGCAGATGCGATGGACGCCGCGCAGCACGTAGAGGTTGACAGTCTCGCGGTGCCGGGCGCCCAGCTCGCGCATGAGCTGGACGGTCTCCGGCGGCAGCTCCCACGCCGAGCGGGCCAGGTGCGCCCAGCGCCACAGCGCGGGTCCGGCCGTGTAGCCCTTGGGGGTCGCCCAGAGCAGCCCCATGTGTTCCAGGGTCTGGAGCAGGCGCAGCGCCGTGGTCTTGGCCAGGCCCGTCTCGTCGACGACTTCGCGGATCGTCAGGGTCCGCCGGTCCTCGGTGAGAAGCGAGAGGATGTCGAAGGCGCGCTGGACGCTGCGCACGCCCCCGCTCTCCTCCGGTGCTCCAGGAATGTTCGAAGGCACGGGTCCTCACTAGGGGTCGAAGGTGAACCTGCTGCTCACCTTCTCACGTGGTCCGTACGCTAACACCCAGTCCGCTTGGTGGTCCACATGCTCCATCAAGCGGATTTCTTGGCCCTCTTGCCAGAACGTTCGCGGTGCTCATACCGTGAGGCAATCCACTGTGCGGGTTTTCAGAACCACTGCACGGATTATGGGAGTCACCAATGAACACCATCCACGAAGCAGGGTGCTTAGTCGCCGGCGAGTGGCTGACCGACGGCACGTACGACGACCGCATCGGCCCCTATGTCCGCGAGACCGTCAGCCGGGCGCGGATCGCGCAGGACGACGACATCGCCACGGCCCTGGCCTACGCCCGGCGGGCGGCCAGGGCCGTGGCGCGACTGGCGCCCGCCACCCGGGCCGGCATCCTGGAACGTGCCGCCGCCCTGGTCACCGAGCGCGGCGAGGAGCTGGCCCGGCTGCTGGCCCTCGAACTGGGCAAGCCGCTCAAGGACGGGCGTGGCGAGATCCTGCGCGTGGCCGACACCCTGTCCGTCGCCGCCGCCGAGGCCAGGATGATCGGCGGCGAGGTGCTGCCCGTGGCGGGCTGGGGCCGCGGGGTCGGCAACACCGCCATCACCCAGCGGGCCCCGGCGGGCCCGGTGCTGGCGATCACGCCGTTCAACGCCCCGGCTAACCTCCTGGCGCACAAGCTCGCCGCCTCTTTCGCGGCCGGCAACACCACGATCGTCAAGCCGCCGCCGCAGGCGCCCGCGGTCTCCACGGCGCTGGTGACGCTGCTGCTGGATGCCGGGATGCCCGCGGAGGCGGTGCAGATCCTGCACGGGGGCGGTGACGTGGGCGCGCGGCTGTGCGCCGCGCCGGAGATCGCCGTCGTCAGCTTCACCGGCGGCGTCACGGCCGGTCACGCCGTCGCCCACGCCGCCGGGCCGAAGCGGGTGCTGCTCGAACTCGGCGGCAACGCCGCGACCATCGTCTGCGAGGACGCCGACGTCGCCGAGGCGGCGCGGGTGTGCGCCCGCACCGGCTACAGCAACTCCGGCCAGAGCTGCATCTCGGTCCAGCGCGTCTACGTCCAGCGCAGCCGTTTCGAGGAGTTCGCCGACGCGCTGACGGCGGAGGTGAAGTCCCTGGTCGTCGGCGACCCCCTCGATCCGCGTACCGACGTCGGCTCGATGGTGGACGACGACGCGGCGGAGCGAGTGGTCCGCTGGACCGCCGAGGCGGCCGGCCAGGGCGCCCGGGTGACGACCGGCGGCACGCGTGAGGGCGCCGTGATGGCGCCGACCGTCGTGGTCGCCCCGCCCACCGAGGCCAGGGTCGTGCGTGAGGAGGTGTTCGGCGCGCTGGTCGCGGTGCTCCCCTACGACGACTTCGACGGAGTGCTGGAGGAGTGCAACCGCAGCACGTACGGGCTGCAGGCCGGGCTGTTCACTCACGACCTGCGCCGCGTCGTCACCGCCTGGCGCGAGCTGGAGGTCGGCGGCCTCGTCGTCAACGGCTCGTCCAACTTCCGCCTCGACCACGTCCCGTTCGGCGGCGTGAAGGACTCCGGCATCGGCCGCGAATCTCCCCGCTGGATGATCGAGGACTTCACCGTGACCAAGACCCTGCTGCTCAGGGGGCTGACCATTTGGGGAGACCAGTGACCGAACGCAGTGTGGGCACCAATAAGCACAGTCACCTTGGTGTCGAGGCCGGCGAAGGAGGCCACGACACCACAGCGGCTCACGCGCTCGTCGCGCAGCTCGAGGACCTCGGCGTCGAGTACGTCTTCGGCACCTGCGGCCACACCAACATCGCCGTGCTGGACGCGCTGGCCGACAGCCGCATCAGGTTCGTCATCGCCCGCCACGAGCAGGCCGCGGCGCACGCCGCCGACGGCTACGCCCGCGCCTCCGGCAAGCCGGGCGTCCTCCTGGTGCACGTCGGGCCGGGCCTGACGAACGCCACGACCGGCGTCATGACCGCCGCGCTGGACTCGGTGCCGATGGTGGTGATCTCCGGCGACATCCCCTCCTATTACCACGGCCGCCACCCCCACCAGGAGATCAACCTGCACGCCGATGCCGACCAGGCGAGCGTCTTCCGGCCCTTCGTCAAGCGGGCCTGGAACGTGCACCGCACCCAGGACCTGGGCCGGGCCGTGGAGCGCGCCTTCTGGACGGCGACCTCGGGCCGTCCCGGCGCCGTGCTGGTCAACGTGCCGATGGACGTCTTCTCCCGGCCGGCCGCGCCGTACCCGGCGATCAGCCACGCGGCCCCGCCCGACCTGCCCGAGGCCACGGCCGAGCTGATCGCCGCCCGGCTGGCAACCGCCGAGCGTCCGCTCATCTACGTGGGCGGCGGGCTACGCGAGGACGCCGTCGCGGACCCGGCGACATCGAGCACCGTCGCGGCCCCGGCGACATCGAGCACCGTCGCGGACCCGGCGACATCGAGCACCGTCGCGGACCCGGCGACATCGAGCACCGCGGCGCTGATCTCCCTGGCGGAGCACCTGGACATCCCGATCGCGCACTCGCTCATGGCCAAGGGCACCGTCCCCGACGCCCACCCGCTGGTGCTCGGCATGCCCGGGTTCTGGGGCCTGGAGCTGACCAACACCTACGCCCGCGCGGCCGACGTCGTGCTGGCCCTCGCCACCCGGTTCGCCGAGACCGACGCCAGCTCGTGGGACCCCCGCTTCACCTGGGACTTCTCGGCGGGCACGCTCATCCAGATCGACATCGACCCGGCCGAGATCGGCCGCAACTACCCGGCGGAGATCGGCGCGGTGGCCGACGTGGCGCTCGCGGTCAAGGCGATCGCCGACGCCGCCGAGTCCCACGCCCCGCGCAGCCGGCCAGAGCTGCGGCGGCAGATCGAGCGGGCCCGCACGGGGCTGTTCACGGACAGCCGGGAACGCGGGCGGAGCGAGGACTTCCCGCTGCGACCCGAACGCATCCTGGCCGACCTGCGCGACGCGATCCCGGCCGACGCGGTCCTGGTCACCGACGTCGGCTGGAACAAGAACGGCGTCGCCCAGTGCTACGAACTGCCTGCCGGGGGCCGCTTCATCACGCCGGGAGGCGCCTCCACCATGGGCTTCGGGCCGGCCGCCGCAGTCGGCGTCCAGCTCGCCCAGCCCGGCAGGACCGTGGTCGCGCTCATCGGCGACGGCGGCATGAGCGCGCAGCTGCCCGCCGTGCCGCTCGCGGTCGAGCAGGGCGCCCCGGTGATCTTCGTGGTGATGAACAACCGGTCCCACGGCACGATCTCCGACCTGCAGTCGGCGCACTTCGGCCGCAGCCACGGCTGCGACTTCACCGACCCCGCCGGGCGGCCCTACAGCCCGGACTTCGCTGCGTTCGCGCAGGCGTGCGGCGCCGACGGGCACACCGTCACCACGCCCGCCGCCCTCGGAGCGGCCCTCCGCACGGCCGTCGCGAACCGGCGTCCCGCGGTGATCGACGTCCCGATGGTGAACGAGCCGGTGCCCACGCCCGGCCATTGGAACATCAAGGACATTTACCAGGGCCTCTTCGCCGACTGAACCGACTGACCCGGCGGAAACCGTTGCACGTTCGCTATTCCCTGAGTCGCATCCTGACGCTATAACGAACGTACTAGTCCGTGAATTAACTCTCACCTACCCCCCTACGAGGTGAACCGTGCGTTTCACGAGATTCTCCATCGCAGCCGCGGCTCTGATAGCGCTCGCCGCGTGCGCCCCGCCCGGCCAGCAGGCCGAGACCGGGGCCGGCGCCACCGGCCCCATCAAGATCGCCAACGTCAACGCACAGAGCGGCCAGCTCAGCTCGCTCGGCCAGTGGGAGCACAAGGGCGTCAAGCTCGCCATCGACGAGGCCAACAAGGCCGGCGGCGTCAACGGCCGGCAGATCAAGCTCGACCTCTTCGACAGCCAGGGTGACCCCACCGTCGGCACGAACGTGGCCAGGAAGATCGCCGCGGAGGGCTACATCGCGATGCTCGGCACCGCGGAGAGCGCGGTCACGCTCGCCATGGCACCCATACTCAAGGACGCCAAGATCCCGAACATCACCTCGGGACAGTCGCCCAAGCTCGCCGAGCTGAAGAGCCCGTTCCTCTTCCTCAACGCGCCGACCAGCGTCACCTTCGACGAGACGCTCGCCGAATACCTCGTGGACGAGAAGGGTCACAAGAAGATCGCTCTGATCAGCAACAACGGCGCGTACGGCGCCGGCGAGCACGACGCGTTCCTCACCTCGCTCAAGACCAGAAACGTCACCCCGGTCGCCGACGAGGTCGTCACCCCCGACCAGAAGGACTTCAACTCCAACCTCGCCAAGATCCGCGAGCAGGACCCGGACGTGCTGTTCATCGGCGCCGAGGAGGTCCAGTCCGGGCTGATCGCCAAGCAGGCCCGCGAGCTCGGCATCGAGGCGGTCTTCGCGGGCGGCGCCCCGATGGGCACCGACGTGTACGCCACCACGGCCGGGCTGAAGAACGCCGAGGGCTCGGTGGTCAGCTCACCGTACCTGAGCAACGAGGCCAGCGAGCCGATCAAGGAATTCGCCGCCAAGTACAAGGCCGCCTACAACGAGGAGGCCCGCATGCACGTCGCCAAGGCCTACGACGGCGCGTCGATCCTCATCGAGGCGCTCAAGCAGACCAACGGCGAGGGCGGACAGAAGCTGGCCGACGCCATCCGCGGCGTCAAGCGCGCCGGGCTGCTCGGCGACTACAACTACGACGCCAACGGGGTCGGCATCCACGAAACCAAGATCGGCCTGGTCAAGGACGGCAAGGTCGTGCCCGAGGCCGCGAGCTGACGTGCACGTCTTCCTTCAGACTCTGATCGGCGGGGTCACGTTCGGAGCGGTGTACGCGCTCGTCGCCATGGGCTTCTCGATCGTCTACCGCACCATGGGCCTGGTCAACTTCGCCCACGGCAGCGTCGTGATGATCGGCGCGTACGCCGCCTCCACGTTCTACATGACCAGCAAGCTGCCCTTCGCCGTGGCGATCGTCGTGGCGATCGTGGTTACCGCACTGATCGGCCTGGTGATCGAGCGCTTCCTGCGCCCGCTGGAGAACAAGGACTTCACGCTGATGCTGATCGGCACGATCGGCTTCGGCGCCGTGCTGGAGGCGGGGGCGGTCCTCGTCTGGGGCGCCACCGGGCACGCCGTGCCGTCGCCGGTCGCGACCGGGCCGATCGATCTCGGCGGCATCCGCATCCCCACCTACAACCTGGTCGTCATCGCCGTGGCGGCGGCGGCGACCGGCCTGCTGGCGCTGTTCCTGCAGCGGACCAAGCGCGGCGCGGCCATGCAGGCGGTCGCCATGGACCACCAGGCGGCCACCGCGGTCGGCATCCACGTCGGCCGCAGCAACGCCATGGCCTTCGCGATCGGGGCGGGCCTGGCGGCGCTGGCCGGCAGCCTCATCGGGCCCATGCTGTACGTCAACCCCACCATGGGCGGCACACTCGGCATCAAGGGCTTCGCCGCGGCCATGCTGGGCGGCTTCGGCAGCATGCCCGGCGCGATCGTCGGCGGCCTGGCCTTCGGCCTGCTCGACGCCTTCGCCGCCGGCAACTTCCAGGAGTACTCCGAACTCGTCACGTTCCTGGTCTTCGCCGTCATCGTCATGATCCGCCCCACCGGCATCTTCGGAGAGGCAACGGTGAACCGCGCATGAAACCTCTCGCATGGCTCGTGCCCCTGGCCGTGGCCGCGTGGCTGCTCCCCTACGGCCTGGGCGGCTACGCCATCCACGTCGCCGACGTGGCGATCATCTTCGCGATCCTGGCCATCGGCCTCGGCCTGACCATGGGCGTCGCCGGGCAGATCAACCTGGCCCAGGTCGCCTTCTTCGGCGTCGGCGCCTACACGGTCGCCATCCTCACCACGCAGGCCGGGTTCGGCTTCTGGACGGCCGCCGCGCTGGCGCTGCTGGTCGCCGTGGTGTTCGGCGTGCTGGTGGGCATCCCGGCGCTGCGCATGCAGTCGCACTACCTCGGCATCGTGACGCTCGGCCTGGCCCTGGCCTTCACCAACTGGGTCACCAACGCCCACATCGCCGGCCGGGCCGAGGGCATCAGCGACATCCCGGTCCCGCCGATGTTCGGCATCGACCTGTCCAGCGGCTACCTCTTCTACTACGTCGAGCTCATCGTCTTCGCCCTCGCGCTGGCCTTCGCGCTGCTGGTGACCCGCTCGCCGCTGGGCCGGCGGCTGCGCGCGATGCGTGACGACGACCTGGCCGCCGGGGCGCTGGGCGCGGAGATCCCGCTGCTGCGGATGACCGCGTTCGTGCTGTCCGGCCTGTACGGCGGCCTGGCCGGGGTCCTGTACGCCGGGCTGATCCGCTTCGTGGCGCCCGAGTCGTTCAACATCGCCAACATGTTCCTGCTGCTCGCCATGGTGATCATCGGCGGCCGCAGCAGCATCCTGGGCTGCGTCGTCGGGGCCGTCGCGTTGGCGCTGGTCAGGGAGGCGCTGCTGGACGCCTCGGGCTACGCCCAGCTCGGCTACGGCCTCGTGGTCGTGCTCGTGGTGGTGTTCGCGCCCAAGGGCCTGGCGGGCCTTCCCGGGCAGCTCCGGTCCCTGCTGCGCAAGCGGGGCGGCGGCTCGCGGGCCCAGCTCGGCCCGTTCCGGCCCTACGACGCCGCGCCTGCCTCGTCCGAGGAGGTCGCGCTGGAGGTCCGGGAGGTGACGAAGCGGTTCAAGGGCCTGGTGGCGCTCGACCGGGTGTCGCTCACCGTGCCCACCGGCGAGATCCGCGGCATCGTCGGGCCGAACGGCTCGGGTAAGACGACCTTGTTCAACGTGATCAGCGGCTTCTACGACCCCACGCAGGGATCGGTGCTGCTGGGCGGGCGGGACGTGACCGGGCTGGCGCCGTACCGGCTCTCGCAGCGCGGCGTGGCCCGCACGTTCCAGAACCTGCGCCTGTTCGAGGACCTCAGTGTGCGCGAGAACATCCTCCTGGGCCTGGACCGCACCCGCACCTCGTGGATCTGGCGCTATCCCGGCCTGCCGTGGAAGGTGCTGGGCTACGAGCGGGCGCTGCACCGGCGAGCCGAGGAGCTCATCGAGCGGTTCGGGCTCACCGAGGTCGCCGACGCCGAGCCGCGCTCGCTCCCCTACGGCATCCAGCGCCGCATCGAGCTGGCCCGCGCCATGGCCATGTCCCCCAGCCTGCTGCTGCTCGACGAGCCCGCCGCCGGAATGAACGGCGAGGAGGTGCGCCGGCTCGCCGAGATCGTCCGCTCCATCAGGGACTCGGGCGTCACCGTGATCATCATCGAGCACAACATGGGCCTCGTCATGTCCCTGTGCGACCAGGTCACCGTGCTGTCCAGCGGCAAGGTGATCGCCGACGGGCAACCGGCCGACGTCGCCGTGCACCCGGACGTGGTCGCCGCCTACCTCGGCGACTCCATGGACGCCCCCACCGAAGCCGCCGTCGAGGAGGCGACCCGATGACCACGCTGACCGTGGAAGAACTCTCGGTGCACTACGGCGGTGTCCGGGCCGCCCACGACGTGTCCTTCACCGTGGAACCCGGCCAGTCGCTCGGCATCATCGGCGCGAACGGGGCCGGCAAGTCCTCCACCCTCAAGGCGATCATGGGCCTGGCGCCGCGGCAGGCCAAGGCCATCCGCTTCGGGGAGCACGACCTGCTGCGCGCGCCCGCGCACACCCTGGTCCGGCACGGCATGGGCTACGTCCCGGAGGGCAGGCACGTCTTCCCCGGCCTCACCGTCGAGAAGAACCTCCTGCTCGGGGCGTACACGAGCAGCTGGAAACACACCCCCATCGACGAGGTGTACGAGCTGTTCCCCGTGCTGGGCGAGATGCGCCACCGGCTGGCCGGCGCGTTGTCCGGCGGGCAGCAGCAGATGCTGGCCGTGGGCCGGGCGCTGATGTGCCGGCCGAAGGTGATGCTGCTCGACGAGCCCTCCATGGGCCTGTCGCCCAAACTCGTCACCGACATCGCCGCCGTGCTCAAGAAGCTCAACGCCGACGGCCTGGCCATCCTGCTCGTCGAGCAGAACGCCAAGCTGACCTTCGACGTCACCAGCACCTGCCTGATCATGGAGAACGGCGAGATCGCCGCCACGGGGACGTCGGCGGAGCTGCGCGACGACCCCCAGGTCCGGCACATCTACCTCGGCCTATGACGGTCCCCGGCTGAAGGACCTGAGGGAGCCCGGGCCGCCACGGTGCGCGCCCATGAAGCAGATTCACCAGTCCACGTCGTGGAACGCGAAAGGGAATTGGTTATGGTTCGTCGGAGAGATTTACTCGCGGGTGCCGTCGCTGCCGTCGCTGCCGTCGCGCTCGCGGGCGCCGGGCAGGCGCCGGCCACCGCGGCCAGCGGCCGCTCCGCCCGGAACTTCCCGAAGGTCGGCGGCAACCTGGCCAACCAGAACTACAGCGCGCTGGGCGGCCTGCACCGCGGCAACGTCAGGCGGCTGCGCGGAGCCTGGGTCAACCACATCGAGGGCGGGCTCATGGCGGGCAACAGCCAGAGCACGGCCGTGGCGGTGGACGGCGTCCTGTACGTCGAGTCGGCCGTGGGCAACGTCGTCGCCGTGGACGGCCGCACCGGCGCCACGATCTGGAAGTACGAGCAGACCCGCGGCTCGGTCACCCGCCGCGGCGTGGCGGTCGGCGCGGACAAGGTGTTCACCTGCGCCAACGACAACTGGCTGATCGCCCTCGACCAGAAGAGCGGCCAGGTGGTCTGGGAGCGCCAGCACAACGGCTACGGCAACCTGGAGAAGGTCGCCGTCACCTACCACGACGGCATGCTCTACTGCGGCACCAACGACGGCCCGCGCGGCGCCGCCCTCGCCTTCAATGCCGACAACGGCGACCTCGTCTGGCACTTCTGGGGCACGGCAAGCCCCGGCCAGGTCGGCGGCGACACCTGGGAGGGCGACTCCTGGCAGACCGGCGGGGCGACTCCGTGGATGCACTGTGCCATCGACGCGGAGCTGGGCCTGGTCTACTGGACGTTCGGCAACGCGCGAGGCAGCAAGTCCTCCCAGGACGGCTCCGAGCGCGGCGGCCAGAACCTGTTCGCCAACTCGATCGTGGCGATGGACCTGAAGACCGGCGCCTACCGCTGGCACTTCCAGTCCATCCACCACGACATCTGGGACATGGACAACGTCATGGCCCCGGTCCTGGTCGACGCCCGCATCAGCGGACGGATGCGCAAGCTCGTCGTGTACGGCAGCAAGACCGGCATGTACTACATTCTCGACCGCGCCAACGGCTCGGCCCCGCTCGGCATCGACGAGCTGCCGGTCCCGCAGGAGCCCCGCCAGAAGACCTGGCCCACGCAGCCCTTCCCGCGCCAGGGCGGCTGGACGGAGCTGAAGCCGGTGTGGCAGCCGCTCGGCACCGAGATCCCCGGCGCCCCGCATCGTGCCGTGCCCAACTACACGATCGGCTCGCTGTTCACGCCGCACTGGGACGAGCCGATCCTCACCATTCCCGGCCACGGCGGCGGCGCCGACTGGAACCACCAGTCCTACAGCCACAGCACCCGCCTGGTGTACACGGGCTTCGGCTACGTGGCCGCCGCCCATTCCCTGACCGAGGCGTCGAACGGGCTGCGCCCGCCCGGCGAGTACATGACCGGCGGCATCGTGGCGGTGGACCCGAGCACCAATCGGGTGCGATGGAAGAAGAACATGCCGTACTCGCTGGCCCACGGCAACGGAATCCTCACCACCGCCACCGACCTGCTGTTCATCGGCCAGCCCGACGGCAACCTGCTCTGCCTGGACGCCCGCGACGGCCGCGAGCTGTGGCGCTGGCAGACCGGCGCCGCCGTCAGCAGCAGCCCGATCTCCTACGAGATCGACGGCGAGCAGTACCTCGCCGTGTACGCGGGCGGCACCGGCATCCCCTACGGCAACTCGGCGCCGCGCGGCGACCATCTGTGGGCCTTCAAGCTGGGCGGAGACGTGCCTCCGGCGGCCACCCCGCCCGCCCCGGTGATCCGCCGCCCGGTCTCCGGCGGCCCGGTGGACGGCAGCGCCGTGAACAACACCGTCGTGCTCGCCCGCACCTACCAGAACGGGCAGGTCGGGACCGTGGAGTCGACGGCGGTCAACGCCATGGCCCCGACTCATGTGCGGGTGCCGGTCGGCACCACGGTGACCTTCGTCAACCCGCCTGACAACGTGCACGTCCACGGGGCCACCCAGTTCTTCGAGGGGCTCTTCGACGTACGGCTCAAGCCGGGCGAGTCGTTCCAGTACACCTTCACGAAGCCCGGCGAGTATTTCTTCAACGACTCCCACAGCCCACGCCCGACAGGCAAGATCGAGGTCCTGCCCGCCTAAGGCGCGATCTCGGCGACGTCGGTGCCCAGCAGCGGGAAACGTTCGAGCACCAGCGGATCGTGGCCGGCGACCACCAGCTCGGGGCCGTCGGCCAGCTCCTTGATGCGGTCGAAGGCACCGTACATGCCGGGCATGCTGTGCAGGATCGGGAACGGCCGGTCGCTCTCGATGTTCTCGTAGAAGTGGCTGGCGTCCGAGGCCAGCACCACGTGGCCGCGGGCCGTCTCGGCCCGTACCACCTGCATGCCTGCCGTGTGCCCGCCGACCAGGTGCACACTCAGGCCGGGCACCACGAACGCGTCGCCGTCCACCATCCGCACCCGCCCGTCCTTGCGTGCGGAGCGCAGGTGGGCGAGGTCGTGGTCGTTGAGCAGCCAGCGCTCGCGGGCGATCCGCTCCGCCCAGGGTCCGGTCCAGTAGTCGAGCTCGGCCTGCTGCACGACGTAGCGGGCCCGGGGGAACTGGTGAGCGGTGCCGGTGTGGTCGTAGTGCAGGTGGGTCAGCACCACGTGGTCGACCGCATCGGCGGCCACGCCCAGCTCGGCCAGGGCCTCGACAGGCGAGCAGCGGTAGTCGAGGCCCTCGGCGCGCGCCGCCCGTTCCGGCGCGATGCCGGTGTCGATCACGACCGTGTGCTGGTCGGAGACGGCCGCCCAGATGTAGTAGGCGGTCGGATGGGAGCTCTCCCCGCCGGGCTCGTACCCGTGGAAATGCTCGCCCCGCCGGGCGTCGCGCTGGGCGTAGCGCACGGCGTGGACGCGCCAGCCGCTCATGCCTTCACCCGCTCGGGGAGCTTGACGCCGAGCTGCTCGGTCGGCACCCGGAAGGTCTCCTTGGCGGTCGCGACCGCGGCCACGTTGATCAGGCACACCACCGCCGTGATGACCGAGACGCCGAGCCAGCTCTCGGGGCCGGTGCCGGCCACCGCGGTGGCCACGGTGGGCGCGAACCCGGCGATCGCGAAGCCGATCTGGGTGCCGATCGCCATGCCGGACAGACGGACCCGGGTGGTGAACATCTCGCCGTAGAACGACGGCCACACGGCGCTGGTGGCGCTGTGCACGATGCCGAACATCACGATGCCCGCGATGAAGATCAGTACGTAGTTGCCGATGGAGATCGACCACAGGTAGGCGAACATCAGCACCGCGCAGCCGAGCGACCCGCCCACGAACACCGGCTTGCGGCCGACCCGGTCCGACAACCTGCCCCAGAGCGGGATGGTGAGCACCGCGCCGACGTTGGCCAGCACGCCCACCCACAACATCGGCGTGCGCTCCAGGCCCATGGTGTTGACCGCGTACGACAGGGCGTGCACGGTGAAGATCGTGCTCACCGAGGCGATGACCGCGGCGACGACGACGCGCAGCACGTCCTGCCAGTGCTCGCGGAAGAGCACGGCGAGGGGCATCTTGGCCACGGTGTCGGTGGCGACCTCCTGCTCGAAGGCGGGCGTCTCCTCCAGCGTGCGCCGGATGACCAGCCCGACCACGGCCACCACCACGCTCAGCCAGAACGGCACCCGCCAGCCCCAGCTCAGCAGCTGGTCCTCGGGGAGCGCGGCGATCGGCAGGAAGATCGCCGTGGCGATGATCTGCCCGGCCTGCGTGCCGTTGAGCGTGAAGCTGGTGTAGTAGGCGCGCCTGTCCTCGGGGGCGTGCTCCAGCGTCATGGAGTTGGCGCCGGCCTGCTCGCCGGAGACCGAGAAGCCCTGCATCAGGCGGAGCACCACGAGCAGGGCCGGCGCCAGCAGGCCAACCTGGTCGTAGGTCGGCAGGCAGCCGACCAGGAACGTCGAGCCGCCCATCATCACCAGCGTCGTCACCAGCACCCGCTTGCGGCCGAACTTGTCGCCCACGTGTCCCAGCACGAAGGCGCCCACGGGGCGGGCCAGGTAGCCGACGCCGAACGTGGCCAGCGCGAGCAGCGTTCCCGTGGCGGGCGAGGAGGAGGGAAAGAAGATCTTGTTGAAGACCAGGGCGGCGGCGGTCCCGTAGATGAAGAAGTCGTAGTACTCCAAGGCGCTGCCGATCCAGGCAGCTATAGCCGCTTTGCGAGGTTTGCCCTGTACCGTCACGTTAAGCTCCTCACGGGGAAAATGGGGGGTGAGTGCGGTGACAGGAAAACTAACTCACCGGTTCGTACATTACAAGGGTGTTGCGGATCGGTGACCTTGTCTCTTCTTGATCAGCTGCCGGCGCCCTGGCCGCGGAGGTAGGCGACGATCATCTCCCCCACCATCCGGCGCAGCCGGTCGCGGTGCTCGGGCGCGGTCATGTCGCGTCCGAACAGCGCCTCGAACGTGTGCTGGTTGGCCACCCGGAAGAAGCAGAACGAGCTGATGAGCATGTGCACGTCGATGGCGTCCGCCTCGGTGACGAAGTCGCCGCTCGCCGTGCCCGCGTCGAGGATGGCCTCGATGAGGTCGAGCACGGGCGTGCCGAGGCCGGCCAGCGCCTCCGACTTGCGGATGTGCTCGGCCTGGTGGATGTTCTCGATCGCGACCAGCTTGATGAAGTCACGATGCGCGTCGTGGTGGTCGAAGGTCAGCTCGGCCAGCGTGCGGATGGCCTCCACCGGTGCCAGGTGGTGCACGTCGACCGTGCGCTCGACCGCCCTGACCTCGGCATAGGCCTTCTCCAGCACCGCGATGTAGAGCCGCTCCTTGCTGCCGAAGTAGTAGTAGATCATGCGCTTGGTGGTGCGCATGCGCGCGGCGATCTCGTCGACCCGCGCCCCTGCGTAGCCGTGGCGGGCGAACTTCTGCTGGGCGACCTCCAGGATCTCCGCTTTGGTGCGCTCGGCGTCGCGCTGGCGATCGGCCGCGCCGGACGGGGAGGAGGCGGAGACGGTCACGCGCTCATCTTAGTCACCGCCGGAATGCTGCACGGCGAGCCGGATGGGCGCGTTGGCGGCCCCGTAGCCGTCATATCCGCCGATCCGCTGGACGAGTTCGAAGAAGACCCGGCCCATGGTGACGGTATAGAGGTGCAGGAACTCGCCCCCGTCCTCGTCGCGGTCATAGAGCACGCCGAGACGACGCAGCTCGGGATCCACCTCGTGACGGGCCTCCAGGTCGTCGTAGTAGTTGCCGGGGATCGGCAGCAGCAGGCCGGGGTGCTCCGCGTGCAGCCTGCGGGCGACAGCCAGGATGTCGTCGCAGGCCAGCGCGACGTGCTGCCACGCGATGTCGCCGGCGCCGACCTGGGCGATGTTGACCACCATGCGGACGGCGCCGTCGGGGGCCGACATGGCCTTGCTGCGCAGCAGCCCGTACGGGTCAGGCAGTTCGAGGCCGCCCTGCGGGCGCAGGCCGAGCACGGAGCGGTAGAACAGCTCCGCCTCGTCGAAGTAGTGCCACGGCTGGGTGAGCGCCACGTGGTCGATGCCGGTGATCTCTCCCCCGGCCCGCGCGTCCGGGGCGAAGTCGGACAGCCAGGAGTCGTCGCAGAAGAAGATCTGGGTGCCGTCCGGCGCGGCGATGGCGTCCAGCCGGGCCTCCTCCGGCGCGCGCTCGCGGGGCAGGACCGGCGACAGCAGCGTCTCGGCGTGCTTGACCGCGCCTGCCGGGTCGGGGCTGTCCAGCCCGATGGCGATGAGGGCGGACTCGGCGCCGGTGGCGTTGAGCAGCAGCCGCGCCCCGCCCTGCTCCCACAGCTCGACCGGTTTCGTGGGATGTCTCCCGGTACGCGCGAAGCCGAGAGCGGACAGCACCCCGCCGAGCGCGCCGGTGTCGGCCAGCTCGGCGAAGGCGAACCCGGACGGAACGGACGGATGCGCCGCGCCCACCAGCTCTCCTTCCAGGGCGATGAGCGAGCGCATGCCGTCCCGCGCGGTGCGCTTGGTGTCGGCCTGGCGGAAGTGGTCGTTGAACACCTCCAGCGACAGCGGCCCTGGATATCCGGCGTTGAGAGCGTGCCTGACCAGCCCCGCCACGTCGAAGGTGCCCTGCCCGGGGAAGCAGCGGTAGTGGCGGCTCCACTGCAGCACGTCCATGGCCAGCAGCGGCGCATCGGCGAGCTGGAGGAAAAAGATCTTCTCGCCGGGGATGGCCTCGATACCGATGGGGTCGGAGCCGCGCGAGAGGATGTGGAAGCTGTCCAGGCAGGTGCCCACGTTGGGATGGCCGGCCATCCGCACGACACGCCAGGCGTGCAGATACTCGTTGACGTGCCGGCCCCAGGCCAGCGCCTCGTAGGCGATCCGGATGCCGTGCTCGGCGGCCCGCTCGCCCAGCAGCCGCAGGTGCTCGGCGGCCAGCTCGTCGTCGCCGATCGCACCCGGCGAGACGTTCGAGCAGACCAGCAGCAGGTCCGTGCCGAGGCGCTCCATCAGCCGGAACTTGTGCTCGGCCCGCCGCAGATTCCTGGCCAGCACCGGCTCCGGCACCGCCTCGAAATCGCGGAAGGGCTGGTAGAGGTCGATCGTCAGGCCCAGGTCGGCGACGCGAGCGCGGATCTCCTCCGGCGGCAGCGGGCAGGCCAGCAGGTCGTTCTCGAAGATCTCCACACCGTCGAAGCCGGCGGCGGCGATCGCCTCCAGCTTCTCGGTCAGCGTGCCGCTCACCGACACGGTGGCGATGGATTTACGCACCACTTCCTCCTTCAGACGGCGACGAGATCGGTCAGGTGGGCGAGCATGCGCTCGGCGTCCGGCTCCCGGCCGGTGAACAGCCGGAAGGCGTGCACGGCCTGGAAGACGACCATGCCCCCGCCGTCGAGCGTCCGGCAGCCCAGCGCCCGCGCATGCCGCAGCAGCTCCGTCTCCAACGGCCGGTAGACGATGTCGGCCACCCACAGGCCCGGGTGCAGCAGCCCGGCCGGCAGCGGCATGCCCGGGTGGTGGGCCATCCCGGTCGGGGTCGCGTGCACCAGGCCGTCGGCCTCGGCCAGAAGGCCCGGCAGCTCGGACGGGGTCGCGGGGCGCGCGCGCTCGGCGCCGAAGCGGCCGGCCAGCTCGCCGGCCAGGGCACGCGCCCGCGCCGGGTCGGCGTCCACGACCGTGACCAGGTCGGCGCCCATGGTGAGCATCGCGTGCGCCACGGCGGCCCCCGCGCCTCCGGCGCCGAGCTGCACGACGCGGTGGGTGGGAGCGTCGGGCAGGCCGCGGGCGAACGACTCGGCGAAGCCCGTCCAGTCGGTGTTGTGGCCGACGGCCCGCTCGCCGTCGAAGACCACGGTGTTGACGGCGCCGAGCATGCGGGCGTCCGGCGACAGCTCGTCCAGGTGCGGGATGACGCTCTGCTTGCACGGGTGGGTGATGTTGAGGCCGTCGAAGCCGAACCGGCGGGCCGTGCGCACCAGCTCACCCACGTCGAGCCCGAGCCGGTCGGTGTCGAGCAGCCGGTAGACGTAGGGGAACCCGTGGTGCACGGCCTCCTGCTCGTGCAGCGGCGGGCTCAGGGAGGGGCCGATGCCCGAGCCGATCAGCCCGACCAGGAACGAGGCCATCATTGCTCCCTTTCCAGCAGGTGCGACAGATGCTTGAGGGCCAGCGCGCACCCGTGGGCGCCCGCGCCGCAGATCACGACGTCGGCGTCGTGGTTGCTCTGGCGGCAGTCCACCTGCGGGCCGCAGCCGGCGGCGGTGTCACGGCAGAGCGCTTCGACGTCCGCCAGCGTGGCGGCACCGTACAGGTGGGGCTCGCGGCGGCCGAGAAGGTCGAGGTTGGGCCCGTTCAGGGCCAGGACAGTGGACATGATTCACTAATGTACGTACTAGTGAGTTAGCTGGCTAGAGCGCCGGCCCTAGGTTCGCGCCCCGGCGCCGGGACCCAGGTGGTCATACATCTGCCATGGGCATCCCGACACCGGCTCAGACGCGCTGGGGTCCACTCAACGCAGGCGGCACAACAGCCGGGAAGGTGACTGTGCCGGCTACCGGGCCCGGCGACACCGTGGCCCGTCTCGTGGCCCTGACCTGCGGTTTCATTTGTCCAACGGGGCGAGCACCAGGTTTGGACGACCTCTGGACAAAGATCCCTTGGCCGGCCGGAAAGCCGCGTGCCAGCATGACGACTCGAACACGCGCCACGGACGCCTTTCCTGTTCGGGGGTGCGGATATCGATGACGGAGGGAATGAGAAATGTCGAAGGTAATGCGCTCGCTGGCTCTCGCGGCAGGCACGATTTCCGTGGCCGTATCGCTCGGCGGCGGCGTCGCCCACGCCGCGGCCGCGTCCGCTCTCACGGCGAAGGGCGCGAAGGTGGTGTGCAACGCCCCCGGCACCGGCAACACCACCGTCTGGGGCAAGTGCTGGAACAACGGCAACAAGACCGGTCAGGCGCGTTTGGTGTACTGGTGCAAGAACATGATCGGCAATGGTTCGCAGCAGAAGAGCACCGGCTGGAAGAACGTCAAGCCCGGCAAGACGGTGAAGTTCGTGGGTGAATGCACCTTCAAGGCCCGCAACCCCGACTTCCACATCCGCTGACCCCGTCCCGGCCGGATCTGGTGCTCGTCGGCACCGGATCCGGCTCGACGCCGAAAATCACCACTCCGGAAGGAACTCGATGCGAGTCCTCGCCCTGCTGGCTGCGGGCACCACTTTCTTCGCCGCCCCACTGACCGCGCAGGCCGCCACCGGCTCGGCCCCGGCCGCGAGCGCTCAGCCGGCGGCCGCCGCCTGGCCCTCCTGTGTGACAGCCACCCGCATCAAGCTGAACAACGACGGTTGGTCCGATCCCAAGTGGCAGGTCCGGGTGAGCAATCGCTGCGCCAGCACGATCAAGTACGCGATCGTGCGCGACCGGCAGTCCGACTTCGGCTATGTGGCGGTCGCCTCCGGTAAGACCGGCTACCGCAACATCGGCAAGTACTCCTTCGGGCACAGTGCCTCCGAGCCCGACGGCGTGAAGATCTACTACCGGGGCACCCGCTACACGAAGCGCTTCTGAGGCAAGGGCGGGCGGCAGCGGACCAGCATCATCGCCCCCCTGCTCAGGCGCTAGGCTGTGGCCCGCGGCCACCGTTCGATCTTCGTTGTGTCCTCACGAACACACGATGATCACGGTGGCAGCGCCCGCGTCAGCCGAGACGCCATCGGCCCTCTGACCACTTGGAGCCCGCCTGTGCACGATGTCGCCCTGTCCGAAGCACTGCTCATCGGAGGCCGTGCCGGGGTCGGCAAGACCACCGTCGGATGGGAAGTCTCCGTGCAACTACAGGCTGCTCACGTCGCCCACTGCCTCATCGAGGGCGACAACTTGGACCAGGCGTTCCCCGCCCCACCCGGCGATCCGAGCCGCACCCAATTGACCGAGGCCAACCTCGCCGCTCTCTGGCGCAACTACGCCGCGCTGGGATACCGCAGGCTGATCTACACCAACACCGTTTCCGTCCTGGAGCCCGATCTCATCGCCCGCGCCATGGGCGGCACACCCCGCATCACCTCGGTGCTCCTGACCGCTGACGACGCAACCGCCCGGCACCGCCTCGGCGCCCGCGAGATCGGTAGCCAACTGGACGCGCACCTGACCCGCAGCGCCGCCATGGCCCGGCACTTGGAGACCACCGCCCCCTCGGGGGTAGTGCGGATCCCCACCGACGGCCGCTCCGTTGTCGACATCGCACGCGACGTCATCGCCGCCACCAACTGGTCATGAGCTCGGCCCCTTTACTCCTTTTGCCGATGGGAGTTCTCGGAGGGTGTTCGAGCAAATGCCGGCCGATCAGCGCGCCGGGCCGAGGCGGGACCAGCTCCGCTCGTCGGACCAACGTGAGGCCGGATCGATGTAAACGCGCAGCAACTCACCGAGTTCTGTATCACCACGGCCGCGGAGTTCGT
Organism: Nonomuraea polychroma; assembly: GCF_004011505.1. NCBI lineage: Bacteria > Bacillati > Actinomycetota > Actinomycetes > Streptosporangiales > Streptosporangiaceae > Nonomuraea > Nonomuraea polychroma. Next base: position 4,327,717 of record NZ_SAUN01000001.1, read on the forward strand.
CGGCGGCGAGTCTGCGCGCGACTCCGGCCAGCACATCGGCCACCTGGACCCGCGGATCCGTGCGCGAGTCCACCTGCCGGAAACGCAGGCAGCGGCCCGGTGGCAGGAGTTGCCGCTCGAGCCGCCGGATGCGCCGCTCGGTCAGGGCGGACTGCTCGTCGTGCACGATCGACACGTCGATCCCGCCGCCCCGGCTCCAATGGAGAATGGTCCTGGCGAGGGCGGGGATCAAGGGTTCCAGAGCCGGTTGCAGGGTGCGGTGCTCGAGGAGCCGGGCCCGTGCCGCGTAGGCGACCGATCTCGCCCGTCGAAGCTCGTCGAGAATCGCGCCCACGCGGCTGTCTCCGTCGAGTTCCGCGAGCGTCTCGACCAGATCGGCGAACGCGTCCACGGGCTCACGCACGTTCCGGGGTTTCCACGTCCGCAGGACGGCATTGGACGCTGCCAGGAAGGCTTGCCACCGATCACGGCCGAACGCTTCGGGACCCTCCCGGTTGAGCGTGGTCGCCAGTCCGGCGAGCCGCCGATCGGCGGCCACGCCCGCGCTGGCCGCGTCCGCGGACTGCCCGAGGACGAGGTCGAGGAGTCTGCCGACGACGAAGTAGGCCTTCTCGGTGAGATGGACAAAGGCATGGCCGTGGATAGGCCCGTCCGGGCCGAGCAGACTCTTCACCTTGGACCGTCGATCCGCGCGGAGCACATGCGACGCCTTGTACTCCCGCTTCGCGTGCCCGGCGCCACCGCTGAGCTCGCGCAGGAACTCCGTGGCCGCCTCGACGCTCAGCCGCACGCTGGCGTACGCGATGACGTCGGAGCTCCCGGCCACGAGGTTGGCGCCCTCCCAGCCTGACTCGTCGCAGGCGATCTCGCGAACTGGCGCGATGGTGGGATGCGCCGTCTTCACGATGGCATCATCGACTCTCGATCCCCGCTCCCGCCACCGGGTTTCGTCTGCGGAACCAGGCAGAGCGTCTTAGGCGCCGGCCCTTCGAGCGCCTCGGAGGTTCAGATGCGCACCACCGCGGTGTGGGCGTGCCCGCGGCTGCCACCGACTTCCACCTTGACCGCGCTCTTGGCCTTGCGCACGCTGCGGTCGCCTTCCTTGACCGATTTCACCGGCCAGGGCAGCGTGATCTTCACCTCGTCGGTGGTCCTGGACGGGTCGGAGACCGCGAGCCGTACCTGCTGATGATCGCGGCGGATCAGCAGCGTGCACGGGCCGTCGGCGGCGAGCGGTCCATCCGCGGTCTCGACGGTCCCCGCGCGCCAGAAGACGGCGGCGAGCACGTTGTCGCGGGAAATGGCCTGCACCGCTCTGGAGTTGGCGAGAATCTCGATCCGCCGGCCGTAAGCCGCGGTCTGCGCGATGGAGGCGCCGGGCAGTACGGCATAGGCGTAGCGCGCCTTGCGCGGATCGACGCCGTGGTCGATGACGATCGTCGTGTAGTGCCTGGCGACGGGGGTCTTGTCGCCTCCGGTGGTGGCGCCCTTGTCGATGTCCCGCCAGCGGCCGGTGCGCTTCTTGCGGATCACCTTCGCGTCGGCGCCGTCGAGCAGCGCGTAGCCGGCCACACCGGACAGGTGGACCCAGCCGTCGCCCCGGGTCAGCGGCGGATGCCTGTCGTGCGTGTTGCGGTTCTCCACGATGGTCTCGATGCGGCGGCCGTCGGAGGCGGTGATGCCGGTGCCGAGGGCGATCACGGCGTCGTCGAGGAGGAACCACGCCTTCTTGGCCCGCAGCGAGGAGCCGTCGGCGATCAGCTTCATGGCCGCCACGCCGTACTCGCCGTCGAGTGCCACGCCGCCCGCCCACGGGGTCGGTGGCAGGCGGCGCTTGCCGTGCGGGAGAGCGGCGCGTCTGCGGGTGTCGACCGTCGTTCCCGGCAGCCGGTACGGGTCGATCGTGGGCCACAGGTCATCGTTCCAGTGGGTGAGGTCGCCGGTGTAGAGGTAGGTCATGCCGTCGCCGGTGTACCAGCCGTGCAGGTTCTCCCGGTTCATGGCCTCGGCCGCGCCGATGCGCTCCGAGCTCATCGCGATCGCGTACGCCCAGGTGGGACGGCGGTGCACGACCCGGTCCATGTCGGCGAAGACGTACGTGCCCGTCGTGCGCGGGCCGACCGGCACCGACAGGTCCTCCAGCAGGGCCTTGGCCCGTGCGATGCTCGCCGGCGATGCCGGCGTGTCGTAGGGGATGGCCGTGTTGCGGGTGAGCCAGCCCTTCACCAGCGGTCGCCAGCGCCGGGCATGGCGCTCGGGCGCCGCCTCCAGCAGCGTGAGGATGGCCTCGACCGCCTTCTGCCCCGAGTGGTAGTCGCGGTGGCCCTGCACCGAGATCTGCCGTCCGCGTACGCAGTCCATCATCAGCCCGTCGAAGATGAACGGCACGAACGAGCGGTCCACGATGTCGTAGATGTTCCCGATTCCGGCGATCTCCCACGGCGACTCCGCGAGCATGGCGATCAGCTTGGCCACGCTCTCCAGGTAGTCCACGCCGTAGCTGCCGGTGTAGGGGTACACGTCGTGCTGGATGAACGACCCGTCACGGTAGAAGCCGTCGCCTGGGCCTTTGGTCGGCCGCAGCAGGTCGGAGACCGCGGCCCTGGCCCGCTTGATGAGGCGGGCGTCGTGGGTGAGCAATCCGCGCATCGCCACCGCCATGGCCTTGCCCGCCCGGTTGGCGCCGGTCTCGACGACGCCGGGGTGGCTGACGCGGCGCTCCGGGTCGGGGCACCAGCGGCGCAGTGGGCGCAGCCAGCGCTCGAGGCGGTCCTCGGGCAAGCCGTCGTACAGCAGGGCGCAGGTGTCGGTCAGCGAGCGGGGGACGCCGATCTCCCACCAGAACCAGTTGCTGCCCCGCCGGTCGAGATCCTCGTGGTAGGCGTGCTCGTACAGGAAGTCCAGCGCCCTGACCGCGGTCTCGGCCACTTGCTTGTCCCGGTGCATGGCGGTGCCCGGCGTGGCCCAGCCCAGCGCCAGTGTGCGCATGCGGTTGTAGGCGCGGTTGAAGTTGCCCGTCCGGGGGTCCTCGAGCGGCAGGTCGGGCCACAGGCTGGGGCGGTCGGGGGCGGGCTTCAGCTTGCGCAGCACCGCATTGGCCGAGCCCTCGACCGCCTGCGTCTTGCCGGAGGAGGCGCAGTTGTACGACCCGCCGGCCAGCAGGCTCACCCACCGCTCACGCGCGGCGTCGAACGCGGCGGTGCCGGCCGCCTCGGCCGGTCCCTCCCACAGGGCGAGGCCGGCCACGGCCCCGACGCCCAGCAGGGCGGACCGCCGGCTGAGGGGGTGGGTCATGGAGGCCTTTCCGACAATCGGGCAAATACCAGAGAAAAGATCATATATCGACAGGCGGGGTGATGATTTCGACCCTGCGACGGGGAACCGACGCACGAACGTCGCCGGAACAGCGCGGTACCCGCCTCAGGGGTGCGTGCCCAGACCAATCAGGCGGCCACACCGCGCACGGGCACCGCCCACGTCTGCGTTGCCGTCTCCGTCGAAGTCGCCGGCGACGGCACGATGCCCCGATGCCCGGCCCGGTCGCGGGCATCGGCGCGTTGCCGCAGGCCGCCGGCAGGAGCGTCAACGCCAGGCAGATCATCACCCTCGACGCCTGCTCTTGTGCGAGCCACGGGTGTCGCGTCACTCAGTACAGTGTCTGGGTGGCAGGTGATCAGGTGAGCGCACGGGTGGACAGCTGGATCTGGTCGGTGCGGCTGACCAGAACTCGTTCGATCGCGTCCGACGCCTGCAGGGGCGGGCACGTCCGGGTCAACGGGGTGCGGGTCAAGCCCGCGCACGCCGTCCGGGTCGGTGACGAGATTCGGCTCCGGCACGACGGGCGCGAACGCATCGTGGTCGTCTCTCGGATCATCACCAAGCGCGTCGGCGCCGCCGTGGCCGCCGAGTGCTACGTCGACAAGAGCCCTCCGCCCCCTCCGCGCGAGGAGGCCGTGACAGTGGCCGTTCGCGCTCGTGGCGCGGGTCGTCCCACCAAACGCGAGCGCCGCAGCATCGAGAAGCTGCTCGGGCGCCCAGCGGAGCAGTGCTCCAGCACGCGCAGGTCGCCGTAGGTGCGCCACAGATGCCAGGGGATGATGACGCCGCCGTCGCCCCAGGCCGGCGCCGCCTCCTGTTCTGTACGCATCGCGACGAAGTTGCCCCGCTGGCCCCATTCGATGTCGGACTGCAGCCGGTTCACCGTCGCGTCGGAGCACTCGAAGCAGGCCGTGATGATCGCCCGGCATCCGGAGTGGGACGGCCAGGAGTGGATCGGCAGGGGCGCCGGGTGCCTGTGCTCCGAGCGCACTGATCACCAGGTCACCGGCAGAGACTCCACCCCGTAGACGGTCGACTGCAGCCGGAAGCGGAGGCTCTCGAACGGCGCCGCCGGCTTCAGCCCGGGGAACCGCTGCAGCAGCGCGGGGAAGGCCACCTGCATCTCCACCCTGGCCAGCGGCGCGCCCAGGCAGTGGTGGACGCCGTGCCCGAAGGCGATGTGCCCGCCGGCGTCGCGGGTGACGTCGAGTTCGTCGGGCTCCTTGACGAACGCCTCGTCGCGGTTGGCCGCCAGCAGCGAGGGGATCAACAGGTCACCGGCCTTGATCTGGCGGCTGCCGAGCGTGATGTCCTCGGTCGCGTGCCTGGGCGGCCCGGCACGGTGCGCCACGGACAGGTAGCGCAGCAGCTCCTCCACTGCCGGGGTGACGGCGTCGGGCTCGTCGCGGATGACGGCGGCCTGCTCCGGCCGGTGCAGCAGCAGCAACGTGCCCAGGCTGAGCATGTTGGCGGTCGTCTCGTGCCCGGCCACCAGCAGCGTGTTGCCGATGCCGAGCAGCTCGTCGTCGGTCAGCTCGTCGCCGTGCTCACGCACGAGCAGGCCGAGCAGCGCCTCCCCCGGTTCGGCGCGCTCGCGGCGGATCAGCTCCGACATGTACGCGTTCATCTCGGCGGTGTTGGCGGCGTGCGCCTCCCGGTCCAGCGTCATGTCCAGGAGCCGGTTGCTGCGCCGCTGGAAGTCCTCCCGGTCGGCGTACGGGACGCCGAGCAGCTCGCAGATCACCAGTGAGGGGACCGGCAACGAGAACGCCTGCACCAGGTCGGCGGGCGGCCCGGCGGCCTCCATGGCGTCCAGGTGCTCGGTCACGATCTGCTCGATGCGCGGCCGCAGGTGCCGCATCCTGGCCACGGTGAACTGGCCGGTCAGCAGGCGGCGCAGCCGGGTGTGCTCCGGAGGGTCGTACATCAGCGGGTTGCCGATGATGAAGCCCTTCAACGACTCATCGGAGCGGTCGGCCAGCCTGCCGTGCGGCCCGCGGGCGGCGTTGCTGAAGTGCGCCGGGTCGCTGAGCACCTTGCGGACTTCGGCGTACTGGGTGACGAGCCACACGTCCGGGCCGCCCGTGGCGATGGGCAGGCGGACGACCGGCCCTTCGGCGCGCAGCCGCTGATAGTCCTCGGCGTGGTACGGGATCGGGTCGCCGTGCAGCGGCGGCAACGGAATGGTGGGGATCTCGGACATCAGCCGGCTCCTTCTCGCTTAACTGACACCAACCTCTCATTTTTCACCGTAACACACGAAGTGAGATGCGACTCTCACCTGTTACGCTGAGTGGATGAGGAGTACCGACGCGCCTCGCCGCCGGCGCGCCGACGCCGCCCGCAACGCGGAGCGGATCATGCGCGCGGCCCGGGCCGCGTTCGCCGAGGCCGGCGGCGGCATCACGCTGGAGGAGATCGCCCAGCGGGCCGGCGTGGGGCTCGCCACGCTCTACCGCCACTTCCCGAGCAAGGACAGGCTCGTCCGCGAGGTCGTCGAGGAGCTGATGCGCGAGGAGATCGAGCCGGCGATCACCCGTGCGCTCGCCGAGCAGGATCCGCTGCGCGGCATGTCGGTCATGCTGGAGACGGTGCTGACCCTGGCGTCGGGGCAACCGGGCATCCTCGCCACGGCCAGGGACGCCGGAGCGCTCACCGCCGACGTGGCCCCCCGGTTCATCCAGCCGCTCACCCAGCTCATGCGGAACGCCCAGGCCGCCGGCCAGGTCCGCGCCGACCTGGAGCCGGACGACCTGAAGCGGATGCTCGTGATGCTGCTCAGCACGCTGCGACCGGCCGAGGGCCCGGATGAGGGCTGGCGCCGCTCCCTGGTGCTCCTGCTGGACGCCCTCCGCCCGGACGGCGCCACTCCCCTGCCTCCGGCGACGCCGCCCGCCCGCTGCTGATCAGACAGTGACCACGGTGCCGGTGCGCCCCACGATCTCGTAACACGAGAGCCGGTTCATGGTGAGGCTCGCTTACTTGCTCTGCAGCTTCCCCAGCCGATTGGGGTCTTCCCGCAGTGCGGTGGCCGCCGCCTGCCAGGCGGTGTCCCCGGGTAGAGCGCGCTGCGCAAGAAGGCCAAGGTGAGCCGCTGGATCACCCGGCCTCGTCTGGCATCGATCTGCCGAGGGCGGGCTGCTGGACGTTCGAGGTCTCCTGGGACGCGGCTCCGACGAGGTCACCATCGTCTCGCCCGCCGCCACGCCTGCCTGCTTCGGGCAAGTGTGGTGAGCTCGTGCGCGCGTCCGGCATTAGAGAAGGTCGACGGCGCGTTCAGGGCAGTTGGCAACCGCCAGGCGGGCCAGGTGTTCCGTGTTCGGGACTACCGTGCCGTCGCCGATCACTTGGCCGTAGCCTTCGTCGTCCTCTGCGAAGAGGTCGGAGGCGAGGTCGTAGCAGCGGCCGTGGCCTTGGCAGCGTTCGGGGTCGATGCGCACGTTCATGGGTGTCTCTCCGAGGGCTTCGACTGTCAGGAGATGCGGAGAGGGAGGGCGCGGGGGCCGCGTACCTGGCCGGCGGCCCAGGTCACCGCCGCCGAGTCCGCCAGGGCGAAGGCGGGGATGCGTTCCAGCCAGACCTCCAGGGCGACCCGGAGCTCCATACGGGCCAGATGAGAGCCCACGCAGCGATGGATGCCGAGGCCGAAGGCGGCGTGACGGTTCACCTCACGGTCGATGAGCACCTCGTCCGCCCGCTCGAACTGGGCCGGATCGCGGTTGGCAGCGGGGAAGGACAACAGGACCCAGTCGTCGGCCTTCATGTCCACGCCTTTCCAGCGCATGTCCTGCTTGACCAGGCGAGCCATGGTGACCGGGGCGTAGGCGCGCAGGAACTCCTCGATCGCGGTCGGCAGCAGCTCCGGCTCGGCCACCAGGCGCTCGCGGTCGGCCGGAGTCTTGGCCAGGTGCCACAGTGACGCCCCGATGGCGCTCCACGTCGTGTCGATGCCGGCGATGAGGAGCAGCATCATCGTGCCCACCACGTGCATGGGGTCCAGCTTCTGCCCGTGGAGTTCGGCGTTGATGAGGTACGTCGTCAGGTCGTCGCGCGGCCTGGCGACGTGCTCGTGGATCTGCGTGACGAGGTAGCCGACCAATTCGTCTTGGCGTTCGAGACGTTCCTCAGGCGACTGGTTGATGCTCTCCAGGACGTTCTCGACGAACACGCGGAACCGCGGGCCGTCCTCGGGCGGGAAGCCGAGCAGATCGGCGATCACCCGCACCGGGATGTGCTGGGCGTAGTCACGGGCGGCGTCGACGATCTCCCGCCCGCGCATCGCGTCGATCAGCTCGTGGCAGTACGCCCGCGTCGCCTCCTCCTGTTCGGCCACCGCCGACTTGGCGAACATCGGCAGCAGCAGCTGCCGGGCGTCGCGGTGGAACGGCGGATCGGAGGTGATGGGCGGGGCGTCGCCTACCGGGGCCAGGTCGAGTGGCGGTTTGTTGTTGCTGACGATGATCGCCCGGGACGAGAAACGCTCGGTGTCGTACGCGAGGGCCGCCACGTCCTCATACCGCGTCGGCAGCCACACGCCGCCGAACCGCTCGGTGTGCGCGATCGGGCAACGCTGCCGCAGCTCGTCCAGGATCGGATAGGGATCGGCGGCCCAGACGGGATCGACATGGGAGAAGTCGGTCGCCCAGTCCGAGACCGGATCGGTCACGACCTCGCTGGCCGTGCCCAGCAACCGGTTCTTTCGTACCTCTCCCATGCCTTGCCCGAAGCGGTCGTCCACGGTCATCACGCAGCTCCATCATTGACGTCGGTCCCCGAGCCCCATGCGTGTGATACGTCCAGAGGCCGCCGCCGGATGTACCGCTCGCCACCGGGAATGCCCGCTCGGGGACTCATCCCGCAATCTGGTACCGCTCCTCCAGCACGGCGTGCTCGTCGAGGCCGATCAGCTCGTTGAACTCCGCGAAACCGAGCAGGTTCCCGGGCATCGGGCGGGTGTCGCCCCGGGTGGCGAGTGTCTCCAGGTAGTCCCGCATGCCCTTGGCAGCGGCGAACGCCGCGCCGACCGAGAAGATCGCGAGCGCGGATCGCGCCGGGCGTCCACCGCCGCCTTGATGTCCTGGATCATCTCCTCCGTGGCGATGACGTGGCGACCCAGCATGTGTCCGCAACGCTCGAGTGCCAGAGTCCGCCGGCCGGCCATGCTCTCCGGCTCGCACCACCACCCCGGCGCCGATCCGTGTCATGCGCACGCTCGCTCCCCGCCGGACGGCCTCCTCGGCGAGGCCGCCAGGGCGAACCTGATCCCTTTGCGGACGGTCCGCCTAGCTGATCCGGACGGTGAGGCGGCGTCTGGTGGGTGGTGGCGGCTCCCTGCGCTCGCCGAGGAGTGTCATGAGCTGGTCCATGGCCACCTCGCCGAGCCTTTCACCGTCCACGTCGATCGAGGGGACGTCGCCCAGGCCGAGGCTCTCGACGATCATGCGCTCCGAGCTGACCACGACATCGCGGATTCCGCGGCTGAACAGGGCGAACATGAGGCCGAGGCCGATCGAGGTCGCGTACGGGACTACGGCGGTCGCGCGGGCGGCCACCACGGCCTCTGCCGTCTCCACTCCGGCGGCGAACGTCGAGGGGTAGGGGCCGAGCATGGTCAGCGTCGCGCCGCCTGACTCGGCCGCGGCGCGGATGGCCGCCTGGCGCTGACGATCCTGCCAGGAGCCCGCCGGGCCGCCGATGTAGACGATGCGCTCGTGACCCTTCTCGACGAACCGGGTGACGAGCGCGCCGAACGCGCTGGCCGTGTCGGCGACTGCCGAGGTCATGCCCTCGATCTCACGGTCGATGAGGACGGTCGGCTTGAACGAGGCGGCGGCGCGGACGATCTCGTCCGAACCTCGGGGCGCGGTGAGCAGGAAGCCGTCGACCTGGTGCGCGAGTTGCTGGACCGCGGCCAGCTGAGCGGCGTGCTCCAGGGAGTGCACGGCGATGGTCAGCTGCATGCCCGAGTCGGCCGCCCGCGCCTGAGCACCGCCGATGATCGGGGTGAAGAAGGTGTTGTCGAGCGTGGGCACCACGACAGCGACCACCCCGGTCTTCCCGCGGGCCAACTGAGTGGCTGCCCGGTTCGGGACGAATCCGAGCTGCTCGGCGGCTGCGCGGACGCGGGCCACCGTTTCCGGGGCGGCCAGGTCCGGCCGGCCCAGGGCGCGGGAGGCCGTCGCCTTGGAAACCCCGGCCAGCGCGGCGACGTCCGCGAGTGTCGGCACTGATCCTCCTTGAGTCGTTACACGGAATTCACACGTGGGTTTGTGCGCGAGGCCGCTCATAATCTATGGTCGGGCTTCTGGAACCGGTTCCACAACCGGTTCCAGACAAGCGTACGCCACTGAGAAAGGACGCCGACATCTCCCCCAAATCGGCCTTTCTACTGGTGCCTGGTCTCGTCCTGCTGGTCGTGGGATTCCTCATCCCCTCCGCCGCGATGCTCTTCGCGCCGCCGGACGTGCCGACCAGTGAGATCTTCGCGCGCCTGGGCGACATGCTCGCCGATCCTTACGACCTGGAGGTGATCGGGCGCACGGTCGGGCTGGCTCTGGCGGTCACGATCATCTGCGTCGTCCTCGGCTTTCCCATCGCCTACTGGCTCGCCCGCTCGCCGTCACGCTGGAGCGGAGTCTTCCTGGCAGTGGCGATCTTCCCATTGATGCTGAGCAACGTGGTACGGACGTTCGGCTGGCTGGTCATTCTCGGCTCCAAGGGGGCGCTCGGCCAACTGCTCGTCCAGCTCGGCATCGTCGACGTGGCGCCGCAACTGCTCTACACCAAGCTGGCGATCGTCCTCGGCCTCACCCAGCTCTTCCTGCCGCTGGCGATCATCTCCTGCTATTCGGCCGTCGCCCAGGTCGATCCCGGCCTGGACGACGCCTCGCGCGGGCTCGGCGCGAGCAGGATCCGCACGATGTGGAACGTCGTCATCCCGCTGACCATGCCGGGCATCGTGGTGGCCGCCACTCTGGTCTTCGCGGGGTCCGTCACCGCCTACACCACGCCCTATCTGCTCGGCGGGTCCAGCCAGCGGATGCTCTCCACACAGCTCTTCACCTACGCGAGCACCACGGTCGACTGGGCCTCCGCCTCGGCGACGGCGCTCATCATGACGGTCCTGGTCTTCCTGGTCTCCGGGCTGTCCTCGCTGATCGGGCGGAAGGGGGCCACCTCATGAAGCGGCCGATCACAGCGGCGCTCGCGGTCATCGGCTACGTCATCATGATCGTGCCGATCATTTTCGTGGTCGCCACCGCCTTCACGGCGGGAAGCACCCTGAGGTTCCCGCCCGACGGGATCTCGCTGCGCTGGTTCGACGAGGCGCTCGGCTATGAGCCTTTCATCGAGGCCGCGATCTCCAGCCTGGAGCTCGCCGTACTGGCCACCGCGCTCGCGCTGCTGGTCGGCGTGCCTGCCACGCTCGCCATCCACCGCGGAAAGCTCCCTGGCAAGGGCCTGGTCGAGGGGTTGTTCCTGTCGCCGCTCATCGTCCCCGAGCTGGTCGTCGGCCTCGCGCTGTTCCAGCAGCTGATGATCGGCATGGACCTGGACAACTTCAGCACCCTGCTGGTCGGGCACACGGCGCTGATGCTGCCCTATGCGGTGCGCGTGACCGGCGCCTCGCTCGCGCTGGCCGACCCCGGGCTGGAGGAGGCCGCCCGGGGTCTCGGCGCCTCGCCGCTGCGCGCGTTCTTCACCGTCACGTTGCCCGTCCTGCGTCCGGGAATCTTCTCTGCCGGGCTGCTCAGCGTGGTCACCTCGTTCAACAACGTGCCGCTGTCGCTCCTGCTGCAGGGACGCGACTTCCGGACGCTGCCGGTGACGATGCTCGACTACGTGCAGCAGTCCTATGACCCGATGGTCGCCGCCGCTTCCACCCTCATCCTGGCCGCCACCGTGGTCATCGCGGTGATCGCCGAGCGCACGGTCGGATTCGCCAAGATCTTCGGAGGGATCAATCAATGACCGCCGCCGCCGAGTTGATCGGAGTCACCCAGAAGTTCGGCTCCTTCACCGCCGTCGACGAGATCGACCTCGCCATGCCGTCAGGGAAGCTGACGACGCTGCTGGGCCCGAGCGGCTGCGGCAAGACCACCACGCTCAGGATGATCGCGGGCTACTCGGCACCGACGTCGGGGACGATCCGCATCGACGGGATCGACAGCACCCGTACGCCGCCGGAGAAGCGGAATCTCGGGATGGTCTTCCAGTCGTACGCGCTGTTCCCGCACATGACGGTGGCCGGCAACGTCGGTTACGGGCTCAAGCTGCGCAAGGTGCCATCCGCGGAAAGACGGTCGCGGGTCATGGAGACGCTCGAGCTCGTCGGGCTCGCGCACCTGGCCGACCGCAAGCCGAAAAAGCTCTCCGGCGGGCAGCAGCAGCGGGTGGCACTGGCCAGGGCGATCGCGATCAGGCCCAAGCTCCTGCTGCTCGACGAGCCGCTGTCCAACCTCGACGCCCGCCTGCGCGTCCAGATGCGGGCCGAGATCAGGCGCATCCAGGCGGAGACCAAGCTGACCGTCGTCCTCGTCACCCATGACCAGGACGAGGCGCTGGAGATGTCCGACGAGATGGTCGTCATGAACGAGGGCAGGATCGTGCAGCAGGGCGCTCCTCAGCAGGTCTTCCCCCGTCCGGCTGACCGCTTCGTCGCCGAGTTCCTCGGCTACGAGAACTTCCTCACCGCGGCCGACGGCACCCCTCTGACCATCCGGCCCGAGCATCTGCGCATCGCCGAGAAAGGTCACGGCCTTGACGCGACGGTGGTCGACGTGGCCTTCCGCGGCGTCGACCTGCTGGTCTCGCTCGACGTGGTCGACCCGTCGGGCGCGACCGTCAGGCTGCTCGCCGACGTACGCAGCGGCGCGACCCCGACGCCCGGATCGAGCGTCACGGTGATCGCGCCAGACGACCATCTGGTCTCACTCCCCCGCTGAAAGAAGGAATCCTATGCCCACGCGCCGTGCCGTACTGGCCGCTGCTCTGACAGTGCTCGCCGCAGCCGGATGTTCCGGCTCCGGCTCCGGTGACAAGCAGGCCGAGCAGGACACCATCGTCGTCAGCACCTTCCCCTTCGGTGTGAAGGAGTTCGAGCAGGCGGTCGTCACTCCGTTCACCAAGCAGACGGGAATCAAGGTCGAACTGGACACCGGGTCCAACTCCGACCGGCTGTCGAAGCTGAAGCTCGCCAAGGGCGAGCCGGACGCGGACGTGGTGCTGATCTCCGACTACTTCGCCGCACTCGGGCAGAAGGACGGCCTCTTCCAGAAGGTCGACGTGCCCAACATCAAGGAACTCGCGCCGTTCGCGACCGAGGGCGCCTACGAGGGGCCGGCCTACACGCACCAGCTCAACGGGATCATCTACAACACGGGCAAGCTCAGCCAGAAGCAGGCCGCCGACTGGGAGCTGTTCGCGAACGCGGCGAACAAGGGAAAGGTCGCGCTCCCCGATATTTCGGTGACCGCCGGACAACTCATGATCTCGGGCGTGGGTGAGTCGTACGGCAAGGGCCCCTACGACATCGACACCTCGTTGAAGACCCTGGCCGGCTGGGCGCCGAACGTCCTGCAGTTCTACACCTCCTCGACCGAGGTCACGAACCTGCTGACCCAAGGCGAGATCGTCGCTGCCGACGCGCTGAGCGGCTTCGCCACCAAGCTGGTCACCTCGGGCGAGCCGATCGCCTGGACGGCTCCCGCCAAGGGCCGCTACATGGCGACCAACCGGGCGATGATCCCCAAGGGCGCGCGCAACCAGCAGGGAGCGGCGAAGTTCATCGACTACCTGCTGTCGGCCGAGGCGCAGAGCGCCATGGCGAAAGCTGTCGGTGACCTGCCCACGAACCCGAAGGCCGAGGTCCCGGCCGACATCGCCAAGGTGACGGGCGAGGCGGCGAAGGACCCCGTGGCCGCGGGGTTCAAGACCCTCGACCCCGCCCAGCTCGTCGACACCCGCGCCGCCTGGGTCGACCGCTTCACCCGCGAGGTGGCCGGCAAGTGAACCTCGACCTGATGCCCAAGGTCGATCTGCACTGCCACCTCATCGGCACCGTGCGCGCCTCGACCTTCGCCGAGCTGGCCAAACGGGAGGGGCTCGACCTGCCCGACACGCCCGAGCGGATCTACGCGGATGTGAACTCGCTTCCGCCGGACCCGGCGCTCTACCTGAACACCCGGATCCCGGTTCCGCAGGGCAGGAGCGCGGACGAGCCCCAGACCTCCTACTCGCTGTTCCAGGTGTCCTCGTGGGTCGTCCAGGTCCTGCGCGACCCTGACGATCTCACCCGAATCACCTATGAGGCCTTCGAGGACGCCCACCGGACCAGCGCGACCAGGCATCTCGAGCTCTCCTTCGACGCGCTGACCGAACATCAGGAGAAGCTGGGCTACGCCACGGTGATCGAGGCGTACGCCGAGGGCATCAGGATGGCAGAACGCGACTTCGGCATGTCGGGCAGGCTCATCGCGGCCATCGACCGGAGCAAGTCGGGTGAGGAGGCGCTCGCCTGGATACGTACGGTTGTGGACAACCCGCACGACTACGTGGCGGGGATCGGGCTGGACAACCTGGAGACCGCCGGGCCGCCCGAGCGGTTCGCGGCCGCCTTCCGGCTCGCCGGTGAGGCCGGGCTCCGCCGCACTGCTCATTCCTCCGAGCACGCGCCCGTCGCCGCCAACACGATCACCTGCCTCGACGTACTCGGGTGCGACCGGATCGACCACGGCTACTTCGTACTCGAGGACGACGAGGTGGTCGCCAGGGTCAGGGACGAGCAGATCCCGTTCACGGTCATCTCGACCACCTCGCGGCGCTCGTGGCGGCCGTGGCGGCGGGCGTCGATCGCGGCGATGCTCGAGGCCGGGCTCAACGTCATTCCCGCTTCCGACGACCCCGGGATGTTCCCGACGTCGCTGGCGAACGAGTATCGGATCCTCTCCGATCAGCTCGCTGTAGAAGATGCGCGGTTGCGTGCGATGGCGCTGGCCGGGGTGGAGGCGTGTTGGCTGCCGGAGCCCGAGAAGGACGCGCTGCGCACGCGCTTTGAGAGCGAACTCGCGAACATGGCGTAGTCGGGGCGGCCCCACCCCCTGCCGCGATGAGTTCCGGCCGGGTCGCGGGTCTGTTGTGGTAACCGTCGTAGGACGCGTCGTACGACGCTGCCCGGCACGAGACACCACGGAGGACACCATGACGACCACGCCGGACGACCCGACCACCGCGCTGCCCGGCCGCCCGCCCGTCGTCGACCTCGCCACCTGGCAGGCCGCCCGTGACGAGCTCCTGGTCCGCGAGAAGGCCCACACCCGCGAGGGCGACGCCATCGCCGCGGCCCGCCGCCGGCTGCCGATGGTGGAGCTCGACGGGACGGTCGAGGTCGTCGGACCCGACGGCCCGGTCCCGTTCCTGGACCTGTTCCAGGGCCGCGACGAGCTCGTGGTCTACAAGCACATGTGGTACGACGGCGCGCCGCACCAGGGGCAGTGCGAGGGCTGCACCACCACGGCCTGGCACCTGAAGGACGCCGTCTACCTCAATGCCCGCGGCGTCTCCTTCGCCATCCTGACCACGGGCCGCTGGGACGAGGTGTCCTCCTACGTCGAGTTCATGGGCTACACCCAGCCCTGGTACTCGGTACGCGACGTGGACGCGCCGGTCGGCGGCAGCATGGGGTACGTCACCTGCTTCCTGCGCGACGGCGAGCGCGTGTTCCTCACCTACTCCACGACGGGCCGTGGCAACGAGCGGGTCAACGGGTCCTTGGGCCTGCTCGACATGACGCCCTACGGCCGCGGTGAGGCGTGGGAGGACAACCCCGAGGGCTGGCCCGAGGGGCGCAGCCCGTGCTGGTCTTGGCGCTCGGACGCGGACGGGAACGCCACCTGGGGCCCGACCAGCCGCCCCGTACCGCAGTGGACCCGCCCCGGCGCGACCCCCGTGGAGACTCTCGGCCGGCACGGCCACCACCACTGACGCGCCTTCGTCGACAGCCCATCCACGAGCCGCCCGCTCCCCCAGATCGAACAGAGGTCAGGCCCACCAGTCTCCGACGACCTCGACGCCCTCGCTCTCGAGGGCGTCGTGCCACGCCGGGTCACGCAGCAGCCGCGCCTCCCAGGTACGCACGATGCCGTCCGGTCCCGTGACCGCGTCCTCGCAGGACGGGTGCAGGAACAACTCGCTCGTGCCCTCGGGAAGGGCTGCGAGCCGGCGGAGGTAATCGTCCCGCAGTCGCTCGTAGGAACCGAGCTCCTGTGCCCTCCGCCGGTTGGTCGCGATCGTCTGCGGGATGGACACGCCGAGTGCGTCGGCGAGGGCGACGGCGCGCTCGTGCGCTGCCGCGAGCTGCGGCGGGAGCGGCCCGCCGAAGTACGGCGCCGGGTCCCGGGGCAGCCGGAAGGCAAGGCCGTGGCGCGCACACCACTCGAGCGCCTCGGCGAGCCACGATCTGCCGTGCAGGCCGTAGAGGGTGCCGGCGTGGGAGTCGGCCGCCTCGGGCACAAGGCCCCGGTCGCACATCCAGTGCAGCTGTGCGTCCGCCTCCCGAATGACATCCTGGGCCTCGCCGCGGGCTCCGAGCGCCAGCGGATCGTCGCTGAGTGTCCCGTCCGGATCGACGAGGCTCGCCGCGCCGTTGAGGGGCCGCCAGCGCGGGACGCCGCGCTCGCTCGTGAGCGTCACATGCAGCCGCGGCACGACGCCGAGCTCCCCGACCCGGCGCACGACGTCTTCCGCGGCCGGCGAGACGCAGATGAGCGTCGTCGCGGAAACATGTCCCTCGGCGAGCAGTGCGAGGATGACCTCCGTCGTCCCGGGTTCCCGGCCGAGATCGTCGGCCGTGATCACGACGCGACGGGTCATCGGGGTCGCTCCACGGCGGACTCGTCCACGGGACCGGGGGGCGGCGGCTCGACCGGCTCAGCCGCCTCAGGCGGCGTCTCGATCGGGACGGAGATGAGCCGGGCCGCGACCGCGCCGATCGTCGTCAGCACGAACGGGTACACGCATAAGTACACCCGGAACGCGAGCCCGGGATCGGCGCCGGGGTCGGCGCCCGAGTTGTAGCCGAAGAACACGCCCAGCGACGTGAGCGCGAGTCCGGTCACGATCCCGTTGAGCCGGCCGAAGAAGCCGAACGCGGACAGGAAGAGCCCTTCCCGGTGCTCCCCGTTGCGCGCCGCGTCGGCGTCCAGCACACGCGCGACGATGAGGTCGTTCGTCGCGAGCATTCCCGACCACCCGGCCCCGACGACCACCCCCGCGGCGATCGCGGTGACGAGGTCGGTGGCGAAGAACAAGGCTGCGAAACCGGCCGCGAGCACCGCGAAGGCGAGCCGCCAGGTCCACAGGGCGCCGCGGCGTGCGACGACGCGCGTCCACACCACGAGTCCGCCCGCCGAGACGAGGATGACGATGCCCTGAAGGTAGAGAGCGTTTCCGACCGGGAGCCCGAGCGAGTAGCGGACGTAGAGCTGGATGCCCGAGAGCACGAGCGCCATGGCTATCCCGTAACAGGCGCCGGTGAGCCCGACCGTCCAGAACATCGGATTGCGCACGATCGACCACACGCTACGCAGCAGCGGCGGCCGCTCGCGCGTCGAGTAACGGGGGTTCTCGCGCATTCCGAGCGCCATGAACACGATCACGACGAGCGCGACCGCGCCATAGATGATGGCTGTGATCTGGAAGCCCTGGGTGGACTCCTCTGTGCCGAACACGTCCGTCGTGAGCACCGGGGTGACCGCGAGCGAGATCACGAGCGCCACGAGCTGGAAGCCCTGGCGCAGACCGTTGGCCACGGCGCGGTCGCGCTCCCGCGGGTACAGCTCGGGGAGCAGCGCGCCGTAGTTGGCGTTGAGCATCGAGTCGAACGCCTCACACAGGATCGCGAACACCGCGAACCAGAGCACGAGGCCGATGCCCTGCAAAGAGGTCGGCGCGGAGAAGAATGCGATCATGCAGGCCGCGAGCATCGGCGCGCCGACGAGCAGCCACGGCCGGCGCCGGCCGAACCGGCTCCGGGTGCGGTCGGACAGGTGGCCGAGCAGCGGGTTGTCGAGCGCGTCGATGACCGCGTACATCACCATGACCACGCCGTAAGCGCGAACGTCGAGCCCGAGAATGTCGACGTAGAAGAGGATCATCGATCCCTTGATCATGTTGATCGGGATGGAAGTGCCGAACATCCCGATGGCGTAGCGCCACGCGGGAGTCCGCCCCGGGCCGGAGGCCGTACCGGGCTGGGACACGCGATCACCTTCCTTGCTGAAGCCGACGCTGTGCGCGGCGTTACCTTCGCACTCGAAGGAGAACAGCGGGTGAAGCGGAGTCGTGCCGCGCCGGACGTCGACTGCCGGTCCGGTGTCAGTGATGCTGGTCTGCGATCCCCGGCACGTCAAGAACATGCCTGGTGGTCACCAGGCTGCGCGCGGCGAGGCGCCCTCACACGGACGCTCGTCGACGGTGATCGGCACCGAGGTGACCGCGCCGTCGGCCAGGCCGACCCGGTAGGCGCGCCACTCGTGGACGTACAGGAGGTGCTCGCCGGTCCCGTCGACGCTGAAGCGAAGGCTCAGCGAGGCGCCGGGCGGCGGTTCCGGCCGGGCCAGGACCTGCGCCGGCCCGCCCGCCACGGGGACGCGTTCGACGGTGTGCCCAGACGCGTAGATCAGCGCGCTGCCGTCAGGGGTGTGGGCCACCGAATGGATCGGCATGACGCCCGTGGCGTTCTTGATGATCCGGGACGCGGCGCCGTCCGGGTCGGTGCCCAGGCGGGCGAGGTCGAGCAAGGCGACGGCCCGGCCACCCAGCACGAAGCCGAGCGAGCGGCCGTCCGGGGCCCAGGAAAGGCCGCTCACCATCGAGTGCGTCAAACGTCCTCCAGTCCCGGCGCCGGCCGGTGGCGACGTCGAGGACGGATATCTTGGCGCCACCTCCGATGAGCGGCGTGGCGTAGGCCAGCCGGGTGCCGTCGGCGCTGAGGGCGAGGTCGGAGACCACCCTGAGGTCGTCGGGATCGGTCTGCGTGACAGGCACCGGCTTCTCGGGCGGGCGTTCATGACGGCGGCTGGACGGCCGTGAGGGACTCGGCATGACGGACGGGCACGGAATCGACATGTGGCGGCAATGGTGAAGATCACCAGGATCGAGACGTTCCTCGTGCCACCGCGGTGGCTGTTCTGCCGGGTCGAGACCGGCGACGGCGTGGCCGGCTGGGGCGAGCCGATCGTGGAGGGCCGCGCCGAGCCGGTCCGCGCCGCCGTTCACGTGCTGGCGGAGTACCTGATCGGGCGGGACCCGCTGCGCATCGAAGATCACTGGCAGGTCATGGCGAACGGCGGGTTCTACCGGGGCGGCCCGGTGCGCTCCAGCGCCTTGGCAGGCCTCGACCAGGCGCTGTGGGACATCGCGGGCAAGGCCTACGGCGCGCCGGTCCACGCGTTGCTCGGCGGGCCCGTACGGGATCGGGTCCGCGTGTATTCGTGGGTCGGCGGCGACGAGCCCGCCGAACTCGCCGAGGGCATCGGCGCCAGGCTCGAAGCCGGGTTCACCGCCGTCAAGATGAACGCCTCCGGTCGCATGCCCGCCCTCGCCACCGCCGCCGACATCGCGGGCGTGGTGGAACGGGTGGCGCTGGCCAGGGAGATCCTGGGCTCTGCCCGTGACCTGGCGGTGGACTTCCACGGCCGGGTCAGCGCGGCGGACGCCCGGCGGATCCTGCCGCTCATCGCGGAGTTCCAGCCGATGTTCGCCGAGGAGCCGGTGCTGCCGGACCGCCCGCACCTGTTGCCCGGCGTGGTGGCCGCCAGCAGCGTCCCGGTCGCCACCGGGGAGCGGCTGTACTCGCGGTGGGACTTCCGGGCCGCGCTGGAGGCGGGAGTGGCCGTGGTGCAGCCCGACCTGTCCCACGCCGGCGGCATCTCCGAGACGCGGCGGATCGCCGCACTCGCCGAGGTGTGGGACGCCAAGCTCGCCCCGCACTGCCCACTCGGCCCGCTCGCCCTCGCGGCCAGCCTCCAGGTCGCCTTCGCCACACCGAACTTCCTGATCCAGGAACAGTCCATCGGCCTGCACTACAACGGGGGCGCGGACTTGCTCGACTACGTGGCCGACCCGGCCGTGTTCCGCTTCACCGACGGGTACGTCTCCCGTCCGGAGGCGCCCGGGCTCGGGGTGGAGATCGACGAGGCCGCAGTCAGGCGCGCCGACCAGGCGGGACACGCATGGCGCAACCCGATCTGGCGGCACGACGACGGTGGGCCGGCCGAGTGGTGATTCCCCTGTCGGCGCGCTTCGACCTCGCCCGGGGAGGCCGGTGGACGTCGTTGTCCGGAGGCGGCCGCGAATGGTTGTGGTCACGGCCCGATCCCGCCAGGTCCGCGGTCGTCCCGGGATCGGCGTTCGTCGACGTCGGCGGTCTCGAAGAGTGCGTGCCCACGGTCCGTGGGCTGCCCGACCACGGTGACGCGTGGAGCCGCCCCTGGACGGGCGCCCCGGCCCGGAGCACGGTGAGCTGCGACGGATTCGAGCTGACCCGTACGATCGGCGACGAGGCCGGGGCGCTGGTGGCGACCTACCGGCTGAGCGCCGACCCGGGGTTCAGGTTCCTCTGGGCCGCTCACGCGCTGCTCGACCTCAGTGAGAAGGCGCGGCTCGTCGCTCCGGACGGAACGCCTGTGCGGATCTTCCCCGAGGCGGCAGTGCTGCTGGGTTCCGCCTGGCCGTACGGCGCCGCCCACCTGGACGGACGCTGGCCCGCGCCGTTCGGTCTCGAACTCGACCGGTTCGGCCCCGACGACGGCACGGCCGTGGGCGCCGTGCTGCGGTGCGCCGCCGTGCGGGTGGAGGACCAGGCCGACGTCCTCGACCTGCGGCTGGAAGCACCACCGGGAGTCCCCGTCAGTACCGCCCTGTGGCGTAATCTCGGCGGCTTTCCCGAACACGCGCCCTATCGCAGCGTCGGGGTGGAACCCATGCTCGGAGCCGTGTTCGACCTGGCGGAAGCCGGCCCCGGTGAGGCGGCGGTCGTCTCCTCGTCCGGTGACCTGACCTGGCGGCTCGTGGTGGCCGCGGAACGGATGAGCCGCTGACCGCACCCCGCGCGTGGACGGCCATCCAGTGGCAAGTGTCACATATCGCCGCACCATCCGGTCGTTGGTTGCGACAATGCAACCGAGCCGGGTGCGGGGTGACGATGAAGATCGGCTCACTGGCCAAGGCGCTTGACGATCGTGTCGGCGGCGCCGGTTTCCTGAACAAGGCGATGCGCAAGGCCTTCGCCAACCACTGGACCTTCCTGCTGGGCGAGATCGCCCTGTACGCCTTCGTGGTCGTCCTGGTCACCGGCGTGTTCCTCACGTTCTTCTTCAAGCCGTCCATGCAGGAGGTCGTCTACAACGGCGCCTACGTGCCGCTGCGCGGGGTGCGGATGAGCGAGGCGTACGCCTCCACCCTGGAGATCAGCTTTGAGGTCCGCGGCGGCCTGCTGATACGGCAGATGCACCACTGGGCCACGCTGATCTTCCTCGCCGGCATCGTGACGCACGCGCTGCGCAACTTCTTCACCGGTGCCTTCCGCAAGCCACGCGAGCTGAACTGGCTGATCGGCGTGGCCCTGTTCGGGCTGGTGATGCTCAACGGGCTGTTCGGCTACTCGCTGCCCGACGACCTGCTGTCCGGGGCCGGGCTGCGCATCCTGCACGGGGTCACGTTGTCGGTGCCGCTGGTGGGGACGTACCTGGCGGCCTTCCTGTTCGGCGGCGAGTTCCCCGGCGATGACATCATCTCCCGGCTGTACAGCATCCACGTGCTGCTGATCCCTGGGCTGTTGCTGCTGCTCATCCCGCTGCACGCGGTGGTGCTGACGTGGCGGCAGATGCACACGCAGTACCGGGCGAAAGGGCTGAACGAACGCTTGGTGAGAGGGGATCCGTTCTTCCCCGCGTTCCTGGCGAAAACGACGGCGTTCCTCCTGTGGGTGACCGGGGTGGTCGCGCTGATGGCCACGGTGTTCCAGGTCAACCCGATCTGGCTGTACGGGCCGTACGTGCCCAGCACGGTCAGCGCAGGCTCCCAGCCCGACTGGTACATGGGGTTCCTGGAGGGCGCGCTGCGGCTCATGCCGCCGTGGGAGTTCACCGTGTTCGGCTACACCGTGACCATGAGTGTGCTGATCCCCGCGCTGGCGGCGCCGGGGCTGCTGTTCGCCGGACTGGCGCTGTATCCGTTCGTGGAGCGGTGGGTCACTGGTGACCGGGCCGTGCACAACCTGCTCGACCGGCCGCGCGACGTGCCGACACGGACAGGCATCGGGGTCGCGGGAATCGTGTACTACGGGGTGCTGTGGACATCCGGGGGCAACGACGTGATCGCCTCCAACTTCCACATCTCCCTGAACGCGACGACGTGGATCTTCCGGGTGGCGATCGTGACAGGGCCTTTGCTGGCGTACGTGGTCACCCGGTGGATCTGCCTGGGGCTGCAAGCGCGCGACCGGCACACTGTCGAGCACGGCGTGGAGACCGGCGTGATCGTACGCGGGCCCGACGGCGGCTTCACCGAGGTCGAACGGCCGGCGACCGAGGAGGAGAAGGCGAGGCTCACGCCGCCCGCCCCCCAGGCCCCGCCGGCGTTGCCGCCGGTGAGCAACGGAGACGTCCCGCCGCCGGCCCAACACCGGATCCGAGAGGCGCTCCATCGCTCCTGGAGCAGCCGCTGAGCGCGCTCCACACGGTGGGAGTATCGGTCGGCTGCGTCCTGGCCCTCGCCCCGGCCCTGCTGCCCTCCGCACGTCCCACTAGGAGGTGGCCACACGTCGTCATGGCGCTCGGCATGGCGGCCGGGCATCTGGGTGGCTTGTTCCTCTGCGTCGCGGTGCTCGCGCTGCTGACCGCCGGCTGGCTCTGTGGCTCCTCCTCCCGCCGGGCGGAGACCGGTCATCACATCCAGGACTTCGTGGTCATGTCCATGCTCTTGGTGCTGACGGCGTTCGGCGGGCCCGTCGGCGCTTCGTCTGGGCACTCGCATGGAGGCGGTTCGCTGGCCACGGTGGCCCTCGTCATCGGGCTGGGCTGGACCTGCGCCCGGCTCATCCGCGTTATGCCCGAGCCGAGCGCGGATCGAAGGATGCTCAGCCAGGATGTGTGCTCGGCCGGGATGGCGGCCAGCATGGCTTTCATGGCCGCATTGGCCCTCTGATGCCGTCCGTCTGGGCGTGTAGGTCGTGCCGGCTGCGAAGCTCGGCGGAACCCCACGTGAACTGCGCTATTGACCGAGGTGTTGTCACACATCAGGGCGCTATCCGGTCTGAGCTGGTGCAAGGCCGGATCGAGCCGGCCGCGTCACGGAAGGAATACCGATGAGCACCGATCAAGCTCACGCTCACCACCTCGAGAACCCCGACAAGAGCGGGCCGCCGCCGAAGATCGACGTGGTCGCCACCGTGCCGGGGGCGCCGCCTGCGCCGGAGGGGGCCGAGGCGATGACGCTCCTGGTCACGTTGCCGCCGAACAGCCCTGGTGCGCCGCCTCACCGGCACTCGGGACCCGCGTACGGGTACGTGATCAAGGGCGCCGTCAACTTCGAGCTCGAAGGCGAACCCGCGCGGGTTCTCCGGCCTGGTGACGCGTTCTGGGAGCCCGGTGGGGACGTGATCCACTACCAGGACGGCAACCACCTCGCCGACGAGGAGTCGGCGTTCGTGGTGACGATGTTCTGCGCGCCTGGGCAGCCGATGTTGATCCCGGTCAGCGCGGAGGAGTTGGAAGCTCGGCGAGACCGTCGCGCACCGCAGTCATGACCAAGGTCTCGTTGACTGCGCTCGTTCGCGACCAGCTCACGCTTGCCCGTGAGGCGGACAGTGGTCGCAGTGCCACCACCGTCCATGGTGGGCGCGATCGTTCGCTGCGGCAGACCGTGATGGCGTTGCGGCAGGGCGAGCACATGCACGAACACGAGCACCCTGGCGAGGTCACGGTGCACGTACTGCACGGGCAGGTGCGGCTGGTCGCCGGGCCTGACTCGTGGGACGGACTGCCCGGCGATCTGCTCGTCATGCCCGAACGCCGCCACCGCGTCGAGGCTGTGCAGGACTGCGCGTTCCTGTTCAGCACCGCACGCTGACGGTGAGGAAGGCGGGAACCGGGTGTGGTTCCCGCCTTCAGCATTGCCCCGGGGGCGTCACAACAAGACCGGCTGTCCGGTCTTAGCTGTCGACACCGCGATGCCGCTGAAAGGCGTACCGATGAACAACCCGAACCTGTCCACGGAGCACGACTACAACGGCTCCGCGTTCAAACCGCTCTACGTCACGCGCGTCGCCGTGAACGGCGGCAGCTCCGACCACGGCCGGGCCACCGGCCAGGCCCGCTCCGCCGACGGCGCCCTCGCCCTCGAGCTGCGGATGCCCGAGGAACTGGGCGGCGACAACCCCGGCCCGAACCCCGAACAGCTCTTCGCCGCCGGATACGCCGCCTGCTTCCACGGTGCCCTGAGCCTGCTGGCCCGCCGGCACCTCCTCGATCCCGGACCGATCACCGTGGAGGCAACCGTCGCCTTCGGCCGCGACCCCTCGGACGGCGGCTACCAGCTACGCGCCGAGCTCGCCGTGACCTGGCCCGGAGTCGACCGCGGCACGGCCGGCCCGCTGCTCACCCAGGCGGCCGCGCTGTGCCCCTACGCCAAAATGACCCGCCACGGCATCCCCGCCACCATCAACCTCGCCTGCTGAGTGGGCACCTCCGCACCGGTCCATGATCATCAGTGGAGGTCACGGTTCCCGCGGCGATCCGCTCATCGGTCCAGACCATGCACGGATGAGTGCGGTCACAGTGTCGGCGGTGCGATCGAGGTAGCTGCGGCCATCGGGAAGCTGCGCCTCCGGGCTGATGTAGCTGTTCCGCCCGATGTGAGTGGCCGGGTCGAGCCGGTGCACCGTGATCTTTCCGGCGCGGCAGGCCCGGTTCCATCCACTGCGGCGGAACAGCCGCCACCGCTGAGGGAAGATCCAGGTGGCGACCCGCTCGATCCAGTCGCCGGCGCTGGTGAGCTGATACAGGTGTTGAGCGTGGGTGAGATCGTTGGCGCCGTTGTGGAACCCACCGAGAGTGATCAGCAGGAGCGGGGCACGCAGTTGGGTGTGCAGTTGTTCCACCGCGCCGGTGGCGACCTGCGCGCCGCCGCTGTAGCTGAGCAGCACCACGGGTATGCCGCTGTCGGACCGGTACCCGGCAAGGCGCAGCTGATTGGCGATCTGGGCGCCCACGGCGCGGTTGTACAGGGGACGGTACCGGTGGTCGGCGGCGACGAAGATCTGCATGACGTTGTGCAGGAACAGCAAGATCCCGATGTGGTGGCGGAGCCACTCCCACACAGGCCGGTTCACGAGCGGGTCGGCCAGCGGGGAGTAGGGCTGCACCTGACCCAGCACCCGTAGTTCGGGCGCTCCGGCGATCAGGGCCTTGACCAGCTGCCCCCCGTCGCGGGTGTCGCTGAAGCGACGTTTCCCGATGCCGTCCAGATAGACCAGGTAGGCGTCCGGAGGACGGTCGGGGTCCGCACCCCGGGCGTAGCGCATGCCTTGGGGAAGCTCGGTGGTGGGAGTCCGCCAGCCGGCGATGTAGGCCATCACCTCGTAGCGGGCGAGCAGAGCTTCGGCGAGCAGGACCGGGCCGAGCACCAGGACCAGGAGCGGGAACTCGGTCATGTGAGCAGCTCCCGCGTCCCGGTGGCGCTGATCTTCCCGACCAGGCGCCGGACCACATCGATGGCGGCGGCCAGCCCGACTCCGGCGACGGCCACGCAGCCCGCGGCAGCCCACCAGCCCAGCCCGGTCGTCGCGGCGAGCGGGGCGACGAGGCCGGCCCCGACGCCCACGAGGAGCAACAGGTGCAGCAGCGGCCCGAGCAGCGGGAACGCGAGGACGGCGGCGAGAAGCAGCGGTGCGGCCAGGTCGGGTGTCCAGGTCAACGCGGCGGCGACGCCGGGCAGTCGCGCGGACAGCACCAGCTCGGCAAGGGTCCACGCGGTCAGTGGCCACAGCGCGAACACAGCGCCCTCGGCCACGGCACCGGTCAGCAGGAGCCGGATCGCGTGGGACCGCGACACGCCGGGCCGGCGAGCCACCAGGGGCAGGATCCGCCCGGCGGACTCAGACAGCCCGGCGAGCAGCAGCAGGACGACGACGAGAGGTGACATCGCTCAGCGCTCCTGTGGCGAATCCGCCGGGGCCGGCCGGCTGACCCGGCCGACCCGGTGCAGGTAGCGCTCGAGTTCGTCGGCGGCGCGCAGATAGCCGCCGGCCTCGCGCTGGGCGATCTGCAAGGTGGCCGCCACGGCCTGGAAGCGCGGCTCGTTGAGCAGGCGTCGAGCGAGGGCGTTCACGGCTCCCGCGGCGGCGTCCTGGGTACGGATGGACAGGCCGGCGCCGAGCTCGACAACCCGCCGGGCCACCAGCGGCTGATCTGCGCCCTGGGGGACCACCAGCATCGGAACCCCGGCGTGCATGGCCTCGTTGACGCTGTTCATGCCCCCGTGAGTGACGAACAGCGCAGCGCGGGCCAGCACCTCTGGTTGCGGCACGAAGCGGCGAGCGAGCACATTGGCCGGCAGCGGATCCAGCGCGGCTGGATCGGTCTGTCCGGTGGAGATGATCACGGTGCCGCCGAGTGGTGCAAGCGCGGTGGCGAACTCGCGCAGCAGCTGCGGGCCGGCATCGAACACCGTGCCCACTGAGGCGTACAGCACCGGGGCTTGAAGCCGATCGGCCGGGAACGACGGGTCGGGTGAACGGGCGCCGAGGCTAGGGCCGACGAACTGGTAGGACTGGTCGAAGGCGTCGACGCCGGGCTGGAACGCGCGCGAGGTGAAGACCAGGTTGAGTGGCTGGCGTGCGTTCGCCAAGTCGAACAGTGGCAACCCACGGGTGTTGTAGCGGCGGTACAACTCCCACCGCGACCGCAGATAGCTCTGGGCATTGCGGGGCCGGGTCGCCGCCGCGGCCAGCAGCTCCCACGAGGCGCGAGTGGGGCTGGGGACATACCGATTGAACGCGAACGTGGTGAACGCCGCTGCCGCCGGCACGCCGAGTTCGCCGGCGGCGACCGCACCCCAGGGGCAGGCGGCGCCATGGACGATCAGGTCAGGCCGGACGCGACGCAGATCGGAAAGGACACCGGGCAGCAGAGCGACGGCGGCGCGCGCCAGCCCGTCCAGCATCGTGAGCGGCATCGGCGGATCGGGGAACGGTTGGTCACCCCCGGGGTAGAGGCACACGGTCGCACCGGTGTCCTCGATCTCCTTCGAGAAAGCGGGCGAGGTGTGATAGGTGACGGAGTGGCCACGACGAACCAGCTCGGCCACGACCGGCAGCGTCGGATTGATGTGCCCGTGCATGGCGATGTTGAGGAACGCGATGGTGCTCACTGGCTGCCCCCCGATACGGAGGCGGTCCATGCCTTGCCCGGGCCGGCCGATGTCTCAGGAGCACCGTCGACCCGATACAGGCCGGGTCCGCTGATGCGCAGCCCGTCGAGAAAGCGGCCCGCTGCGAGGGAAGCAGTGTTGATCAGCCGCCGGGAATGGCTGAAGTCCCAAGGGGAGGGCCAGGTGTCGATGCCGGTCGGCAGCACGACGGTCGGAATCTGTTGGGACACTTCGTGCAGGTCGCGCTCGATCTGATGGTGCCACAGGAGCAGTCCCGCCCTGGCGGCGACCGCGCCGGCCCGCCAGGGCGGGGTGGTCGGGCGGAGCGGCCAGTTCGTC
Organism: Nonomuraea polychroma; assembly: GCF_004011505.1. NCBI lineage: Bacteria > Bacillati > Actinomycetota > Actinomycetes > Streptosporangiales > Streptosporangiaceae > Nonomuraea > Nonomuraea polychroma. Next base: position 4,354,804 of record NZ_SAUN01000001.1, read on the forward strand.
GGCCCGATCGACAGCACCACTACGCTGGCCGCCCCTTCCTGCAGGGCCGCCCGTACCGGGACAAGAGCGATCACCCCGCCGTCGACCAGCGTCCGGCCTTCCCGATCCACCGGGGGCAGGACCCCTGGAATGGCCGCGCTGGCCAGCAGCGCGGACTCGAGATCTCCGTGGTCGAGCAGCGCCTGAGCGCCGGTGGCCAGATCCATGGCGACCGCGGTGAAGGGGATCTCCAACTGTTCGATCCGTGACGGCAGCCCGGCCCGGGCGATCAGCCCACGCAGGCCGCGATCAGTGCAGATACTGGCCCGCGAGGGCAGGTAGCCGAGCGGGAACACCTCACGGCGCCGCACATGGGTCCACACGTGATCCAGCCAGGGTGCGGCCTTGCCGGGATGGGCGGCCGCGATCGCTCCGTTGAGGGCGCCCACCGACGTTCCGATGATCAGATCCGGGACGAATCCCCGCTGCTCCAACGCGTACCCGATACCAACCTGCGCGGCCCCGAGCACTCCCCCGCCCCCTACCACCACCGCCACGGGCCGGGGAAGGGCGCTCAAGCCGACCGGCTTCGGGCCTTCGGCCGACCGGCTCGATGACGAGGGACGCGGCCTTTCGCCGCCCGTCATGCTTGCCGCTCCCCATAGCGGTGACCCCCCGGCGAGTCGCCCTCGGCGACGCCGTTGAGAGCCGAGGAGGCCGAGCTCCGGCGATACGTGATTCTCATGGGCTGCCCTCTCCATCTCGGCGCCTCGTCGGATTCATTCCTCAGCTAAGACAGGGCGGCCGCCCAATCTGTGACACGGATGGGGATGGATGCGCCGGGTCAGTTTCGGCGTGCGTCCCCGTCCGCGCCGGATGACCGGGCGGGCAGCGGTTCGATCAGGTCCTCCATGGTGCAGTCCAGGATGTCCAGCAGCGCCATCAACGTACGGAGGCTGAGCCGCTCCGGCTTCTCCGCCACCAGCCGGTACACCTGGCTCGGCGACAGGTCGATGCCGCGCTCGGCCAGCAGCGGACGTAGGTCGGTGGTGGAGAACATGCCGCGACCGGCCATGACCTCCCGCAGGCGCCACCGGTAGTCCATGCAGGTCATCTCGTGAGCCTCCCCGGCAGCGCTGGTCTTCGGCAGGGGCAGCGCCGTCCCATCACCGGTCATGCGATGCCTTGGAGCTGGTTACGAGAGGTAATGCCGAGCTTGGCGAAGACCTTCCGAAGGTGGTATTCGACGGTGCGAGGGCTGACGTACACGTGAGCGGCGATCTCCTTGTTCGTCATGCCCTGACGGGCCAGCCGCACGATCTGCTTTTCCTGCGGCGTGAGCTGGTCGACGGTTTCGACCGTACGCCTGCTGGCCATCTCTCCGGTCGCCACCAGCTCGCGCTCCGCCCGGCCGGCGAACCCGTCCATGCCCATGGCCATGAACAGCTCGTAGGCGGTGCGCAACTGCTCGCGCGCGTCGAGCCGGCGGCGCTCGCGGCGCAGCCATTCGCCGTAGACCAGGTGGGAGCGGGCGAGGTCGACGCGCATGCGGGTCCGCCGAAGCCGGTCGATAGCCGCGCGGTAGAGGTCTTCGGCTTCGTCGCCTTGGCTGAGCAGCGCCCGCGACCGGGCCTCGACCCCGAGAGCCCAGTCGGTTCCGCTCGCCTGAGTGGTCGCGACGAGTTGCTCGAGCGCTCGGGCGGCGAGCTCGCGCTCGCCGCTGTAGACCGCCGCCTCGACGAGCTCGGCCGGCGCCCAATGTGCCGCGGCACCCGGCGAGGGGTGGTACGCGCAGGCGCGTTCGGCGGCCGCCCGGGCTTCCTCGTGCCGGCCGAGGCCGTTGTGGAGAACGGCTCTCAGCCACTGGCTGACTGACACGGTGGATCCCTCGCCGTGGGATGCCGCCTCGCTCATCAGGGCATCGGCCAGGTGTTCCGTCTCGGCCTGCTGTCCCCGCCACGCTGCCACAGCGAGGGCGCCGCCCCCCGGCCCGTGGTATCCGAAGCAGGTCCGGACACCGGTCGCGGCGACGAGCGTCTGTATCTCCTCGTTCACCGACGCCGCCTCGTCCAGTTCGCCCTCGAAGGTGAGCCGTATGAGACGCGTGCACCACGCCAGGGGCAGCAGGGCGAGCGCGCCGGTGTCACGGACGAGACGGACGTGACGATCCGCCAGTTCGCGACTCGACCTGTCGTCCCACAGGGCCACGGCGATGATGTGGGCGGCCCATAGCCAGCGGGACTCCTCCGCGGCGGAGATGTCCTCGGTCAAGAAGAAGGCCAAGGCCCGCCGCATGGCCGGTGCCGCGCTCCGCGCGTCCTCCGTGAAGTGCCGGCCCAGGGCGTCGAGGAGGAGATCCGCGACCCGGGGGGTGGCGGGTGCGGGTGGCGCCGCACGGGTGGCCGCCGCGACGTCCACGAGGCCGGGGCCCTCGTCCGGGAGGGCGCAGATCGCGGCGGACAACGCTTGCAGATACGTGTCGCGAGCCAGTCCGGTGTCCAGGGGCTCGAACCGTCCGGCGGCCTTGAGCAGCATCGGCACGGCGGATCTGCCGGGATTCGAGGCGCTCGCGATCTCGGCGTGCAGGAGTTCCGCGTGGGCCAGTCGCAACTCGTCCAGCGGCCCGGCCTGGGCCGAGGCCAGCAGCACCAGGGCCGGCTCGGGGGCGCCGGCCAGGTGCTTGGCCCGTGCGGCGGCCAGCGCGCGCTCTGCCCGGCGCTGAGGGTCGGGCGTGAGCGCGGCCGCCCGCTCCAAGAAGGCGCCGACGGCCGCCAGGCCACCGCGCGCCTGCGCACGTGCGGCCGAGCGTTCGAGCTCCGCGGCGACCTCCTCGTCCGGCTGCGCGGTGCCGTGCGCGCGGTGCCAGGCACGCCGATCCGGATCGGCATCGGTCGCCTCCGCCAGCGCCAGGTGCACCCTCCGGCGTTCCTCCGGCAAGGCCGCCCGGTACACCGCTGAACGCGCCAGCGGATGCCGGAACCGCACGCGGACCCCGATGACGATCATGTCGTTCGCGGCGCCGATCACCGCCATACCGAGGCCGAGCCGCGCGGCCGCCCGCCAGACCAGCGCCGCGTCGCCGAGCGGGTCGGCGGCCGCCAGCAGCAACAGTCGCCGGGTGTGCGCGGGCATGCGTTCCAGCTGTCGCCGGAAGGCGTTCTCGATGCGGCCCGAAAGCGTCTGGGCTGTCGGCAGCCCGAACCCGCCCGCCAGTTCAGGACGGGTGAACTCACGCACCAGCTCCAGCAACGCCAGCGGGTTGCCACGGGCCTCGGCGGCCAGCCGATCCCGTACCTGCTCGTCCAGCGGGCCGGGGACCATCGAGCGCAGGAGCGCCCGGGCATCGCCGGCGGACAGGCCCGCGACGTCCATCACCGGCAGCCCGGACAGCTGCTCCATCTCGTCGGCGCCGCGTACCGCGAACACGCAAGCCACGGATTCCGCGACCAGCCGGCGCGCGACGAAGGCGAGCACCTGCGCCGAGGCGTGGTCCAGCCATTGGGCATCGTCGATCACGCACACCAGCGGACGCTCGTCGGCCGCCGCCGCGAGCAGGCTGAGGACGGCCAGGCCGAGAAGCAAGCGGTCCGGCGCCGGTCCGGCGCGTAGCCCGAACGCCGTGCCGAGCGCGTCGCGCTGTGGTCCCGGCAGGCCGTCCAGCAGGTCCAGCATCGGCGCGCAGAGCGAGTGCAGGGCCGCGAACGCGACCTCCATCTCCGACTGCACACCCGCGGCGCACACCACACG